>CAMPHR010000014.1 GCA_946886075.1 uncultured Novosphingobium sp. | reverse complement strand
GCGCAACCCCGCGTTGATTTTTAACGGCTAAGGTAGAAGCTCGCTGCGCTCGCGCCCACCCCTAGCCCCTCCCGCCTGCGGGAGGGGAATGTCTTCGCTTGGTCGTCAGCCGCTACGCCCCACCGCGCCCCAAAATCCTCAAAACAGATGCAGCCCCCTCGGCAACCGCGGCCGATCCGCACCAGCCATCAACGCCTCGATCACCCCGATAGAGGCCACCAAATCACGCGGCAGAAACGGCTTGGCAAGGCACCCGACCGCCATCTCATGCGCATCCACCGGACAAGTCCCGCTGACGAACAGCACGGCCAAGCCCTTCCCATAGGCATGCCGCGCCACATCAATGCCGGTCTTGTCCCCGTGTAGCGTGATATCGGCGATCACCAGATCGACCTCATCCTGCTCGATCACACGGATGGCATGGTCATAATCATCCACGGTCGCCGCGACCCGATAACCGGCCTGCTCCAGCACATGCTCATTGTCGAACGCGACCAACGGCTCGTCTTCGACGACCAGCACGCTGCGGATCGCCTGTCCCTGCTGCCTTGGCTTCGAGTCCCCTTTGACTAGCCCGAAAAACATTTGCCGATCCGCCCCATATGCGCCATGCAACCGATCAAACGCGCAGCATCCCAAGGGAGTTGCGGCCGGTCCTCCGCATTGGGCGATGGCACGGCACCTTTCGTCATTTTCCGGTGCTTGCCATATGGGAAGCGCCGCTGCTTCGTTAAAGGAACCGAGCGTGGAGCCGCCGAAAAAATCAGGACCGCCGCGCAGGGCAGGACCGGGCGGCCCCCGGCGCCCTTCGCAGGACAAGCCTTCTGCCGGAACGCGCGCCGCTCGCCCGCCTTTTCGAAAGGCAAAGGCTGCTCCGGCCAAACCCGCCAACCCCCATCCGGCCCGCTCGGCTGCTGCGGCCAGCGGCAAGGATGAGCCGCAACGTATCGCCAAGCTGCTCGCCCGCGCCGGGGTCGCCTCCCGCCGGGAAGTCGAGCGGATGATCGAGGAGGGCCGCGTCACCCTCCACGGGGAAGCGGTCTCCACGCCCGCGACCTTGCTGGCATCGCTCAACGGCGTTGCAGTCGATGGTACGCCAGTCGCCCAGCCCGCTCCCGCACGGCTGTTCCTCTTCCACAAACCCGCTGGTTATCTCACCACAGAGCGCGACCCGCGTGGCCGCCCGACGATTTATGACCGCTTGCCCGCCGACCTGCCACGCGTAATGCCCATCGGCCGCCTCGACATGACGACCGAAGGGTTGTTGCTCCTCACCACCGACGGGGAATTCAAGCGGCAGATGGAGCTGCCCGCCACGGGCGTCCCCCGCACCTATCGCGCCCGCGCATTCGGCGAAGTCAGCCAGGCCCAGCTTGAAGACCTGTTCATGGGCATAGAAATTGACGGCATCCGTTACGGCCAGATCGAAGCCAATCTGGAGCGCCGCACTGGTCGCAACCAGTGGATCGAAATGACGCTGACCGAAGGCAAGAACCGCGAAGTCCGCCGCGTCTTGGAACATCTCGGGCTTCAGGTGAACCGGCTCATTCGCACCAGCTACGGCCCATTCCATCTTGGCGAGCTCGCATCCGGCGCGGTGGAGGAGGTGCGGCAGCACGACCTCATCGTCTTCCGCAAGAGCTTGAAGACGCCAAAATCCTGAACTCTGCACGGACGCCATCCAATGAGAATTATCGCAGGCCAATGGCGCGGCCGCCCGCTCACCGCACCAAAGGGCGATGCCACACGCCCGACAGCCGACCGCACGCGCGAAACGCTCTTTTCCATGCTGCTAAGCCGCCTTGGCTCCTTCGAAGGGCTGAACGTCGGCGACTTCTTCGCAGGATCAGGAGCGCTGGGCTTTGAAGCCCTGTCACGCGGCGCGGCAAGCTGCCTCTTCGTAGAGCAGGACAAACCTGCTCTCGACGCGATCCGCGCCAATGGCGACCGGTTCGGGGTGCGCCCTGACATTCGCCAGAGCAGCGTGATGTCGCTCGGCCCAGCATCCAAGCCGCTGGACCTCATCTTCATGGACCCGCCCTACAATACCGGCGCGGGCGCGGTGGCGCTGGACAAGCTCAGCCGCCTCGGCTGGACCGGCCCTGCGACCTGGGTCAGCATCGAAACCGACCGCCGCGAGGATGTCGAGGTGAAAGGCTTTACCATCGACGCCACCCGCGACATCGGCAAGGCACGGCTGACCCTCTTAAGAGCTGCCTAACTTTAAAATAACAACGCTGGTCTCGCAGACCTACCTGATCCCCTCTCCCCTTCAGAGGAGAGGTAGGGAGAGGGGAACGCCCCAGGCGCCTCTCTCCAGAAAATCAAGCGGCCTCAGCATCCTCATAAGCCTGCGCTTCCTTGCCAATCAGGATATCAGCCAGGAACCAGTACGCCTTGCCCCAGGCCTCCAGAACCGCATCGGTGGCGACCTCAGCCCCCAACACATCACGGATCGCGGGCAGCAGCGCCTCGGCGACCTTGGGATAATGCTCGGCCTTCACGCCGGTTTCGACATGCCGCTGCACCATCCGCTCGACCGCGCCGGTCAGCGCCTGCAGCTTGTCGATATTCTCGGCATAACCCAGGATCGCAGCGGCCAGGCGCTTGGGCTGCTCACCGCTTTCCTGCGCGGCTTGGTCAAACATGTCCTTGATCGATGCATCCTGAAACAGGCGTGCGTACATGGCGGTGGTGATCTCCACCCCATGGCTGCGAAGCGCAGGCGCGGTGGCTTTGACGATCGCGATGGTTTCAGCGCTCAACTGGTTCATGATGCACCCCTCTGATGAAAGACTCGATAAAGGTGCATTTACGTTCCATCTTTAAACATGTAAACCATCTACATGTTTGATCGTGAAATCGCTTTCAATTAACGCATTCCCTCATGCAATTGACTCGCCACACCGACTACGCCCTGCGCGTCCTCATCCATCTGGCAGTCACGCCCACCGGCCGCGCGACCATCCCCGAGGTCGCCGACGCCTATGTTCTATCACGCAACCATCTGATGAAGGTGGTCCATCATCTCGGACAAGGCGGTTTCATCACCACCCAACGGGGGAGAGGCGGCGGCTTCACGCTCGCCCGCTCGCCCGACCTCATGAGCCTGGGCGACGTCATCCGCTATACCGAAACCGACATGAACCTCGCAGATTGCGGAGGCTGCGGCCTACGCTCCGCCTGCGGCCTCTCGGGCATATTGAAGGCCGCGACAGCCGCGTTCCTAGCCGTCCTCGATCAGCACAGCCTGGCCGATGCGGCTAAGGACAAGACCGGGCTGGCGGCGTTGATCGCCGCCTTGCCCAGCCGTCTTCCTCAAATCAGCGACGCATGCGCGCCTTCTTCGACCGCGGCGCCTCGCCTGGATTGATGCAGCTGTCCTGCACCGTCCGGCTGCATAGCGGATAGTCTTTCCCTCCTGCGGGCGGCGGCGTCATGTTGCCGCCGACGGTCACCGGATTGGCGGAGCTCCCCATCGGTGCAGCCGGGTCTCTTGGAACTGCGGGAGACGCTGGCGCCATGCCCGTATCGGCCGGAACCGCGCCGGTCGGCTGGCCAGCATTCGGATCAGCCGGGGTTGCCGGTGTCGCGGGATCGGCAGGCATTGTATCAGTGGCCGGCGGCTGGGCCGTGCTGTCCGGCACACCCTGAGCGATCGCGATGCCAGTAGCGCCCGTGGAAAAAGCCAGCATTGCGGCACTTGCAAGGATGATCGATTTCATGGGTTATCCTTTCCTGTCCTTCACCCCGTTCTGCCTCTTGGCGGGTGAAGAACCAGATCGGTGACGCAGGCGTTCCGATACCGGCGACGAGCCGTTGTCCTGCTGCTGCGAACAGAGGCTAGGCGTCAATGCTCCGGGTATCGATCAACATGTGGCAATTGGTGCGCGCGCTCCATCCATGGCACAGCTTCCGCCCACTGCACATGAATGACGGGAGGAAATGCCGATGGATCGTCCAACGTAGAAGTTTGAATATCCACCATGCCCGGAAAACTGCTGGGGTTGCGATAGAACAAGCCGGTACCACAATCCGCGCAAAAGTGCCGCGTAGCATCTTGAGAAGATCGGTAAAGCTTAGGCTCGCCCGTCACCTTCACCTTGTCTTCGGCAAATAGCGCCCACCCGACCATAGGCGCGCCGGCACTGCGGCGACAATCGGTGCAATGACAAATGGCGCTGTAGACTGGCTCACCCTCGGCCTCATACTGAACCGATCCACACTGGCATCGTCCCGTGACCATCGCGTTTCCCCTTGCGTGATTCGCCTTTTGTTCTCATAGATCAGTGATCGCTGCAAGAGGCTGACCCTTGCCCACCCTTCCCCTGCTCCCTAGTTGTTGACCATGACCCTGCCCGTCCCCTCGCCTAATGATCCTCCCTATCTTCAGGGGCTGAATGAACCTCAGCGGGAAGCAGTACTCACGGTCGAGGGTCCCGTCCTCGTCCTGGCGGGAGCAGGCACGGGCAAAACCGCTGCGCTGACTGCCCGCCTTGCTCATCTTGTCGCCACGCGTCGTGCCTACCCATCCGAAATCCTGGCAGTCACCTTCACCAACAAGGCCGCGCGCGAAATGCGCGAGCGCGTCGGGCGCATGATTGGTCCAGCGGTCGAAGGAATGCCTTGGCTTGGAACCTTCCATGCCATCGCCGCGAAGATGCTGCGCCGTCACGCGGAATTGGTGGGGCTTCAGTCCAACTTCACCATCCTGGATACCGACGATCAATTGCGCCTGATGAAACAGTTGATCCAGGCAGAGGGCATCGATGAAAAGCGATGGCCAGCCAGGCAACTGGGGGGACTGATCGACCAGTGGAAGAACAAGGGGCTCACGCCGGACGAGATCAGTGCGGGAGAGAGCGAAGCCTATGCGAATGGCCGCGGCCAGAAGCTCTATGCCGCTTATCAGGCTAGGCTGCGTGATGTGAACGCCTGCGACTTTGGCGACTTGCTGCTCCATGTGTTGACGATCCTGAAGCGCCACCGCGACGTGCTGGAAAACTATCAGCAGCGGTTCCGCTATATCATGGTGGACGAATATCAGGACACGAACAGCAGCCAATATCTGTGGCTGCGCCTGCTCGCCCAGCAGCGCAAGAATATTTGTTGCGTGGGTGACGACGACCAGTCCATCTATTCGTGGCGCGGTGCCGAGGTGGCCAACATCCTTCGATTCGAGAAGGACTTTCCCGGCGCCAAGATCGTCCGACTGGAACAGAATTACCGGTCCACGCCGCATATCCTTGGCGCTGCCTCCGGCGTCATCGCAGAGAATGGCAACCGACTGGGCAAGACGCTTTGGACCGATATCGATATCGGCGAAAAGGTGCGCGTGATCGGCGTCTGGGACGGGCCAGAGGAAGCTCGCCGCGTTGGTGACGAGATAGAGGCACTGGAGCGATCGGGTCAGTCGCTGGATGATGTGGCGATCCTGGTCCGGGCACAGCATCAGACTCGCGAGTTTGAAGACCGCTTCATCCAGATCGGCCTAGCATACCGGATCGTGGGCGGGTTCCGCTTTTACGAACGCGCCGAAATCCGGGATGCGCTTGCCTATCTGCGCCTTGTCAACCAACCGGCCGATGACTTGGCATTCGAACGGATCGTCAATGTTCCCAAACGAGGGTTGGGCGACAAGGCCGTAGAGAAGCTTCACCGCCTGGCGAGAGCTGAAGGCATTCCCTTGGCGCTGGCGGCAGCGCGCATTCTGGACACGGACGAGATGACGCCGCAGGCGCGTCGCGCGCTTGGAGCCTTCATCGGAGACCTCGCTCGCTGGCGCGACAGGGCAGCGCAGTTGCCGCATGCCGAACTGGCGCGCCAGATACTCGACGAAAGCGGCTATACCGCGATGCTTCAGGCGGAGCGCACTGCGGAAAGTGCCGGGCGCCTTGAAAACCTGAACGAGCTCACCCGCGCTATGGAGGAATATGAAACGCTCGGCGCGTTTCTGGAGCATGTGTCACTAGTCATGGACAATGATGCCCAGGCGGAAGAACGGAAAGTCACCATCATGACCATCCACGCAGCCAAGGGGCTTGAGTTTGACACCGTGTTCCTGGCCGGGTGGGAAGAAGGCATTTTCCCATCCCAGCGCGCCCTTGATGAAGGCGGGCTCAACAGTCTGGAGGAGGAGCGCCGACTGGCCTACGTCGCGATCACCCGGGCTCGGAAGCTTTGTATCATCCTGCACGCTGCCAACCGGCGAATCTATGGTCAGTGGACAAGCTCTATCCCGTCACGCTTCGTAGGCGAGCTGCCGCCGGAACATGTCGAGGAGGAAAGCAGCATGACCGGCGGGGCGTCACTGTGGCGAGCCAACTGGTCGGAACGAGCTGATCCTTTTGCCAATGTGCAGAGAGGCGGCGGTCGTGGCCCGGGCTGGCAGCGCGCGCAGCAAAGCGGCCAGTTTACGCGGGAGAATGTGCGGATTGTGGAAGCGCGCGCATCAGCCGTATCGCTTGGCAACAAGGGCCGGGACGACATGCAAGTGGGATTGCGGGTGTTCCATCAGAAGTTCGGCTACGGCACGATCGCCGAGATTGAAGGCAACAAGCTGGAAATCGACTTTGAAACAGCAGGCCGCAAACGTGTGATGGACAGCTTCGTACAGCCCGCTTGACGCGGCCTCAGGTCTGCTGCGTTATCGCGGGGAGGCTGGTCGCCACCCTCGCTATGGCAGGACGGATGAGCTCCACGTCGCCACGGATAGGCCCGGTATATGCCCGTTCCATGATTCCGGTGGCATACAAGCTCGCGTCCAATCTGGCGGAAAGCGCGAACATTGAACGCCCACAACGCGCCTCTACGTCGCCGACGGGCTATAGAACAATCCTAGGAAGGTTTGGTGGAGCCTAGCGGGATCGAACCGCTGACCTCCTGCATGCCATGCAGGCGCTCTCCCAGCTGAGCTAAGGCCCCATCCCGGCGCAGCCTGACGCCGCGTCAAAAATAGAAGGCGTCATCGATATTCCACGACAGCCTTCAATTAATTCTATACCGATCTTGGCACTTGGACAATGCCGCCAGATCAATGCTGATCCAAACATTGGTGGAGCCTAGCGGGATCGAACCGCTGACCTCCTGCATGCCATGCAGGCGCTCTCCCAGCTGAGCTAAGGCCCCATCCCGGCGCAGCCTGACGCCGCGTCAAAAATAGAAGGCGTCATCGATATTCCACGACAGCCTTCAATTAATTCTATACCGATCTTGGCACTTGGACAATGCCGCCAGATCAATGCTGATCCAAACATTGGTGGAGCCTAGCGGGATCGAACCGCTGACCTCCTGCATGCCATGCAGGCGCTCTCCCAGCTGAGCTAAGGCCCCGTTCCCAATGTTGGCGCTGTTTGGGTCCAGCGCCTCGGAGGTCGCTGCCATTAGGAGGCAGCAACTTCCTTGGCAAGCAGAAAATCACTTAATTATCGTCGTCGCCATCGTCGCCAGCAGCATCGACACCGAGGTCGTCGTCCCCGCCCAGATCGACATCATTGTCTGGCGAGTCGCCGTCATCATCAACGTCCAGATCCAGATCCAGATCGTCATCCGCCGACTCCAATTCGCCATCGGCAGTCTCGATGACCTTCTTGGGCGCTTCCTCATAAGGCAGAGGCTGCTTCGACTTAAGTACGGGCTCGGGTTCCCAGGCAGTGTTGCAGTTGATGCAGGTGACCGGGTCGTCCTTGCCCAGGTCATAGAAGCGCGTGGCGCATTTCGGGCAGGTACGCTTCGTGCCCCATTCAGCCTTGACCATGTCCGGCCTTGTCCTTCTTGCGAGTGCTTAAACGAATATCACGCGGCACGACCATGTCGTCCGCGAAGCGACGGGCGCCTTGCCATAGCAGGACCGCGCTGTCAAAAGCCGGGCGCGATTTTTAGTTCCTGCAAAACGGATTACCCATTGACCGCTTCTTCCGATCGTCCGCTCCCGATGACTTTCACGAGCGCGCAGCCCCTCGCCGGCAGCGTGAGAGTGCCAGGTGACAAGAGCATTTCGCACCGCTCGCTCATGCTTTCCGCACTGGCTGTTGGAGAGAGCCGGGTCGAGGGATTGCTCGAAGGTGAGGATGTCCTGGCCACAGCCGCGGCCATGCGCGCGATGGGCGCCCAGATAGAGCGGGACGGCCATGGCATCTGGCACATTCGGGGCGTTGGGGTCGGCGGATTGCTGCAACCGCAATCCGCCTTGGACATGGGAAATAGTGGCACATCGACCCGCCTCCTCATGGGCCTGATCGCTAGCCATGCGATCACCGCGACATTCACAGGTGATGCATCGCTCAGCAAGCGTCCAATGGGACGTGTGACGGAGCCACTTTCCCGCATGGGGGCCAGCTTCACCGCCAGCCCAGGCAACCGATTGCCGCTGACCATGCGGGGCGCCTGCCCGGCTGTGCCATTGGACTACCGCCTCCCGGTAGCTTCCGCCCAGGTCAAGTCTGCGATTCTGCTCGCAGGCCTGAACACCCCGGGCATCACGCGCGTCGTTGAACCCATTCCGACTCGCGATCACAGCGAACGCATGCTGAAAGGTTTCGGCGCTGAGCTGGAGGTAGAGGTTGACGCCGAGGGCGCGCGCATCATCACCTTGAAAGGAGAAGCTGAACTGCGCCCGCAAAGCATCACGGTGCCTGGCGATCCTTCCTCTGCAGCTTTCCCGATCGTCGCAGCTCTGCTTGTTCCGGGATCCAAGATCACGATCGGCAATGTCGGGCTTAATGCCACTCGGGCCGGATTGATCGATCTCCTGCGGGAAATGGGCGGCAACGTCGTCATCGATAATCCCCGAGAGGTCGGTGGCGAACCCGTGGGCGACATAGTCGTGACGGCGTCCGCGTTAAAAGGCGTCGAGCCAGATCCGGCTCGCGCCCCATCGATGATCGATGAGTATCCCGTCGCATTCGTCGCGGCAGCTTTCGCCGAGGGGCGCAGCACGTTCCGCGGCCTTGAGGAATTACGCGTCAAGGAGTCCGATCGCATCACCACCATGGCCCAGGGTCTGCGCGCCATTGGCGTGACCGTGGAAGAACTGGAAGACGGCATTGTCATTGAGGGCACTGGCGGCGCCCCCCTGCCCGGCGGCGGCCCGATCGCGACCAAGCTTGATCACCGGATCGCGATGAGCTTCGCGGTTGCAGGGCTCGTGTCGAAGAACGGCGTGACCATCGATGATATGCGACCGGTCGCGACGAGCTTTCCCGGCTTTACTGCCCTGCTGCAACAGCTGGGCGCCATAGCATGACCTTCGATCTCGCCGATATAGTGGGGCTGATCGGCAGCGGGTTGATGGTCATCGCCTATGCGTACAGCAATATGGCGAAAATATTGAACTTCACCCTTTTCAACCTGCTGAACCTGATTGGATCGCTGCTCCTCCTCTATTCGCTGACGGTTCATTTCAACATGGCGTCGCTGGCGCTGGAAGTCGTGTGGGCGATCATCGCTCTTGTCGGGCTCGCCAAGGCGCTGCGGAAAGGCAAAGCATCATGATCATCGCCGTCGATGGCCCTGCAGCTTCAGGCAAGGGCACCATCGCCAAGGCGCTAGGGCGCCACTATCGCTTGCCCGTGCTTGATACCGGACTGCTCTATCGGGCAGTTGGCCTTGCCGTTCTAAAAACAGGTGGCGATCCGGATCATGAAGCCGATGCGCTGGCGGCTTGCTCGTTCAACGACGGCGTCCTCGCTGATCCGGCTCTGCGGAGCGAAGCCGTCGGATCCCTCGCCTCCCGCGTGTCGATCCACCAAAGCGTCCGTCAAGCGCTGGTCAAGCGGCAGCGCGACTTCGCTACCCGCCCCGGAGGCGCGATCCTTGACGGCCGCGACATCGGCACCGTCATTGCGCCAGACGCGGATGCCAAGATCTTCGTCACGGCAAGCGTCCACGTCCGTGCCCAGCGCCGTTATGACGACGCCCTGTCTCACGGCAGCCGACCCGATATGGACAGCCTGATCGCGGACATTCAGGCTCGCGATACGCGAGACATGAGCAGGGACCACGCTCCATTGCGAATGGCCGACGGCGCGGACTTGCTCGACACCAGCAATTTGACTATAGACGCGGCCGTCCGGCAGGCCATTGCACTGGTGGACGCCCAGTTGGAACGTCGGCAAAAGGCCTGACGCGATGACGGCGCTTGGGAATCCCAGGCGCCCTTTTCGCTTTTCCGCGGGGGCGTTCGCCATCACGGCCCGAAGGATGTTCGTGCGGTATTCGGCCGTGCGGGCGGTTTGGCCTGAAAGACCACCGGATACAACCGGTAGGCCAGCAATGATGTGTGAAGGACTTTTTATGGCCTCTACGGCACTCCCCTCGCGCGACGATTTCGCCGCGCTTCTCAATGAATCACTCGGTGGTGAAGATGGCGGCTTTGAAGGCCGCGTCGTCAAGGGCACCGTAACCGGCATCGAAAACGACATGGCGCTGATCGACGTCGGCCTGAAGTCGGAAGGCCGCGTGCCGCTGCGCGAATTCGCCGCGCCGGGCCAGAAGGCTGACCTGAAGGTCGGCGACGAAGTCGAAGTCTATGTCGATCGCGTCGAGAACGCCCATGGCGAAGCCATGCTGTCACGCGACCGCGCTCGCCGCGAAGCCGCCTGGGACAAGCTGGAATCCGAATTCACCGAAAATGCCCGCGTCGAAGGCGTCATCTTCGGCCGCGTCAAGGGCGGCTTCACCGTCGATCTCGACGGCGCCGTGGCGTTCCTGCCCGGCTCGCAAGTCGACATTCGCCCCGTGCGCGACGTCACTCCGCTGATGGACATTCCGCAGCCCTTCCAGATCCTCAAGATGGATCGCCGCCGCGGCAATATCGTCGTGTCTCGCCGCGCCATTCTGGAAGAAACCCGCGCCGAACAGCGCAGCGGCCTCATCCAGACACTGGCCGAAGGTCAGATCATCGAGGGCGTCGTCAAGAACATCACCGACTATGGTGCGTTCGTTGACCTGGGCGGCATCGACGGCCTGCTGCACGTCACCGACCTCAGCTACAAGCGCATCAACCACCCGAACGAGATGATCAACATCGGCGACACCGTCCGTGTCCAAATCATCCGCATCAACCGCGACACCCAGCGTATCAGCCTTGGCATGAAGCAGCTGGAAAGCGATCCGTGGGAAGGCGCCGCCGCCAAGTACCCGGTCGGTGCGAAGCTGTCGGGCCGCGTCACGAACATCACCGAATATGGTGCGTTCGTCGAACTGGAGCCGGGCATCGAAGGTCTGGTCCACGTTTCGGAAATGTCCTGGACCAAGAAGAACGTCCACCCCGGCAAGATCGTTTCGACCAGCCAGGAAGTCGACGTCATCGTCCTCGAAGTCGATCCCGAAAAGCGCCGCATCAGCCTTGGCCTCAAGCAGGCCCAGAACAACCCCTGGGACAGCTTTGCCGAACGTCATCCGATTGGCTCGACCGTCGAAGGCGAAGTCAAGAATGCAACCGAGTTCGGCCTGTTCATCGGTCTGGACGGCGACGTCGATGGCATGGTCCACATGTCGGACATCGCCTGGGGCATCTCCGGCGAAGACGCGCTGGCCCTGCACCGCAAGGGCGAGACGGTTTCCGCCGTCGTTCTCGACATCGACGTCGAGAAGGAGCGCATCAGCCTTGGCATGAAGCAGCTTGAGCGTGGCGGCCCGGCCGCTGGCGGCACCACTGCTGCTGCAGCTGGTCTCAACAAGAACCAGACGATCACCGTCACGGTTCTGGAAGTCCGCGACGGCGGCCTGGAAGTCCAGGCTGGCGAGGATGGCGCCACCGGCTTCATCAAGCGCAGCGATCTTGGCCGCGACCGCGACGAGCAGCGTTCGGAGCGTTTCCAGATCGGTCAGAAGTTCGACGCCTTGGTGACCGGTTTCGATCGCGCCAAGAAGCCGACCTTCTCGATCAAGGCCCTGCAGATTGCAGAAGAGAAGCAGGCTGTTGCTCAATATGGTTCGTCCGACAGCGGTGCGTCGCTGGGCGACATCTTGGGTGAGGCACTCAAGGCCAAGAACGAAGGCTAATCCCTTCGGCATCTAACTAAAGTAATAGGCCCGCCGGGAACTTCATCCCGGCGGGCCTTTTTCATCCCAAAATGAGAAAACAACTACCGACATTGGATAATTGCATGTGAGGGGGGACTCACTATAACTAAACTGGGAACCAGAAGGGGGAGCTGGAGGACCAATGATACGTTCGGAATTGATTCAGACGCTCGCAGAAGAAAATCCAGATCTTGGCCTTCAGGAGGTCGAGAGGATTGTCGATCTCTTCTTCAAAGAGATTGTTGATCGCCTTTCCAGCGGTGGGCGGGTCGAGTTGCGCGGCTTTGGCGCTTTTACTACCCGTGCACGTGACGCGCGCACCGGACGAAATCCTCGCACTGGAGAGCAGGTGCCGGTTTCGGCCAAGCGCGTACCCTATTTCAAGCCCGGCAAGGAAATGCGCGAACGGCTCAACACCAAGGCGCAGTGATCATCAGCACATCTTGACCTGCGCGCGCGGAACGGTCAGGGGATGCGCCACGCGGACGTGGCGAAATCGGTAGACGCAGCGGACTTAAAATCCGCCTCCCCCTGGGAATGCGGGTTCAAGTCCCGCCGTCCGCACCAGGGCACATCGCTCGTCGGCATGTGATTTTTCTTGCAAGGCTAGATATTCTCCCGCGCATCCCGCAATGATGCCGCATGGCCGGCGCGATCAACCCTCAAAGTTTCAGCGACTCCCTCGTCATTCTGGGGGCAGCAGGACTGGTGATCCCTGGTTTTGCGCGCTTCAGGATCAGTCCTGTCATCGGTTTTATTCTGGTGGGTCTGGCGGTGGGGCCGTCGGGCCTGGGCGCATTGGTCGCGGAATATCCTTGGCTATACCATGTCACCATATCGAATAGAGAAGCCATAGAGCCCTTCGCTGAGCTGGGCGTCATATTATTGCTCTTCTCGATAGGGTTGGAACTTAGTTTTCGCCGCCTTTGGACCATGCGGGCCCAAGTCTTTGGAGTTGGCGCCGCTGAACTGCTTGGTGGCGCGACGCTGATTGCATTGGGTCTTTACTTTCTCGGCCAGCCTCCTGCAGGCGCGATCGGGCTTGGCCTCGCCCTAGCATTGTCCTCAACAGCCGTGGTGCTACCGATGGTGGGCACGCAAAGCGCTGTAGGGCGCTCCGCTTTCGCGATGCTGCTGTTCGAAGATCTGGCACTTGTCCCGATCATCTTCATGCTGGGCGCTCTCGCCCCTTCGGCAGCGTCCAGCGTCGACGGAGCGTGGGGCGAGTTGGCGGACACGCTATTGAAGGGCGGCATCACAATTGCGGTAATGCTTGTTCTCGGCCGCATCTTCCTTCCACATATCTTCAGCCAGGCTGCGCGCACCAAAAGCCCCGAAGTCTTCCTTGCGGCCAGCCTGCTCGTCGTGATCGTTTCCAGCATCGCCACTTCGCTTGCTGGCCTATCCCCGATCGTGGGTGCGCTCTTGGCGGGCCTGCTGATTGCGGAGACTGAATATCATGGCGAGGTCGAAGTGATGACAGCGCCATTCAAGGGTCTCGCACTCGGCGTGTTCCTGATCACTGTCGGCATGAGCCTGGATGTCCGACTGATCCTGGCGAATTGGCCTAGCCTCATCCTTGCAGTAGCCGGCGTGGTGCTCACCAAGACGTTGGTCACGGCAGCGCTGCTCTACTTCTCGGGAGCACGCAAGGGCGTTTCTCTTGAGGTCGGCCTGTTGATGGCAAGCCCCTCTGAAACCACCCTGATCGTGCTGTCGACAGCGGCGGCCGCCAAACTCATCCTGCCCTCTACCGCAGCCTTTTGGCAGATCGTTACCGCGATCGGACTGACCATCACGCCGCTTCTGGCACGGATCGGGCACGATATTGCTCGCAGGCTAGAAATGGCATTGGGTGAGGATGCGCCTGAATTGCAGCAGGAAAGCACCGAGGCTGCGGCTGTCGTCATCGGCTTCGGCCGTGTCGGACGGATGGTGTGCGACCTCCTGCGCGTTCACAACCAGCGTTTTACCGTTGTCGAGTCGGACCCAGATGTAGTCGCCGAAGGCAGGCGCGGTGGCTACCCGATCCTCTTTGGCGACGTTGCGCGGGCCGAAATGCTGGACAAGCTGCGGCTGGGCCATGCCCGCGCGCTGATCCTGACCATGGATGACCCGGTGCTTTCCGTGCGCGTCACGAAGCGCGTCAGGGGATGGGTGCCTGACCTGCCCATTATCGCCCGGGCCCGCGATACCGATCATGCGGCACAGCTCTACCAAGCCGGTGCGAGCGATGCTGTGCCCGAGACGCTGGAAAGCTCACTGCAACTCGCCGAAACCGCGCTGGTCGACCTAGGTGTTGCGATGGGGCCGGTGATCGCGTCGATCCATCAGACGCGTGAAGATCTGCGGTTGGGGATCAAGGACGCAGCCAAAATGGAGACGGCGCCCAAGCTCCGGCGACTACGGCAGGATGAAATTCCGTAATCTGCCAGTGGAGGGACGACGAGATGCAGAGCTCTGCGCGTCGACCTTCACTAGTTCAAAGAGCCGGAAAGCGGATTATCCTAAAGATAGGGCTGTAGGACAGCCTTATATACCTGATGAGGTGCATCGACGTTAATCCGCTGCTGCCCGGCCGTATCGCTCCCCCTCCACCGCCAGCCTCGCCAAAGCGCTCTCGCTGGTGAGGAGGGTGAGCAACCAAACTATCAGGCAGGTACGCTGGCCAGAGCAGCCTTCACCGCGTCGATCGCCGCAGCAGCCTTGTCACCCTCAGGACCTCCGCCCTGCGCCATGTCAGGACGACCGCCGCCGCCCTTTCCACCGAGCGCTTCGACGCCTGCGCGGACGAGATCGACGGCGCTGACCGAGCCGACCAGATCGTCGGTTACGCCAACGGCAATGCTCGCGCGTCCATCGACGACTGCCAGGATAGCGGAGACCCCGCTACCAAGTGTAGCCTTGTTCTGATCAACGATGCCGCGCAGTTCCTTGGCATCGAGCCCCTCGATCACCTGACCGATGAAGTCGATGTTGCCAACTTTTTCCGGACCTGCCGCTTGACCAGCATTGCCGCCGCCAAGAGCGAGCGCCTTTTTGGCTTCGGCTAGTTCGCGTTCAAGCTTCCGGCTCTGTTCGACGAGGGCCGCAATGCGCGCGGGCACCTCTTCCGGGGTGGTCTTGAGCGCAGCGGCCGATTGGCGCAAACGATCTTCGCGATCGGTCAGCCACAGGCGCGCAGCTTCACCGGTCAATGCCTCGATCCGGCGAACCCCGGAGGAGACCGCGCTTTCCGAGATGATCTTGAAGATCGCGATGTCGCCCGTCGCGTTGACGTGCGTGCCGCCGCATAGCTCTACCGAATAGCTGTTCGCATCGCCCTTCCCCATGGAAAGGACACGGACTTCGTCGCCATATTTTTCGCCGAACAGGGCCATCGCCCCTGCCGCAATGGCATCATCCGGGGTCATGAGGCGGGTCGTGACCTGTTCATTGTGACGCACCTGCTCATTCACCAGGCTTTCGACCGATGCGATCTGGCTGTGGGTCAGCGCTTCAGGATGCGAGAAGTCAAAGCGCAGGCGTTCAGGCGCGACGAGGCTGCCCTTCTGCGTCACATGCGCGCCCAGCGTGTTGCGGAGCGCGGCGTGCAGCAAATGGGTCGCGCTGTGATTGGCGCGGATGCGGTCGCGGCGGTTCACGTCAACCGACAGATGAACGGTGTCGCCTACCTTGATGCTGCCTTGGCCGATCTTCGCCCTGTGGGCATGCAGGCGGCCGAGTGGCTTCGCGGTATCCTCGACATCGGCGACGAGGCCGGACAGCGACGTGATCGCACCCGCGTCGCCCATCTGGCCGCCGCTTTCGCCGTAAAAAGGCGTCTGATTCGTGACGATGGTGACCGTCTCACCGGCGGACGCGCTGTCGAAGTTCACACCGTCCTTGACGATCGCCAGCACCTCGCCCTCACCCTCGGTCGAGCTGTAGCCGATGAACTCGGTGTTGCCCGCTTTTTCGGCGATATCGAACCAGATTTCGTCCGACGCCTTTTCGCCCGAGCCCTTCCAGGCGGCGCGCGCGGCGGCCTTCTGTTCGGCCATGGCGGAGTGGAAACCCTCGCGATCGACGGTCAGGCCGCGCGAGCGCAGAGCGTCTTCGGTCAGGTCATAGGGGAAGCCATAGGTATCATAGAGCTTGAACGCGGTTTCACCCGGCAGCGTGCCGCCTTCGGCCAGGTCGCCGGTCGCTTCATCCAGCAGCTTCAGGCCCTTTTCCAGCGTCTGGCGGAAACGGGTTTCCTCACGCAGCAGCGTTTCCTCGATCAGAGGCTGGGCGCGGACCAGTTCCTGATAGGCGCCACCCATTTCAGACACGAGGCTACCGACGAGGCGATGCATCAACGGCTCCTTCGCGCCGATGATGTGCGCGTGGCGCATGGCGCGGCGCATGATGCGGCGCAGGACATAGCCGCGGCCTTCGTTCGCGGGCAGCACGCCATCTGCGATCAAGAAGCTGGTCGAGCGGAGATGGTCGGCGATGACGCGATGGCTGGCCTTGAACTCGCCATCAATAGCAGTCTTCGTCAGCGCGCCCGATTCTTCGATCAGCGCCTTGAAAGTGTCGGTGTCATAATTGTCGTGGACGCCCTGCAACACGGCAGCGACGCGCTCCAGGCCCATGCCGGTGTCGATGCTTGGCTTGGGCAGTTCCGAAACGATCTCGTTCGCTTCCTGCTCATATTGCATGAAGACGAGGTTCCAGATTTCGACGAAACGATCGCCATCTTCTTCCGGCGATCCCGGAGGCCCGCCCCAGATATGATCGCCATGATCGTAGAAAATTTCGGAGCACGGACCACAGGGACCACTGTCCCCCATCGCCCAGAAATTATCCTTGGTCGGGATACGGATGATGCGGTCTTCGGGGAGGCCCGCAATCTTCTTCCACAGGGCGAAGGCTTCGTCGTCGGTGTGGTAGACGGTCGCGGTGAGCTTGTCCGCAGGAATCCCCCACTCCTTCGTCAACAAGGTCCAGGCATGAGTGATCGCCTGTTCCTTGAAATAGTCGCCAAAGCTGAAATTGCCCAGCATTTCAAAGAAGGTGTGGTGGCGCGCGGTATAACCCACATTGTCGAGATCGTTATGCTTGCCGCCCGCCCGGACCGACTTTTGGCTGCTGGTCGCTGTCGTATAGGGCCGGGTTTCAAGACCCGTGAAGACATTCTTGAACGGCACCATGCCCGCATTGACGAACATCAGCGTGGGATCGTTATGCGGCACCAGCGGCGCTGACGGAACGATGGTGTGGCCGTTCGCCCCGAAATAGTCGAGGAAGGAGCGGCGAATGTCGTTGGTCGATGTCATGCGCGCGATTTAGTGGGAAGCGCCCCGGCGCACAAGCGGGGCTTTTCATCGCAGCGGTCAAGTAGGTTCTCTTATCCGACAAGACACGCAAATCCGCCATTTACCGGCGCAGCGGCATTGCCACTAACCCCAATCAAGAATAAGGCCGCGTCATATGGACGACAACACCCGCCGCGCAGCCCTGGATTATCATCGTCTTCCGCAACCCGGAAAGCTGCGGATCGAACCTACCAAGCGGATGGTGAACCAGCGCGACCTGGCGTTGGCCTATTCGCCAGGCGTTGCGGCGCCCTGCCTTGAAATCGCTGAAGATCCCGACAAGGCAATGGATTACACCGCGCGCGGGAACCTGGTCGCAGTGATTTCAAACGGCACGGCGGTGCTGGGACTGGGATCGATCGGCGCCCTTGCGTCGAAGCCGGTGATGGAGGGCAAGGCGGTCCTCTTCAAGAAATTCGCCGACATCGACGTTTTCGACATCGAGGTGGACACGACCGATCCCGAGAAGTTCGTCGAGGCCGTGGCCTTGCTCGAACCCACCTTTGGCGGGATCAATCTGGAAGACATCAAGGCGCCGGAATGTTTCGCGATCGAGGCGGAACTCAAGAAGCGGATGAACATCCCCGTCTTCCATGACGACCAGCATGGTACTGCTATCGTCGTGGCGGCGGCCGTGCGCAACGCGCTGGTGCTGCAGGGAAAGACCTTGGCTGAGGCGCGGTTGGTGACTTCGGGCGCTGGCGCGGCGGCGCTGGCCTGCGTCGATCTGCTGGTGTCGATGGGCCTGCCGGTCGAGCATGTGACGCTGACCGACAAGGACGGCGTCATTCATTCGGGCCGCGAGGGCATGCTGCCCAACATGGCCCGCTACGCGCGCAAGACCAACGCACGGACGTTGCCGGAGGTCTTGCCGGGCGCAAACATATTCCTGGGGCTGTCGGCGCCGGGCGTGTTGAAGCCAGAATGGCTTCCGCTGCTCGCCCCCAATCCGCTGATCTTCGCTCTGGCGAACCCGGAGCCGGAGATACGCCCGGAGGTCGCGCGCGAGGCACGGCCCGATGCGATCGTTGCGACCGGCCGCTCCGACTATCCCAATCAGGTGAACAACGTTCTGTGCTTCCCCTACATGTTCCGGGGCGCCTTGGACGCGCGAGCGACCGAGATCAACGAGGCGATGAAGGCCGCCGCGGCCGAGGCGATCGCCGCGCTGGCCCGGCTTCCCGCGCATGACAGCGTGGCGCAGGCCTATGGCGGGCGTCGGCTCGTGTTTGGCCCGGACTATATCATTCCCACACCCTTCGATCCCCGGTTGATCGCCGAGATTGCGCCTGCCGTGGCAAAGGCCGCGATGGATAGCGGCGTGGCAAAGCGCTCGCTCGACATCGAAGCTTATCGCCGATCGCTGGCGCAGCAGAACACGCGTTCAGCGCAACTGATGTTGCCCGTGTTCGAAGCGGCACGAGGCACCTGCCGCCGTATCGCCTATGGCGAAGGCGAGGACGAACGCGTGCTGCGCGCGATCCAGGATGGTCTGGATGAAGGGATTGTCCGCCCGGTCATCGTTGCGCGGCGGCGCATATTGGAGCAGAAGCTGCCCGGCCTTGGCCTGCGGCTCGAACTCGACCGCGATGTGGAGGTGGTCGATCCGGAGACCGACCATGAATTGCTTGCCGAATTGGTGGAGGCATATCGCGCCATCGCCGCGCGCAAGGGCGTCCCCACGGCCGAACTGCTGCGTCATGTCTATCGGCGGCCCACCGTCACGGCAGCGATGCTGCTGCGCACCGGGCGCGTCGATGCCGCGCTGGTTGGCGGGAACAGCGAATATTGGGGCCAGGTCGAACATGTGCTCCGGATCATCGATCGGCGGGCGGGGCATAGCCGGGTTTATGCGCTTTCAGGCCTGATCCTGGACGCAGGTGCACTGTTCATTTCAGACACGCATATGGTGCCCGACCCGACACCCGAGCAGGTTGCCGAAATGGCCATCGCGGGGGCGACGGAGCTACGTCATTTCGGACTGACGCCGCGCGTTGCGCTGCTTTCGCACTCCAATTTCGGCGCGTCGCACAGCCCCAGCGCGCGAAAGATGCGGACGGCGCTGCAGCTGGTGCGCGCGCAGGCGCCGGACCTGCTGGTCGATGGTGAAATGCATGCCGACGCGGCGCTCAGCCAGTCGCTGCGCGAGCGGCTCGTCCCGGACACGCGATTTGAAGGACCGGCGAACCTGCTGGTCATGCCCAATCTTGATTCGGCGAACATCACCCTGACGGCGCTGTCAGCCTCCTCCAGCTCGCCGACTGTAGGGCCGATGCTGATGGGGTTGGCCCAACCTATCCATGTGCTGACACCGGGCGTGACTGCTCGCGGCATCCTGAACCTCACCGCGATCGCCGCGGCCGAGGTCGATCGGGAAGGCTGAACTTAACCTTTTTCGTCCAACAGGGCGTGCATGGCGCGATTGTTTAAAAATATAGCGAAGCTTGCAGGTCCTAAGCTGCTGGCTGGCGGCGTCCTTGGCGCGGCCGCTCTGCTGGTGGGAAGCTATGTCGATCGGGGGCGCGATCTGCAACCGGCGCGGCAGGCTGCTCCCACAGCGAAGACGACGAGCGCTGCGCCAGTCGAGCGGAGCCGATCTCAACCCCTGCCAGTCGATCCTCATGCATTGGGGGTCAAGAGCGTACTGCCGATAGCGGGGCCTTTCCGGCACGGTGACTATGTCTGGGACGACAGCAGGGCGCCCGCCACTGGCCCGGTCATCATAACGGTGGATCTGAAGGCGCAGACCCTGTCCGCCTTTCGGGACGGCCATGAGATCGGCGCGGCGGTGATCATTTATGGCGCAGACGACAAACCGAGCCCGCTAGGCGCTTTCCCGATCACGCAGAAGGACGCGGATCATGTGTCGACGCTGTACGACGCGCCAATGCCCTATATGCTGCGGCTGACCAATGATGGCGTGGCGATACATGGCAGCGACGTCCAGTGGGGCAATGCCACCCATGGCTGCATCGGCGTGCCGACGGCCTTTGCCCGCAAGCTGTTCGCCGCGGTGAAACTGGGCGATTTGGTAATCATCACCCAAGGCAAGATGCTGGATACGAGCCACGCCGAGAAGGCGGGCTGAGCTTTCCTAATTTTGTTCGCAGAGGGCGTTCCCCTCTCGATCTTTGGCGCGCAAGGCTGCACCTGCGTCGCTGGCCGAGCGGGGAAAGCTGACGCCCTCCAGCGAGGCACGGCCTTCGCACAGGTCGGCGCATTTCACATCCAGAACGCCAGGAAAGGCAATCTGATCGCCGTCATATTGGGCGACGGCGACACAGCGATCGCCACGATCGAAGCTGAGGATCAGCTTGTCTCCCGCGCGTTTCGCGGCCCCCTTACCGTGGCAGCGCTGATCTTCGCCAAACACGGCTTCTGCGCCGAACCGGAAGTCACCCGACTGCGCCGGGATGATGCAGAGCATGTCGTTTCCAGCCTCATGTCGCCGCTGGAAGAGCCCGACCGGGGATGATCTGGAGGTGTCCGCGATGACGCCGCTTTCGATCGCCGCGCGCTCAAGACCTGACGCAGAGGCCATGTTGCCCGATGTCGCTGCCGACCGCCCACCGTCACCCTGACAGGCGACCAGCAGCGGCAGGATGGCGAGACTATTCCACCGTATCGACAGCAGTCAGTCCTTCCGCGCCGACACGTCGGAAAAAGCAGGAACGCGCACCGGTGTGGCAGGTGGGGCCTGCTGGAACCGCCTTCACCCAGACTGCGTCCTGATCGCAATCGATCCGGATGTCGCGCACCTCCAGCATGTTCCCGGAGGTCTCGCCCTTTTTCCATAGCGACTGACGGCTACGCGACCAGAAATGGGCCAATCCGGTTTCCACCGTCAGCGCCAGCGCCTGGTCATTCATGTGCGCGACCATCAGCACTTCGCCGCTCGCAGCGTCGGTGACAACGGCCGTGATCAGCCCGTCGCGATCAAATTTGGGATTGAGGGTCAGCCCCTTGTCACGTCCTTCGTCCATAGCACGGCTATAAAAGGGTCAGGGGTCGATGCGAAGCCCACGCGGCAAGAAAAAGGGAGAAGATGGGGCGATCGACGGGATCCGAACCCGCGACCTCTGGTACCACAAACCAGCGCTCTAACCAACTGAGCTACGATCGCCACAGGGCCGTTTGGCCCAGGAGAGATGCGGCACATATGCGGCGACGGGATGGTCGTCAAGCTGGCAAATGCGCCTGTGATGCTGAAAAAGAAACGGGGCGCGAACCCGCCGGTCCGCGCCCCTCTTCCCTCTGTTCAGTACATCGGCGCAACGGGGCATTTTCCCCCTGTTGCAGCTCTACTCTCCTAAACCATCAGGCCGCGATGCCAAACGTCCTAATATCTGGATCGGCGCCGCGAAAGACGCCATGCTTGTCAGTTCACCGAATCCTTCAGGCCTTTGCCAGCCTTGAACTTGGGCTGGGCCGACGCCTTGATGGTCATCGTTTCGCCCGTGCGCGGGTTGCGGCCGGTCGAGGCCTTGCGCTGCGAAACGGAAAATGTGCCGAAGCCAACCAGGCGAACTTCGTCACCCTTCTTGAGCGCGGAAGAAATGGAATCGAACACGCCTTCAACAGCCTTGGTCGCGTCGCTCTTGCTGAGGCCGCTGCTTTCCGCAACAGCGCTGATCAAATCCTGCTTGTTCATACCTTTGGAACCCCCTTCTAGCTGTGTGAATACCTAAGGAATCGCGGCATAGGCGGCGCAATAAGGCGCAGCTTTGAACGGCTGTCAAAGGGAAAGCGACGAAGCCGCCACCTCCAATGAGATTTTCGGCTCTGGGCCGGAATCTCACTGAAAGTAGCGGTTAATTGCCGTTGTGCTTGCAATCAGTGGCGAAGCGTAGCGTCACCGTCCCGCCCAGCGGTCGGACTCGGCTGAGCCGCGAGATCATCCTCTTCGGTCCAGGCGATCGCTTCAGGGACGGAAACCAGGGCGCGCGAAAGTACCTCGTCCACATGCGACACGGGAACGATTTCCAGCCCTTCCCGGATATTCGCCGGGATTTCCGCCAGGTCCTTTTCGTTTTCCGCAGGGATGAGCACGGTCTTGATGCCGCCGCGCAGGGCCGCCAACAGCTTTTCCTTGAGGCCGCCGATCGGGAGCACACGGCCACGTAGCGTCACCTCACCTGTCATCGCCACGTCCTTATGGACAGGGATGCCGGTCAAGGTCGATACAATGCTGGTCACCATGCCGATGCCTGCCGAAGGGCCATCCTTGGGCACCGCACCTTCGGGCAAGTGGATATGGATGTCCTTGCGCGTGAAGATGCTGGGCTTGATGCCGTAACCGGGCGAGCGCGCCTTCACATAAGAGAAGGCCGCCTGCACGGACTCGTTCATCACCTCGCCAAGCTTGCCGGTCGTCCGGATCGCGCCCTTGCCGGGAACAGTGACGGCTTCGATGGTCAGCAATTCGCCGCCCACCTCGGTCCAGGCCAGCCCTGTAACTGCGCCGATCTGGTTTTCCTCTTCACCAACGCCGTGACGGAATTTCCTGACACCAGCATAGTCGGAAAGATTTTCGGGCGTGATCGTGACCTTGTCGTAGACGCCTTCCAGGATCTTGCGGAGCGCCTTGCGGGCGAGCCGCGCCACTTCGCGCTCCAGCGTTCGGACGCCTGCTTCACGCGTATAATGGCGGATCAGGTCGCGAACAGCCGCTTCGGTGACTTCCAGCTCGCCTTCCTTGAGGCCGTGCGCGTCGATCTGCTTTTGCAGCAGGTGACGCTGCGCGATCTCGACCTTCTCATCCTCGGTATAACCTTCGAGCCGGATGATCTCCATGCGGTCGAGCAAGGGTTGCGGCAGGTTCAGCGAGTTGGCCGTCGTGACGAACATCACATCCGACAGATCGACATCGATCTCCAGATAATGGTCCTGGAACTTGCTGTTCTGTTCAGGGTCCAGAACCTCGAGCAGCGCGGACGCCGGATCGCCCCGGAAATCCTGGCCCAGCTTGTCGATCTCATCCAGCAGGAAGAGCGGGTTCATCGTCCCGGCCTTCTTGAGGTTGGTCACGATCTTGCCGGGCAGCGACCCAATATAGGTGCGGCGATGGCCACGGATTTCGGCTTCGTCGCGCACACCACCCAGCGACTGACGCACGAATTCGCGTCCCGTCGCCTTGGCGATCGAGCGGCCAAGCGAAGTCTTACCCACGCCCGGAGGGCCGACGAGGCAGAGGATCGGCCCCTTCAGCTTGTTGGTGCGCGCCTGTACCGCGAGATATTCGATGATCCGGTCCTTGACCTTCTCAAGCGCGAAATGATCCTCGTCCAGGATCGCCTGCGCGCGCTTGAGGTCGGTCTTGACCTTGCCCTTCTTGCCCCAGGGAAGGCCCAGCAGCACGTCGAGATAATTGCGCACAACCGTCGCCTCGGCCGACATGGGCTGCATGCCCTTCAGCTTCTTGAACTCGGCCGTCGCCTTCGCGCGCGCTTCCTTGCTGAGCTTGGTCTTGGCGATCTTCTCGGCGAGTTCGGCGAGTTCATCGCCCTCTTCGCCCTCGCCATTGCCGAGTTCGCGCTGGATAGCCTTCAGCTGCTCATTGAGGTAATATTCGCGCTGCGTCTTTTCCATCTGCCGCTTCACGCGGCCGCGGATCTTCTTTTCAACCTGAAGGACGCCAAGCTCACCTTCCATGAAGGCGAACACCATCTCCAGGCGCTTGACCGGATCGGCCTCGACCAGCAGCGACTGTTTGTCGGCCACCTTCACGTTGATGTTGGCGGCGACGGCGTCAGCAAGACGGCCCGCGTCCTCGATCTCACGTAGCTGCACCGGCGTCTCAGCGGGCAGCTTCTTGTTGAGCTTCGCGTAATTTTCGAACTGTTCAGCGACTGAGCGCATCAGCGCGGAAGCCTCGGGACCTTCAGCTGCGATCTCGTCGACCGGATCGACTTCCGCGACGAGATGGCTCTCAGCCGTGCTGATCGACTGCAATTGCGCGCGATGCTTTCCTTCGACCAGCACCCGGACGGTGCCGTCGGGCAGCTTCAGCAATTGAAGCACGATCGCGATTACACCGGTGTCGTAGAGCGAATCCCGGTTGGGATCATCCTCCGCAGGATCAAGCTGCGAGACGAGGAAAATTTCCTTGTCGCCCTCCATCGCTGATTCAAGAGCAGCAACGCTTTTGTCGCGCCCAACGAAGAGCGGAACGATCATCTGCGGGAACACGACGATGTCGCGCAGCGGAAGAAGAGGATATTGCGTAGTCATTCAATCTCCGGAGGGCCGCTCCATTCTTGGCTCTGCCATGCGGTTCATCGCTTTATGGGGGCAGTTAGCGCCTCATTCAATTGCTGCTGTCCTTTATCCGGAAGCAGAAACGGACTGCATCTTGGCTTCTTATCAGAAAGGAAGCTTGAAGCCTGGGGGCAGCGGGAGGCCGCTGGTCATCTTCGACATCTCGGTCGAACTGGCCTCATCCGCCTTCTTGCGAGCGTCATTGAAGGCGGCGGTGACCAGATCTTCCAGCATCTGCTTCTCACTGGGGGCGAGCAGGCTTTCGTCGATCGACACGCCCAGAATACGTCCCTTGGCCGAAGCACGGACCTTGACCAGACTACCACCGGCAGAGCCCTCAACCTCGATCTTGTCGAGATTTTCCTGCGCGCGTTGCAGCTCCTCCTGCACGCGGCTGGCCATGCCCAATATTTCGTTCAGATCCTTCATCGCTCTGCGCTCCATGGTTCGGTCCGATCAAGATCGGCATCGGGGAAAGCTGCAAGCACGGCCTTCACCACCGGGGTATCAAATATCTCGGCACGTTCCCGCACCTCTGTTTGTTGCTGCTGCTCCAGCAAGGAGGGGGCAGCACTACCTTCGCTTCGCCTGATCTGCCATGACGAACCAGTCGCCTTTTGCAGTTCGATGGCGAGGGTTCGGCAGAAATCTCCGTCAGTCCAATCTTGCGTCAGCTGCAATTCCATCTCTGGCGGATCGAAGCGGACGATGCGCACGCAATCATGAAGGAAGTCAGCGAGCCGACCCTTTTTTTGTTCCCATAGAAGATCGACGACTGCCTTCACGTCTCCGGGCAGCGAAGCAGCAGGGGCAGCTGACGGCGTTGCAGCTGCACCTGGGGCAGATGGGGCAACGCCGTCCCGCAGCAGCCGAGCGATCTCGCCGGGGTCCGGCATCGTCGCCGCATGCATGACGCGCAGCAAGGCCATTTCGCAGGCCTCGATCGGGAACGCAGCGCTTGCGACTTCGTCATGCCCCTTCAGCAGCAACTGCCACAGACGGTGAAGCGGGGCGAAGCCGATTTGCGACGCCCAGTCGGCAAGCGCCTCGCGTTCTTCCGCAGATTGGCCCGGTGTCGCGATGTCGCGCCCCGCCTTCGCCAATGTCACGGCATGGACCAGTTCGAGCAGGCCGCGGACCAGGGCGAGCGGTTCTACGCCCAGCGCATATTGCTCCCGAACGGCGGAAAGCAGAGCGGCGGTATCACCCTCCAGCAAATGGCCAAGCAGACGGCGAACGGCGCCGCGATCGGAGAGGCCAAGCATTTCCCGCACTTGAGCGGCGGTGACGAGCGGAGCGCCCTCCCCCATTTCCGCATGGGCGATCGCCTGATCGAGGATCGAAAGGCCATCGCGCGCGGAACCTTCAGCGGCCTGGGCGATCAGCGCGAGTGCGTCGGGTTCAGCAGCGACCTGCTCGGCCTCGACCACATGGGCAAAGTGCGCGGCCAGCATTTCGGCCGGGATTCGGCGGAGGTCGAAGCGTTGGCAACGGGAGAGGACCGTGATCGGGACCTTGTTCACCTCAGTCGTGGCGAACAGGAATTTGACGTGTGCGGGCGGCTCTTCCAGCGTCTTGAGGAGCGCGTTGAACGCGTTCTTCGAGAGCATGTGGACTTCGTCGATGATGTAGATCTTGTAGCGCGCGGACACGGCGGCGTAGCGCACCGCCTCGATGATCTCGCGCACGTCATCTACGCCGGTGTGGCTGGCCGCGTCCATTTCGACCACGTCGATGTGGCGACCCTCCGCAATTGCCTGGCAGGGTTCGCAGACGCCGCACGGGTCGATGGTGGGGCCGCCCTGCCCGTCTTCACCAACGCAGTTCAAGGCTTTGGCAATGAGGCGGGCCGTCGATGTCTTCCCGACGCCGCGCACCCCGGTCATGAGGAAAGCATGGGCCAGCCTGCCCCGCCGGATGGCATTGCCCAGCGTCTGGACCATGGCGTCCTGCCCGATCAGTTCGCGAAAGCTACGCGGCCGGTATTTGCGCGCGAGCACGCGATAGGGCTGAGATGAATCGGACATGGTAACAATCTAGCGGCTTGAGGAGCGGCTGTCGAAGCCGGAAAGCCGAATAAAGGTGGGAGCCGGAACGACCCGCGGCGAAATCGTTGTGGCTGCTTCCGTCAGGACCTGACCAAGTTGGCGACGACCACGTCCGCCCGACTCCCGGCGCGGCATATGGCGAAAGGCTGCCCCAATGGCAAGGGCCGGGTTACTCCAGCCCGGTGCGTTGGGTCTTCGACGCGAAATCAAGCGCGGCGCGCGCGGTTTCCGCTATCGCTGCGTCTGCGCCCTTGCTGTCCACCGTCGGCCGGTCGAGATAGATGGCGAGCAGATATTCCTCACCCGAGGGCGCCTTCACCAGGGCGACATCATTATAGGCCGTGCCGCAGCTTCCCGTCTTGCTGCCCGAAGTCCAGCCTCTGGGCAGGCCGGCCTTGATGCGCTTGTCGCCCGTGCTGCTGCCGTTGAGCCAGGTGCGCAGACGCTCGGCGCTTTCCGGCTTCATGTCGCGGAAGATGAGGCGCGCCATGAGGGTGACCATTGCTGCGGGGCTGGTCGTGTCGCGCACATCGCCTTCGAGATTCTCGTTGAGAGAAGGTTCTGTCCGGTCCAGACGCGTGATCGTGTCACCGTGGGCGCGCATGAATGCGGTCAGGCCTTCCGGGCCGCCGATCATCGGCAGGAGCAGGTTCGCCGCGCTGTTGTCACTGACCTCCACGGCTGCCTCAGCCAGTTCCGCCATGGTGAGGCGGCCGCGCTTGAGGTTTGCCTTCACCACTGGAGCGTGGTCGAGAATGTCCGCGTCGGTGAACGCGACCTGCCCTTCCAGGCCGAAGCGACCGGCATCAGCGCCCATCAGCACGGCGGCGGCAAGCGGCGCCTTGAACGTGGAGCACATGGCGAAGCGTTCATACCGGTTGAAACCCAGGAGCAAGGCACCCTTGCTGTCGACGAGGGCAACGCCAAGGCGGCCGCCGGTTTCTTTTTCAATTTCACGCGGATTGCGCACCGACTTTACCGCCGATTCGCTGACCATGTAGCGCGGCGCGGGTGGCAGGAGCGATGGCCGAGCGCTTTCCTGCTGCGCCGAGGCTGGGCTGGCCAGCGACATGATCGTCAACAGGGCGACACCAATGCACCGGCGCATATGCTACATGCCCTGCATATTGTGGGACTCGCCCGGAATGTGGACCGTCAGGCCGTCCAGCTTTTCCTCCAATATGATCTGGCAAGAGAGACGGCTGGTCCGCGTGGCCGCGGCAGCCAGGTCGAGCATATCCTCTTCCGCTTCGCTGGCGGGCGCAAGCTTTGAGAAATCGTCCGCTTCCACGATCACATGGCAGGTGGAGCAGGCCATCTGGCCTTCGCACGTCCCTTCAAGCGGCTGGCCTGATGCCTGGCCCACTTCGAGCAAAACCGACCCGGCAGCGGCATCGATTTCCCGCCGGTTTTCTCCGTCCGCGCTGACGAATGTGACCCTGACCATGATTGCGACTTCCCTTGTCTACGGCGCCGCTTGTATGGCTGCCGCCTCGTTCATCATCTTTGCGGCACTCTCCAGATCGGCCGGCGTCGTGTAGCGGCCAACACCGATCCGCACCGATCCACGCGCCTGCCGGTCCGACAATCCAATAGCGCGCAGGACATGGCTTGGCCGCCCCGAGCCGCTCGCGCAAGCACTTCCCAACGAAAATGCGACATTGCGGCAGTCCGAGAGCAGGCGGGCTCCATCGATGCCATCGCGGCGGATGTTAAGATTGCCATGATAGCGGGCGGAGGCGTTGCCGTTCAGGGTCCATCCGCTGAAAAGATCGCGGGCCTGATCCCAAAGCGCCTCGACATGGGAATGGTCCTGCTGAGCTCTTTTGCGCATCAATTTGGCGGCGATGCCGAATCCGGCGCATAAGGCAGGGGACAGCGTGCCGGAGCGCAAGCCTGCCTCCTGCCCGCCACCATGCATGATCGGGTCGAGCGTCACCCCTTCGCGCAGCCACAGTGCGCCGACGCCTTTGGGTCCGTGGATCTTGTGCCCGCTGATCGCAACCATGTCGCAATTGGCGGGAATAGCGACGCGGCCATAGCCTTGCACCGCGTCGCACAGCAACAAGGCGCCAGCACGGTGGGCGAGATTGGCGAGTTCCTCAACGGGCTGGATGACGCCGATCTCGTTATTCACCAGCATCGCCGTGACCAGCTTCACTCCTGGTTTGATGGCGGCCTCCGCCACATTCAGATCGACCAGTCCATCGCTTCCCACTGGCAACACCGTAGTGGAGCGCCCTTTTGCGCCGACCGCCGCCACCGTGTCGAGAACCGCTGCATGCTCAGTGGCCAGGGTCACGATCTCGCCATCGGCTGTCCCGGAGATCGCCATGTTGAGCGCCTCGGTGGCGCCCGAAGTGAAGACGAGCCGCCCGCCTTCGGGCAAGAGGCTGATGACCTGTTCGCGCGCCAGTTCGACCTGTGCCGCAGCGGCCCGGCCTAGACGATGCGCACTGTGCGGATTGGCGAATTGATCGCGCAGCAGCGGGACCATGGCGTCGAACGCTTCAGGGGCGAGGGGCGTCGTAGCCTGATAGTCGAGATAGATGGTCATGGCCGCTTGCTCGCCATCTTCAACCACTGCTCCAGGAAGCGATCGACATCAGCATCGCTGGTGGACGGGCCAAAGCTTACCCTTATGACTTCACCGGCCGCCGCGTCATCCCAGCCCATGGCATGGAGTACATGACTTGTCTTAAGTGACCCGGATGAGCAGGCGCTGCCCGCTGAGACGGATATCCCGGCAAGGTCGAACTGAATGAGCTGCGCGCGAGCAGAGACGCCAGGCATGCGATAGCTGGCGATGGCAGGGCTGCGACGGGCGCCGCGCGCGACCACTTCGCCACCTGCTTCCTCGATCGCTCGGTCGAGGCGATCCCGGAGTATCGCGGCAGCAGGCAACCAATCGGGCCGATGCTCCAAAGCCGCAACCATGGCGAGGATGGCCGGGAGATTTTCAGTGCCCGCCCGATAGCCTTGTTCCTGTCCACCACTGGGCTGCAGCAGTGCCAAGTCGCGCACCAACAGCGCGCCTGTGCCGGGTGATCCTCCGAATTTATGCGCGCTGATGGCGATCATGTCGGCGTCGGGCAAGGGTAGCTTGCCCGCGCTTTGGGCGCAGTCGGCGAAGAGGATCGCGGCATCGCGCTCAAGGCGATCGAGCGGCTGGATGACGCCGGTCTCGTTGTTGACGTGCTGGATGGCGAGGACGGTGCCGTCTCCATAGCCCGCGCAGCCTGGCGCAACCGTCCCATCCGGCGACACTTGCAGCCGTTGGGCTGTGGACGTGACGCGAAGCACCGAATCATGTTCAACCGGTGACGTGAGGATTCGCGCGGCTTTCGCCCGGGTCAGCCCTATGGCGATCGCCTCGCTTGCTCCTGAAGTAAACAGCACATGGCCGCCCCAGCCCAGAGCCGCAGCGATGCGCGATCGGGCATCCTCCAGCGCGGCACGGGCGGCGCGTCCCTCGGCATGGGGGCTCGATGGGTTGGCCCATCGGTCCATCGCCTCCACCATCGCGGCTTTCGCCTGCGGCACCATTGGCGTCGTCGCGGCGTGGTCCAGATAAAGACGATCGAGGGCCACGAGGCGATGATACTCATTGATTGCGGAAATGGCGGCGACATCTATATAGGCGGTCTGCCGCGCAACGCCAGCACTGGCTTTCGCGCGCCCGCATCCAATCGCCGGCCTCCTTATCCGGGTGGCGGCCAGAACCATAACAGGTGCCATGCCCGACGTTATTTTCCCCGGACCCGAAGGCCGTCTCGAAGGCCGTTTCAGCCCTCCGCCTCGCCCCCGCGCACCGGTCGCGATGATCCTGCATCCGCATCCGCAAGGCGGCGGGACGATGAACGACCGCATCACGCAGGCGCTCTACAAGACTTTCGTGAGGCGCGGTTTTGCGGTGCTACGCTTCAATTTCCGGGGCGTTGGCCGCAGTCAGGGCACGTTCGACAATGGTATTGGCGAGCTGAGTGACGCCGCGGCGGCGCTGGATTGGGTCCAGAGCTTTCACCCCGAAGCGCAGACGACCTGGATTGCAGGCTTCTCCTTCGGCGCGTGGATCGGCATGCAGCTGTTGATGCGCCGCCCGGAAATCCGGGGCTTCATCTCGGTCGCTCCGCCCGCGAACATGTATGACTTCTCGTTCCTGGCCCCCTGCCCGGCTTCGGGAATCATCGTTCAGGGAACCGCCGATGAAGTGGTGACGGCGAGCGCTGTGCAAAAGCTCGTCGACAAGCTGCGCACGCAAAAGGGCATCACCATCCACCATGACGAAATCCGTGGCGCCAACCACTTTTTCGAGCATGAGCTGGACCAGCTGATGAAGTCGGTCGATAATTATCTCGACATGCGGCTGGCACCGGACTCGCCGATCCGCTGAGACAAGCTGCCATGTTCGTGCAAAGGGCTGCGTTGATAGCGCGGCCCTTTGTTGATTCTGGAGGTCCGAGGCATCGCGCGACTCCCCATCAAGAAAATATGTCTTGGCCTGCACCTTTGCCGCGACTAGCGGCGGCGAGCGATGAGTGAAGAGAAGAACAACAACGTTCGCCTGATCTGGAGCCGCTATTACAGCGCCTTCATACCCGCACCGGCTGGCCCGGGCGTTTTCGACCGGTTGAAGGCGGCGAGCGGAGCGATCGGCGGCATCGCGATTACCGGCCTGTTATGCGGCCTGATGCTGGGGAACGGCATCGCCCATCCATTGCTTGTGGCGCCGATGGGAGCTTCGGCTGTCCTGCTATTCGCGGTTCCGGCGAGTCCGCTGGCTCAGCCGTGGTCCGTGTTCGGCGGCAATGTCGTGTCCGCACTCATCGGGATAACCGTGGCGAAGCTGATCCCGGATCCAACTGTCGCCGCAGCGCTGGCGGTGGGCTGTGCGATAGCGGGCATGTCGCTGCTACGCTGCCTCCATCCTCCCGGCGGGGCGGTCGCGCTGTCCGCCGTGTTGGGTGCGGCCAGTGGAGCGCCAAGCTATATGTTCGCGTTTGTGCCGGTCGGACTGAACACAGCCCTGCTGGTGACGATCGCGATCCTGTTCCATCGCGTCGCGGGCCACAGCTATCCCCACGTTCCGCCCAAGCCGCCTAGCGCGCATGGCACGAGCGACCCGGCACCTTTGCTGAGGACGCCCCCTTCGGAACAGGATGTCGAAGAAGCATTGCAAGCCTATGGCGATGTGCTGGACGTCGATGTGGCCGATCTGCAGGTCGTGCTTCACGATGCAGAGATACGTGCGGCGGAGCGCAGCCATGCTACGCTGACCTGCGGCGAGATCATGTCGCGGGACATCGTTTCGGTTCATGCCGGGCAGTCCGTCACTGAAGCGGCCGAACTGCTCAGGGAACGGCGCCTGCTATCCATGCCGGTGTTGGACGAGGCGGGACGGGTTCGAGGCGTGCTGGGCCTGCTTGATCTGGCGCGAAGGGGAGAAACCGCTGGAGGCATAGCATCGGACCCGCTGCTGGTATCGGAGCAGACGCCGGTATCACAACTGCTCCGCCCGTTGACGAGCGGATTGCGGCATGAGGCCATCGTCGTCGATCGGGACGGCAAGCTGCGCGGCATGGTCACTCAGACTGACCTTCTTGCCGCAATGGCGCTTCGCGCCTGATCAGTTGGATCGGCGTTCCAGCATCGGCACGTCGGGACCGGGGATCGCGGAAATCGCGACATTGGCGAACATCACAAGCCCGGCTATGATCATCAAGAAGCCGCGCTTGCGATCGCCCTTCTTCACCAACGCGTAGATGCCCCCGCCCGTCAGGAGCAATCCCGCGAGCATGAGAATGGATAATATCGTGCCTGCCATGAAGCAGGCCATAAGCGGACAGCTGGACTGTGGCAATTGGGCGGCTGTGCCCGTAAGAGGCGCGGGAAACGAATCACCTTTTGCGTGACAGGACCATCTCACCGTGAAAATCGCCATCGCTTCCGATCATGCCGCCGTTGATCTGAAGGCGGAACTTGCCGAATGGCTGCGCGCCGAGGGCCATGAAGTTGACGATCTGGGTCCAGCAACGGCCGACAGGGTCGATTATCCCGATTTCGGTTACAAGCTTGCCAATGCCGTTGCGGCCGGTGCGGCCAAGCGAGGCATTGCGTTGTGCGGGTCCGGCATCGGGATTTCGATCGCGGTGAACCGCAATCCCGCATGCCGCTGCGCACTGGTTTCTGAACCTCTTTCCGCTGCGCTGAGCCGTGAACATAATGACGCGAACGTCCTTGCTCTTGGTGCGCGCCTGACCGGCGTCGATATGGCCAAAGCCTGTGTCGCCGCCTTCCTTTCCACCGAATTCGGCGGTGGCCGCCATAGTGGCCGTGTCGAAAAACTCTCCCAGCCCGCGCTTTAAGGAGCCAGCCCTATGAGCACCGCACCCCTCGCCCAGCCCGACCTGTCCGATATCCGCGCGGAAGGCTATTTCACGCGCAGCCTGGCCGATGCCGACCCGGCGGTTTTTGCTGGCGTGACTAAGGAACTGAAGCGCGAGCAGAATCAGATCGAGCTGATTGCTTCGGAAAACATCGTATCGAAGGCGGTGCTGGAGGCGCAGGGTTCGGTCTTCACGAACAAATATGCCGAAGGCTATCCGGGCAAGCGCTACTATCAGGGCTGCGCGCCATCGGACGAGGTCGAGCAGCTGGCCATCGACCGCGCCAAGCAGATCTTCAACTGCGGCTTCGTCAATGTGCAGCCCCATTCGGGCGCGCAGGCGAATGGCGCTGTGATGCTGGCGCTGACGAAGCCGGGCGACACGATCATGGGCCTGTCGCTCGATGCTGGTGGTCACCTGACGCATGGCGCGAAGCCCGCGCTGTCGGGCAAGTGGTACAATGCAGTCCAATATGGCGTGCGGGAAGACACGCACCTCATCGACTATGACGCGCTTGAGGCCCAGGCGATCGAGGCGAAGCCGACGCTGATCATCGCGGGCGGCTCGGCCTATCCCCGCCACCTCGACTTCGCCCGCTTCCGTGCGATCGCGGACAAGGTTGGTGCACTGCTGATGGTCGACATGGCGCACTTTGCTGGCCTGGTCGCCGGTGATGCGCACCCGACGCCATTTGGTTTTGCCGACGTGGTGACCACGACCACGCACAAGACCCTCCGCGGTCCCCGTGGCGGCATGATCCTCACCAATGACGAAGCTATTGCGAAGAAGATCAACTCGGCGGTGTTCCCCGGCCTTCAGGGCGGGCCGCTGATGCACGTCATCGCCGCTAAGGCGGTTGCCTTCGGCGAAGCGCTGCGTCCTGAGTTCAAGACCTATGCGCAGGCGATCGTGACCAATGCGAAGGCGCTGGCGGGCAAGCTGGAGCAGCGCGGCCTTGCCGTCGTATCGGGCGGCACGGACACGCATCTGGCGCTGATCGATCTGCGTCCCTATGGCATTTCGGGTAAGGATGCCGACGAAGCGCTGGAGCGCAGCTTCATCACCTGCAACAAGAATGGCGTGCCGGGCGACCCGCTGCCGCCGACCAAGACCAGCGGCATCCGCGTGGGCTCGCCCGCAGGTACGACGCGCGGCTTTGGCGTTGCTGAGTTCGAGGCGATCGGCGACATGATTGCTGACGTTCTGGAAGGGCTGCGCGATCATGGCGAGCATGGTGATGCGGCGGTCGAGGCGGATGTGCGGACACGCGTGTCCGCGCTGTGCGCCCGCTTCCCGATCTACGAAGGCTGATAGCCACCGTTCGTTTGAGGGTGGTCGAGGCGCGGTGGCTGTGCCATCTCCTGTCTCGACTCATCCGGAAACGAACGGAGCTTATTGCTGAATGCGTTGCCCCTTCTGTGCTCATGACGACAGTCAGGTAAAGGACAGCCGCCCCACCGAAGATGGCGCAGCCATTCGCCGAAGACGACAGTGCGAAGCTTGCGGAGCCCGTTTCACCACGTTCGAACGCATCCAGTTGCGCGACATCTGGGTGGTGAAGAGCGAAGGGCGCAAGGAAGCATTTGACCGGGACAAGCTGGCGCGCTCCATCGACATCGCCTGCCGCAAGCGGCAGATCGATCCGAGCAGGCTGGAGAAACTCATCTCCGGCATTCAGCGGCAGCTGGAAACAAGCGGCGAAGGCGAAGTTCCCGCGCGCGCGATTGGCGAGATGGTGATGGAGGGGCTGAAACGGCTCGACAGCGTCGCCTATATCCGCTTCGCCAGCGTGTATAAGGACTTCACCGACGCGCAGGATTTCGAGGATTTCGCCGGGACTGTGAAGGAGGTGGGGAGTGATTGAGGCACCCTATTTCTGCATGCTCCCAAGGGAAAGCCGAGGGGCTGCGTTGAGCATCGATGTCCGCAATGCGGTCAGCGACCTTGTGCAAATAATCGATAGTGGGCTTCGATAAGCTTAGTCTCCATCTAGAGCGAACGGGATAATGTCAGACTCTCCAGCCCCCTCGCCCGTCATCGTGCTCGTCCGCCCGCAGCTTGGCGAGAATATCGGCAAGGCGGCAAGGGCCATGCTCAACTTTGGGCTCACCGACATGCGGCTTGTCAGTCCGCGTGATGGTTGGCCTAATCCGGACGCGGGCCCCTCGGCAGCGGGGGCGGATGTCGTGCTCGACAAGGCGGAGGTTTTTGAAAGCCTGGCTGACGCAGTTTCTGATTGTTCGCACGTTTATGCCACCACCGTGCGCAAGCGGGGTGTGACGAAGCCTGTGGTCACGCCTGAAGAAGCGGCCCGCGAAATTCATGTTGCTAGTGGCAGGGCGGCCTATGTTTTCGGGCCCGAGCGCTCAGGGCTGGAAACTGAAGACGTGGCCCTGGCGCGCAAGATCTTGACGGTGCCGATCAATCCGGAATTCGGATCATTGAACCTGGCTCAGGCGGTGATCCTGTGCGCCTATGAATGGTCGAAGCAAGCCCAGCTGGAACAGCCGACGATCGTTGATCTTGGCGAGCCAGCGCCTCAGGCTGAACTGGAAGGGATGATTGGGCAGTTCGAGACCTTGCTTGAAGGCGCGGGCTATTTCTTTCCGCCGGATCGCGCACCAGCGACCAAAAGGACGTTGCGTAACTTGCTCACCAAACCCGGCTGGAACCATCTGGAGGTCCGGACGCTGCGGGGCGTCCTGTCCTCGCTTGCCAATCCGCGCGAGCGTTAAGCTTTGGTGCGGTCGAATTCGTCCATTTCATAACCGATGGATGCTTCGACCAGCTGATCCCAAAGATTGGCGATCACGTCTCCGGGTAGTCCCAGTTGTTCGGCTTCTTCCCGGGCGTTCGCGATGACTTCGGCCTTGCGCGCTTCGTCCCGGACCGCCCCCCTATCCTGCTTGATGCGAGCAGCTGCGCGCATATGGGCGAAGCGTTGGGCGAGCAGCGCGACGATCTGGCGGTCGAGATTGTCGACGCCTGCGCGGACCTGCTCCATGGTCGAATAGCTTTCCGGGTTCATGGCGCTACCGATTAGGCCCCTGCCCCGCCCCTGTCGAGGGTTGACATGCCACCTTGCCTTCTTCATAGGCGCGCCTTCGTGATTGGCCCTGCATCCCGGTGAAGCAGTGGCCCTGCCCCTTGATGGCAAGCAGGCGAGTACCGGGAAAACCTTCATCCTCCCCGAAAAGTGGGAACCGGTTTTCGGATCAGGAGGGTGAACAATGTTGTTAGCGATTGTAAGGAATTATCATGTCGAAGCGTTCTAGCGCAAAGTACAAGCTCGACCGCCGCATGGGCGAGAACATCTGGGGTCGCCCGAAGAGCCCAGTCAACAAGCGTGAATATGGCCCCGGCCAGCACGGCCAGCGCCGCAAGGGCAAGATGTCCGACTATGGCATCCAGCTCAAGGCGAAGCAGAAGCTGAAGGGCTATTACGGCGACATCACCGAAAAGCAGTTCAAGAAGAACTATACCGAAGCCGCCCGTATGAAGGGTGACACCGGCCAGAACCTGATCGGTCTGCTGGAGCGCCGCCTGGACGCGGTTGTTTATCGCGCGAAGTTCACGCCCACCATCTGGTCGGCGCGTCAGCTGGTGTCGCATGGTCACGTCTATGTGAACGGCGTGAAGTGCAACATCGCCAGCCGTCTGGTGAAGCCGGGTGACGAAATCACCCTGGGCAAGAAGGCGCAGGAAATGGCCCTGGTTCTGGAAGCGCAGAGCCTGCCCGAGCGCGACATCCCTGACTATGTGTCGCCCGATGGGGCCGCGAAGGTCACCTATGTCCGCGTACCGACGCTCGACGAAGTGCCCTATCCGGTGAAGATGGAACCGAACCTGGTCGTCGAATTCTATTCGCGCTGATCGGTTTACAGCCTTATCTTACAGAAAGGCGGTCCTTCGGGGCCGCCTTTTTTGTTTGTGCGACACGCCTTGTCTGGCTGCAGGGCTGCTGGCAGAAACAGAGCCACCTATCCTTTCGAGGCCAATGTCATGCGCCTGCTTCCTCCGAGCTTGCTGATCGCCTTTATCACCAGCGGTGCTGCTGTGGCGGCGCCTTCAGCCAGTCCTTCGATCGATACAATGAAGGAGGTGGTGAAAGAAATTTCTTCCGACGCTTATGAAGGGCGGGCACCCGGAACAGCAGGTGAGGAGAACACGCTATCCTATTTGGTGCAGCGGTTTGAGGCACTCGGACTGAAGCCGGGCAACAAAGGCAGCTGGTTCCAGGACGTTCCGCTGGTGGAGATCGCCGCGACGAATGTGTCGCCGCTGCGATTTACCGGCGGCAAGGCTGCGGTATCGGCCGCTTATGGTTCGCAGATGGTCATCGCGACCTACCGGACGGCACAGCCGCATGTGGAGATCAAGGACAGTCCGGTCATATTCGTTGGCTATGGCATCAACGCGCCGGAAAAGAAGTGGAACGACTATGCCGGGGTAAATGTCCGGGGCAAAACGGTCATCATCCTGGTCAACGATCCCGACTATCAAACGCCTACCCTGACCGGCCCGTTCAATGGGCGTGCGATGACCTATTATGGCCGCTGGACCTACAAGTTCGAGGAAGCCGCGCGCCAGGGGGCGGCGGCCGCGATCATCGTCCATGACGCCGTGCCCGCGGCCTATGGCTGGAACGTCGTCCAGTCGAGTTGGACGGGCGCCCAGCATGTCGCGGACAGCGCTGACGGCAACGCGAAGCAGTCCGCGGCGATCGGATGGCTGCAAAAGGACAAAGCCGCCGCGCTGATGGCGAGTGCTGGGCTCAACCTGGACCAGCTGAGTGCTGCCGCGAAGAAGCGCGGGTTCAAGGCGGTGCCTTTAAGGGGCGTCAAGGCGAGCGTCGCCTTCGACAATGTGGTTCGAAAGCATCAGTCGAAGAATGTCGTTGCATTGCTGCCCGGCAATGCGCGACCGGACGAGTATGTGTTGTATGCGGCGCATTGGGACCATCTTGGCCGCTGCGAGGCTGCGCCCGACGGCGATGACATCTGCAATGGGGCGATCGACAATGCCACTGGCACGGCCGCCTTGGTCGCGCTGGCCGAAGCCAATGTGAAAGCGGGACCTACCGCCCGCAGCCAGGTGTTCCTTGCCGTGACCGCAGAAGAGTCAGGACTGTTGGGATCCGCCTACTACGGTAACCATCCGGTCGTCCCACTTGGTCAGACGGTAGGCGGCGTCAACATGGACGCCCTGAGCATGGCAGGCCTTTCGAAAAATGTCGTCGTGATCGGCAAGGGAAAGTCACAGCTCGACGCATATCTGGACCGTGCCCTTGCCGCGCAAAAACGCGTCGCGAGTGTCGAGCCTACTCCGGAAAAAGGCTTCTACTATCGATCCGACCATTTCAGCTTTGCCAAACATGGCGTGCCTATGCTTTACTTTGAGGGCGGGCAGGATCTGGTAAAGGGCGGGCCGAAAGCCGGAGCGGCGGCGGCCAAGGACTATGAGGAACATCGCTACCATAGCCCCAAGGACGAATATGATCCCAACTGGGACTGGAGCGGGGTGAAGGCCGACCTGAAACTCTATTATGATGTCGGTCGGGCGCTCGCCAATACCGGCGACTGGCCGAACTGGACGCCGGGCGACGAGTTCCGCGCGATCCGGGACAGGAGCCGCGCCGCCCGCTGAGTACCGCTGCCATATTGCCGGGCTACATGGAGACATTGCTGAAGATAGCAATAACCCAGTCTGCCGCCTGTGTGCTATCATCGGACAATATTGGCTGAGTTAATAGTTTCCCTTACGGAAAATTGAGCTTTATCCCCTAGCCGGGCCGATGATTCGGTACCGTAACGATAATAATGGGGATGGGTCGTGGAAGTTAACAAGGCTGTTACGATTTTGCATGTCGGGAAGCTGGTGACGGCACAGCGGGAATGCCTCTGTGTTGTCCGTTCGATGTCCCCGCGCGAAGCGTTGGTGCGAACAAGCGTGCCCATGACGGCTGGCGAGAGTGTCACCCTGGGCCTGCGCAACGGCTTTTCGGTTCCCGCTGTCGTCGGCATGAATATCGGTGATCATGTCTCACTGCTGTTCGAAGAACATATCGCGATTGCGACCATCATCGCGGAACAGAGGAATGGCAGGAGCGAGCGGGAAGCTGTCCGCCTGAATATCTTCACGCCCGTCATGGTATTGAGCGGGGTCGGCACGCACGCCTGCATGATGCAGGACATATCGCTATTTGGCGTGCGGCTTCTCGACGAAGCGGGCGAATTGAAAGAAAATATGCAGGTCCAGTTGACCATCGAGGGCCTGGGCAAACGCGACGCCATGGTGCGCTGGCGAGAGGATGCCTATGTTGGATTGAGTTTCGAGGTAGCGCTGGGATTCAAGTTGCTTGACGAATGGACGGCGCAGATAACGGCCTGATGGCTAGGCGAATTGGCGCTGTAACCGGAGCCGCAATGCTGTAGAGCGCGGCGAGCAACGCCGTTCCAGCAGGAGAAAGCCGATGACATTCCAGATGCCCGCCGAATGGGCGCCGCATGAATGGACCTGGATCGGCTTTCCCACGACCCCCGAAGAATGGCCCGGCGCCTTTGACCAGGCCCGCGCGCAGATCGCTGATTTTGCCAAGGCGCTCCATGCAAACGGCAAGGGTGAGGAAGTTCGGCTGGTCTGCTCTAATGAAGGTGATGCGCAGGTCGCGCGGACACTTGCGGGGCCCGGCGTCACTATCATCACACAGAAGCTGGGTGACGTGTGGCTGCGCGATACCGCTCCCATCGCGGTGATGGGAGGGCGGGAACGCGCGCTGGTGGATTTCGGCTTCAATGGCTGGGGCGGCAAATATCAGATGCCCGGGGATGAGGATGTCGGGGCGCGTTTGGCGGCGGCGACCGGCCTGCCCACCTCCTCGCAACATTGGGTATTTGAGGGCGGGGCCGTAGATACTGATGGCACCGGCCTGTTCGTGACGACGGAGCAATGCCTGCTCAACCCCAACCGCAACCCCGATCTTGATCGCGGCAAGATCGAAACATTGTTGGCCGGGGCGTTGGGGCTTTCCGAAATGCTGTGGCTGGGCGATGGGCTGCTCAACGACCATACCGACGGCCATGTGGACAATCTGGCGCGCTTTGTCGCACCTGGATTGCTGGCGCTACCGGAAGCCAGCACAGACGATGATCCCAACGCAGCCATCTATGCCGACGCGCACGCACGCGCCAAGGCGTTTGGGCTTGAGGTGGCGTCCATCCCCTCCCCCGGCCGCGTTGTGGTGGACGGCGAGGTGATCCCGGCGAGCTACATGAACTTCTACATCGGCAACGCGGCGGTCGTGGTCCCAATCTATGGCCAGGCCAATGACCAGGCAGCGCTGGACTCGCTCAGGCCATTTTTCCCCGGCCGCGAGATCATAGGGCTGCGGAGTGATGCGATCCTGTCGGGCGGCGGCAGTTTCCATTGTTGCAGTCAGCAGATGCCGTCTGCCGGATGAGTGGGATGCTGGTGATCCGCGCGTTTCTGTCGGGCATCGTCATCGCTGTCGTGTCTGTCGTGTCGCGGCGCTATCCGGCATTGGGTGCGCTGATTGCTTCCTTGCCGTTGATATCGGTACTGGGAATGATTTGGCTTTGGAATGACAGGCCCGATGCCGGAAATATGGCACGGCATGCAGAAGCTACCTTCTATTATGTGCTGCCCTCTCTGCCCATGTTCCTGTTGATCCCCGCGCTGCTCCGGCGAGGCGTTTCCTTTCCGTCAGCATTGATCGCCGGTTGCGCAATGACGATCCTTCTCTATCTCGCAACCGTCGCCTTCACCGCCCGATTGGGCATCCGCCTCTAGGACTTTCGAGGATATGACCAGAGTCACCGTTGCCGCGCTTCAACTCGCCTTCTCGGAGGATGTGGATGACAATGTCGCCATGGTGTCGGACCATGTTGTGAAAGCCGCGGCACGCGGCGCGAAGATCATACTGCCGCCCGAACTGTTCGAAGGCCCCTATTTCTGCAAGGTCGAGGATGAAGCCTTGTTCGCGACCGCCAAGCCGCTCAGCGAGCACCCCGCCGTGGCAGAGATGCGCAAGGTGGCCAAGGCGGAGCGCGTCTACATCCCCACCAGCTTTTTCGAACGGGATGGCCAGCATCATTACAATTCCCTCGCCATGATCGACGATGATGGGGAAATCATGGGCGTCTATCGCAAGAGCCACATTCCCGATGGGCCGGGCTATGAGGAAAAATATTATTTCCGCCCCGGCAACAGCGGCTTCAAGGTGTGGGAGACGCGATACGGCACGATCGGTGTCGGCATCTGCTGGGACCAATGGTATCCGGAAGCCGCGCGCGTGATGGCTCTCATGGGGGCCGAGTTGCTCTTCTATCCCACCGCCATCGGATCCGAACCCTATGACGCCGATCTGGACACAAGCCGCATGTGGCGCCGCGCGATGATCGGCCATGCAGTGAGTAACTGCATGCCCGTCATCGCCGCCAACCGGATTGGCGAAGAGGATGGCCAGAAATTTTATGGCCATAGCTTCATCAGTGATGAATGGGGTGACTTCCTGGCTGACGCTGATGCAAAGGATAACGGCTCCCTGGTTGCCACAGTTGATCTGGCGCAGGCGCGCAAGCACCGGGCGGGCATGGGCTTCTTCCGTGACCGGCGGCCGGAACTATATGCCCGGATCGCACAGGATATCTGACTTAAGGGAGGATGACCCATGACGGTTGCTCGCCATTATGTGATGCATGCGAAAGAAGGATCGGACGCGGCACTGGAACGCGCCCTTCGCGATCTCGCAGCCGCCGTGCGGCCCCTGCCAGGCTGCGAAGGCGTGGAGATGCTCCGCGACCTTGGCAATGAGCGACGTTTTGTCTTCATAGAGCGCTGGGCTGATGTGGACGCGCACAAGGCCGCAGGGCCGATGCTCGACAAGCGTATTTTCGAGCCGATGATGGCCGCGCTGGATGGACCGCCTGAGGGCGCTTATCTCGACTATCTGATAAGCTGAGGCTGCGACAACATCATCGGTCGTCGAGCAGCGCCACCGCCCTTGCGAAAACGGCGGCGAGCATCTCGTCCGTCAGGCGGCCGGTCATTACGTTCCGTTGAGAACAATGATAGCTGTCGATGACGATCTTACCACTCGGCATCCGATGTTCCGCCAAATGCGCGAAGCGCGCCTTGGGCAGTTTGCCGCCCAGCACCTTGACCACCGATTGATGCGCGACTTCGCCAAGCGCGATGAATATCCGGGCATTGGGTAGAGCGTCCACGGCAGACTTGAGGAATATGCGGCAGTTATGCGCTTCCTGCGGCAAAGGCTTATTCTGCGGCGGAAGGCATTTCACGGCATTGAGGATGATGGCGTCTCGCGGCGTCAAACCGTCGTCAGGCCGCGCTTCATAACAGCCCTCCGCAAGTCCGGCCTTCAGCAAGGTGGAAAAAAGAAGATCGCCAGCGAAATCGCCAGTGAAGGCGCGACCTGTCCGGTTTGCGCCCTGCTTTCCCGGAGCAAGTCCAACCACCGCAATACGGCCCAAGGGATCTCCGAAGGCAGGCACGGGCGCGTTCCACCAGTCCGGATGCTGGGTCCTGCATTCCTGCCGCAAGGTGACCAGGCGAGGGCAGAGCGGGCAATCAAGCGGCGCTTCTGCATGGGCAATGGGGCTTTCCAACGTCATGCACAGCGGTTAGGCGCAGTGCCATGGCCGATACAAGCATTCTTCACCGCTACGCGCTTGCGCTCGGTTCGAACCGGCCGCTGTCGGGGACACGGACGCCAAGAGCGATGATCGAGGAAGCGGCCAAGCGACTGTGCGGAATCGGTCAGGTTATCGCAATGGGGCCGATACTTACGACGGCGCCGCTAGGCCCTTCCTTACGAAGATATGCGAACAGCGCCTTGCTGATCGAGAGCGCCCTTCCGCCCCTGGCGATGTTGCGCGCGCTAAAATCCATCGAGGGTGACCTCGGCAGGCGCCGTCATCGCCGATGGGGCGCCCGAAGTATCGATATCGACATCATCCTCTGGTCGGGCGGGCGCTGGTCGAGCAGGACATTACAGATCCCCCATCGGGCTTTCCGCACGCGCGATTTCGTACTTTCACCGCTATGCGCGATCGCGCCTGCGTGGACCGATCCTCATTCCGGCCGGTCGGTCCGGCATCTCCATGCCCGGTTGCGAAAAGCTGCGCCTTTGCCGCGTCCTAGAGGTTGACCAGTCGCATCACGGCCTCTAGTGCGTGCGGACCTCGCAAGAGAGGGCCCTTAGCTCAGTCGGTAGAGCAACTGACTTTTAATCAGTAGGTCGCTGGTTCGAATCCAGCAGGGCTCACCACCTCCCGCCCCGCAGCTGAATGCCGCGGCGTCGTCGAGGAAGGCGGCGAGCCGATAATGTCCCCTGCTATCAAACGCCAGTGATGCGGATGCCCGAGCCGGGCACCTTATATTTGCGATTGAGCGCGATGAGGACGGAGGTCAGCCCTTCGGCGACCACCGAGTTGCAAAGTGGCCCCGCGTTCCAGGCGCGCAGGCCGATTTCCTGCGCCAAACCTACAACTTCGTCCGCCGCTTCCGTGTCATCGGCGCAAACCAGGACGTCGCATTCGATATCTTCGTCCAGTTTGGTGAGGTGATGGGCACTGATGTTCTGGAAGGCTGACACGACGCGAACGCCTTCGCCCAGCATCTTTTGCACTGCTTCCACCGCTGATCCGCCATCGGGAAGTTGTACGCGGCTGACCTTTGGCGGCACGAGGGGAACGGTCACGTCGATCAGGATCTTTCCCTCAAGCGCGCTGGCGACCTCCCGCACGGTGGACTGCTGCGCGGCGTAGGGGACGGCGAGGACAATGATTTCGCCTTGCGCGGCGGCGTCTGGGTTGGCCGCGCCGGTTATGCGGTCGCCGCCCAGCACCTCGTTCATTTGCGCAGCGGCATCCTGCGCGCGTTCGGCGGTCCGGCTGCCGATGATCACCTTATGCCCTTTATGCGCCCAGCGCAGCGCGAGCCCGCCGCCTTCCTTGCCAGTTCCGCCCAGGACGGCAATCGTCGCCAGTTGTTCATTCTGCATCGAACATACTCTCCTGCTTTGGTGATGTGTGGTTCAACAATTAGCTGTCATCCACGCACGATTTTTCAGCGCTTGCCCTAGCGTGCAGACGGTGGAGATAAAAGGCCGGTTAGAGGCACCGGCCGACGCCCGGGACAAGTCGATGACCAGGCTTATGCCGCCATCGCCTCACCGGTGGAAGGCATGGGTATCGCTTCGGCACCGCGGTCGGAAATCGCCTTTAGCAGCGCCTCCACCTCCTTGCGTGCAGTGCCTTTCAAAGCGCCTGCGACGCAGCTGAGATAGCTGCTGACGAGCCGGACCATCACTTGGTCATCTGCGATACGGCCTTGCGCCCATTCGTTGATGGTCGCAAATTCGAACCGCACGAGATCATCGACCAGTTGATCCACATCCACCCAGGGCTGCAGCTGCTTTTTCGCGGCGAGACGCTCGATCCAGCGGCGATTATGATGAACGGCCGGAGCGTGGATCGCGCTCCAGATATGGGGATCGACATCCGAGCTGAAATAGAGCGAGAGAACCGCCTTGACGTAATTCCGCAGCTTCCGGTTGCGCTGAAGGATGGAGATCATCCGCTCGATATTATGCTCCATCGTGCCGGGTCGGCTAACGTAGGAGAGCTTGCTGACATGTTCGTCGAAATATTCCTGGATCGCCGCTGCAATCATCCGTTCGCGCGTCTGGAAGGCATTATATAGGGTTCGCTTGGCGACACCTGCCCTGTGTCCGATCTCATTCATGCTGAAAGCGGCGATACCCTGTTCCGCGATCAGCTTTCGCGTTTCTGCCAGGATGCGTTTGCGCCGTTCGATGATGGCCGGACTGGAGTAGATTTGTGGCCGATCGCCTACTTCATTCAACATCGGCTCTCCTTGCCGCTCATCTTGTGCTTCACCGTCTTCGGCCCGGCATCATAGCCGCAATGCATGCGTGTGCAAATTTCTAAGCCAGGGTAAATTGACGGTTCAACCTCTTATCAGCCGAAGCGCGGGACGATCGCGCCGCGCACTGCCTGACGCAATTCGCGGCGGATCGGGTAGACGTTCGAAGGCAAGTGCTGCGTCATCAGCAATCCGATGATCCCATGGCGCGGATCGACAGAGAAGAAGGTCGAGAATACGCCTCCCCAGAAATATTCTCCTGTCGCCAGATCGGTCGCCAAGCCGAGCCCAAAGCCAATTCCGGCATAATCCGCCTCGCTGAACATGGAAGTGGAATGGCGGGCGAGGTCGCCACCGCCCGGAAGGTGATTGGCATGCATGGCCGCGACGGTCTCTGGCTGGAGCAGGCGCGCTCCATCAAGCTCCCCGCCGCGCAAAAGCATGCGCGCAAAACGATGATAATCGTCAGCGGAGGAGATCAGGCCCCCTCCTCCCGACCGGAAGCTGAGGCTCCTGCGCCACCCGCTTCGAGCGCCGCGGTCGTAAAGCGACAGGCGCCCGTCCTGGCTCAACTGCCAGGCATCGGTCATCCGCTCAACCTTGTCGCCAGGCAGCTCGAAAAATGTGTCACCCATGCCGAGCGGTTGGAAAATGCGCTGGTTGAAGAAGCTGTCGAGGTCAAGGCCGCTCAGCCGCTCGATCACAATTCCCAGGACGTCGGCCGCCACCGAATAGTTCCAGCGTTCCCCCGGAGAGAATTCCAGCGGGAGATGCGACAAGGCGCTGATGAACTCATCGGAACTGCGCTTCTGTTGAAATTCATCGAGCCCGAACCTGCGATATTCCGCATCGATCGCGGTTTGCCGCTGAAGACCGTAGGTCAGGCCGGAGGTGTGACGCAGCAGGTCGATCATTCGGATCGGCTGCTTCAGCGTCTTCCCATCCAAGCCGACGGTCAGTCTCGCAAATTCAGGAAGGACATCGGTCACGGGATCATCCAGCGCGACCAGGCCCTGCTCCACCAGCATCATGAAGGCCACCGAGGTGACAGGCTTCGTCATCGATGCAATCCGGAACAGCGAGTCTCGTTGCAGTGGCTCTCCAGTCGCGCGCGCGATGCCGCTGATGTGCGACATCAGGACGCGCTCGTCACGCGACACAAGCAGGCGCAAATGAGGCAGCTTGCCAGTCAGCACATATTTTTCGTGAAGCGAGGTTGCGAGCCGTTCCAGCTGGCCGACGTCCATGCCTCCGGCCCTCGCTGCCGCTACGTCAACCCGCGTCGTTGCCTGCATCCCGCCTCCGAAGTCTGATGCACGCTGCCGCTAAAGCAGGGGCTGTGCAAGGACAATGGCGGATTCCTGGCTGTCGTGTCGAAGAGATTCGCTGACAGGGGGCGTGTCCCGCCTGATCAAGGATGGACGGCGAAGTCGAATATGCGTGCGGAGCCTGTACCATTGCCCCACATGCCGGGGCCAGCACCCGCGCTGACGGAATAGAGGAAGGCATATTCGCCCGTCGGAAGGTCCGATGAAGGCGTCACCTTGAACACACCCGGCGTCACCTGTTCATAGTCAAAGGGGATGCGGTCCTTGTCCATCACCCCCGCCTTTGCCCCAGCGAGATTCATGCTGCCGACGCGTGTTTCACGACGGTCCTTCTTCACGTCGAAGCGAATGAGGCTGAATTCATTGGGAGACGTGATGGCGCTGGCTGGGCCGGACAACCATAGCGATGCGCCACCGGCCTGGGAAAGGCCGCGGGTCGCCTCATCGAAATAGAAATAGAAGGTCGGCCTGGCCCGGCCGGTGCGGACACGCGCGGTGATATTGGGTATGACCGCCTTGATGCTGAGGGATGCGATGCCACCGGTGAAGGCATAGCCCAATATGCCGCCCGTCTTGCTCTGGTTCGATGTCGTCGGATCAATCCGCACCATGCGCGCCTCGGTAGCCATGTAAACGCCGGAAGGGTGCGGGACCATAGGGTCAGGTGAGTCGGCGGAAAAGACCGCTTTGGAGGACACTGCACCTTGAGCGCCTGACTCGATCATCGCCGCGATAACCGGCCCGGACACACCACGCTTCTTCAACGCGATCAGATCGTCCGTAGACAAGGCATAATGACCGGCCGACGCCTTGACCTTGGCGATCACGGCATCGTCACCCAACCCCGCCTGGACAAGCGACACGACCATGTCGTTGGTCAATGTTTCAGCTTGAACCGCCGACGAAGCGCAGGCCGCCAACAGCGCAATTCCCGCGAGAAAGCCGCGTCCATTCATGTCTCACCCCCTGAAGACAGGAAGCGCCCCCGCTCCCACTGTCCGGGACGAGGTTTAGACAGCGGGCACGGCTTTAGGCAAGCGCCTTGCGGATCAACTCGTTGACGACCTGCGGATTGGCTTTCCCCTGCATCGCCTTCATCGTCTGGCCGACGAAGAAGCCAAACAGCGCCTCCTTGCCCGCCTTATACTGTTCGACCTTGTCGCCATTGTCGGCGAGCACCTTGGCAATCGCAGCTTCGATCGCGCCGGTATCGCTGGTCTGCTTCAGGCCCTTTTCCTCGACGATCTTGGGCGCGCGGTCGCCGGTTTCGAGCATGATCTCGAATACCTGCTTGGCGATCGTGCCGCTGATCGTGCCATCGGCCACAAGCGCGAGCAATTCCGCGCCCTCTTCCGGACCAACGGGGCTGTCCTCCAGCGTCTTGCCCAAACGGTTCAGCGCACCGTAAAGTTCGGACAGCAGCCAGTTTGCGGAAGCCTTGGCAACTTCCCCTTCGCTCTTCTTCTGGATCCGCGCAGCCTCGGCCAGCAGCGCCTCGAACCAGCGCGCGGTGTCCGCATCAGCGGTGAGGGTCGCGGCATTGTAGGCGGAAAGACCCAGTTGCTCCTCATAGCGCCGACGCTTGGCGTCGGGCAGCTCGGGGAGCGACTGGCGGCACTCTTCCAGAAATGCATCGTCCAGTTCGAGTGGCAGCAAGTCAGGATCTGGGAAGTAGCGATAATCATGCGCATCTTCCTTCGACCGCATGGACCGGGTTTCGTTCTTGTCCGGATCGTAGAGGCGGGTTTCCTGCAGCACGGTGCCGCCAGCCTCCAGCACATCGACCTGGCGATTGGCCTCATATTCGACCACCGCCATGACGAAGCGTACCGAATTGACGTTCTTGGTTTCCGTGCGCGTGCCAAATTCATGGCCGGGCTTGCGCACGGACACGTTGACGTCGGCGCGCATCGATCCCTGATCCATATTGCCGTCGCAAGAGCCGACATAGCGCAGGATGGTGCGAAGCTTGGAGAGATAGGCCCCCGCCTCGGCAGGCGAGCGCATGTCGGGCTTCGACACGATTTCCATCAGCGCCACCCCCGACCGATTGAGGTCGACATAGGAGCGCGTGGGATGCTGATCATGCATCAGCTTGCCCGCATCCTGCTCGACATGGATACGTTCGATGCCGATGCGTTTGGTCGCCGTGTCAGGATTTTTCTCGTCGAGATTGATCTCGATCTCACCCTCGCCGACCAGCGGATGGTAGAGCTGGCTGATCTGATAGCCCTGCGGCAAATCGGCGTAGAAATAATTCTTGCGATCGAAGCGCGACCATTTGTTGATCTTCGCCTTGATAGCCATCCCGGTGCGCACGGCCTGACGGATGCATTCGCGGTTCGGCACGGGCAGCATGCCGGGCATTGCCGCATCGACCAGGCTGACCTGCGTATTCGGCTCCGCGCCGAAAGCCGTGGCCGCTCCGGAAAAAAGCTTTGCCTGGCTCGTCACCTGCGCATGGACTTCCAGGCCGATCACGACCTCCCACTCGCCGGTTGCGCCCTGAATGCGATATGCTGTCTCGGTCATTTTCTGCACCGTCATCCCGGCGAAAGCTGGGATCTTTCTCGTATGTTGTTCAATCTGGCCTGAGATGCCAGCGTTCGCTGGCATGACGGTGCCTGTTACCACCACTTCTCCGGCCGCGCCGTGAAGCCTGCGCGTTCTTCGATGGCGAGGCCCGCGTTCAGCACGGTTTGCTCGTCGAGCGCCTTGCCGATGATCTGGAGGCCCAGCGGAAGCCCTTGACGGTCCAGCCCGCCCGGCACTGCCATTGCCGGGAGACCAGCCAGCGAAGCCGGCACGGTGAAGACGTCATTCAAATACATGGCAAGCGGATCCGCCTGCTTTTCGCCCAGCACGAAGGATGCGCTCGGCGCGGTCGGCGTCAGCAACAGATCGCACTTTTCAAAGGCTTGACTGAAGTCGCGTGCGATCAGCGCTCGCACCTTCTGCGCCTGCGTGTAATAGGCGTCGTAGAAGCCCGCCGACAGCACATAGGTGCCGATCATGATGCGGCGCTTGACCTCCGGCCCGAAGCCCAGGGCGCGAGTAGCGGCATACATGTCCTGCAAACCTGCTCCATCGGGCAAGTCGCGCTGGCCATAGCGCACGCCGTCATAGCGGGCGAGGTTCGATGAAGCTTCCGCAGGGGCGATGATGTAATAGGTCGGCAGCGCATATTTGGTATGCGGGAGTGACACCTCCACCACGTCGGCGCCAGCATCCTTCAGCCATTCGATGCCCCTGTCCCACATTGCGGAGATTTCGGCATCCAAGCCGTCGGGACGATATTCCTTGGGGATACCGACCTTCTTGCCACGCAGATCGCTGGAAAGTCCCGCCTCCCAGTGCGGCACCGCCAAATCAAGCGAAGTCGAGTCCTTTGGATCGAAGCCCGCCATTGTCTCCAAAAGGATCGCATTGTCGCGCACCGTCCGCGCCATCGGCCCGGCCTGGTCGAGCGAGGAAGCGAAGGCGACGATGCCCCAGCGCGAGCAGCGGCCATAGGTCGGCTTGATGCCGCTGATGCCGGTGAAAGCAGCAGGCTGGCGGATCGATCCACCGGTGTCCGTGCCGGTCGCCGCCGGGCAAAGTCGAGCCGCAATCGCCGCCGACGATCCGCCGGACGAACCACCCGGCGCCAGAGCGGCATTGTCGCCGCCGCCACGCCGCCATGGCGAGATCACATTGCCGAAATAGCTGGTCTCATTGGACGAACCCATGGCGAACTGGTCAAGGTTGAGCTTGCCCAGCATGCCCGCGCCTGCATCCCACAGCTTCTTGGAGACGGTGGACTCATAGGTCGGGGTGAAGCCCTCCAGCATATGGCTGGCCGCTGTCGTCTGCACGCGTTCGGTGCAGAACAGGTCCTTCATGCCGATCGGCACGCCTGAAAGCGGCTTCAGCGCCTCGCCCGCTGCCTTCGCCTTGTCAGCGGCATCGGCCGCCTCCAACGCCTTTTCCGGCGTCTCCACGATGAAGGCGTTCAGGGGCTTGGCAGCGGCAACATTGGCGTTGAACGCTTGTGCCACTTCGCGCGCGGAGAAATCGCCGCCACGGAACCCGTCGCGGATTTCGGCAACGGTCAGATCAGTAAGATCAGTCAAACTTTTTTCCCCGTTCAAACTGGGCTTGTCGAAGCCCAGTCCATTCTTGAAGAGACGTAAGGCCCTTCGACAAGCTCAGGGCGAACGGAATTGCCGCCGTCATTCAATAACCTTGGGCACCGCGAAGAAGCCATGCTCGGCCTGTGGCGCATTCGCCAGCACCTTGTCCCGGACATCGCCATCCGTGACGGCGTCAACACGCAGGCGCTGCTTGTTCGGGATCACCGCGGTCATCGGCTCTATGCCGGTCACATCCACCTCGCCCAGTTGCTCTACCCAACCAAGGATATTGTTGAGTTCGGGCACCATGGCTTCGGCTTCGGCATCCGTCACGGAAATGCGCGAGAGGCTGGCGATCTTCTTTACGGTCTGAAGGTCTATGGACATGGCGCCGCCGCTACCACCCGCTCACGCCCGCTTCAAGTCCGCACTTGCGCCTGAGGGGCACGTGCGCCAGACAGGCGCCGTCGAAGCAGGCCAAAGGGGGCGCGTCGGCCCAAGGAGAGCAAAGCATTGGCCCGCAAGTTCCTCTACGTCGTCGCCAGCCTGATCGTGCTGGTCCTTGCGGCACTGCTGGTATACCGGACTTGGGGCATGCAGTTGATCCGCGCGGTGATGGTCCCGCGGGAAGCTTTCACTCCCATCGCCCCGCTGCCGCCCAAGGCCTATGACGACGCCAGGATGTGGATTGCCCGGCCGGACATTAGCCAGAATAACCCGGCATTGTGGAAGCCCACCGGGCAGAAGGACGCTCCGGCCAACCGCAAGGCAGCGGTCTTCTTCATCCACCCCACGTCCTACATCACCGCGTTCGGCAGCGCGCATTGGAACGTGCGCCTGGATGACAAGGATGCGCTGGCGACAGCGCGGCGCTTCGTGCAGGGGCAGGCGAGCGCGTTCAACGCGGCAGGCGATGTCTGGGTACCGCGCTACCGGCAGGCAAATTATGGCGCATTCCTGACCGACAAGCCCGCAGGCGATCAGGCTTTGGATGCAGCGTACCGGGACGTTTCCCAGGCGTTTGCCGCGTTTCTCAAGGCAAACCCGACGGGCCCGTTGATCCTCGCCGGGCACAGCCAGGGTTCCCGTCATCTGCTCCAGCTGCTGCATGACCAAATCGCGGGGAAGCCCGTGGCATCCCGCATCGCGGCCGTTTATGCTGTCGGTTGGCCCGTGTCTGTAGAGTCGGACCTGCCTGCGCTTGGCCTGCCAGCCTGCGAGCGGAGCGATCAGGCGCACTGCATCGTCAGCTGGCAAAGCTATGCCGAGCCTGCTGATCCTTCGCCTATGATCGAAAGCTTTGGGCGCAAGCCTGGCTTTACCGGACGTCCGCGCAAGCACACACACATGCTGTGCACCAATCCCATCACCGGCACCGCCAATGGAGCCGCATCTGCCAGCGCCAATCGGGGCACGCTGGACAGCCGCGAAGAAGGAAAGCCGCCTCGCCTGATCAAGGGGGTCGTCCCCGCGCGCTGCGATACCAGTGGAATATTGATGATCGGCGAGCCCGTCGACATGGGCCCCTTCACCCTCCCCGGCAATAATTACCACGTCTACGACTATGGTCTCTTCTGGGGCGATGTTCGGGAAGATGTGAGCCGCCGCTTGGCAAGTTTTACGAAGCCGTGAGTGTCCTGCTGACCACTGATCGTGCGGCGTTCCGCGACGCTCTGCCCCAAGGCGGGCGCTTGCTTGGCATGGATGTCGGCACGAAGACGATCGGCCTTGCCCTGTGTGACGCAGGCTGGTCGATCGCCAGCCCGGCGCACACGGTTTCGCGCGGCAAATTCAGCAAGGACAAGATAGCATTGGCTGCCTTCATGGAGCAGCAATTCGTGAAGGGCGTCGTCATTGGCCTGCCGCTCAACCTGGACGGCAGCGAAAGCCCGCGCAGTCAGGCCAGCCGTGCCTTTGCGCGCAACATCGCTGACCTTGGACTGCCGATCCTGCTGTGGGACGAACGATGGTCCACGCAAGCGGTCACCCGAACACTGCTGGAAGCAGATGCGAGCCGGGCGCGAAGGGGTGAACTGGTCGACAAGCTCGCCGCGAGCTACATTCTGCAGGGTGCAATCGACGGCTTGATGGCGGGGTTTTAGCCTTCAACTGCTCAGGCTCGCTGCCTTCAGCCTGCAACGTTTTTCCGAAGAACGAGCGTCCCAAGCTTTGCGCATCCTCCAGCCGCACACAAGCATTGGTGAAGTGCCGCCCCGGCTTAGCGAGCAAGTCGCTGGATGGCGTGTCGTGAAGATAGATGCCAAGCCCGTTGGGGAACATGACGGTCCCCCAGTTGTAACAGTCAGGTCAGGCTTCGACCCATTCCGACGCAGCTATTCCCTGCGCATAGAGAAGTACCGACAGGTCACCATAAACGATCTCAGCGGCAGCCGCTTCGCGCGTCTTGGGCTTTGCATGATAGGCGACACCCAGGCCTGCTCCCTGGATCATTGGAATGTCATTGGCACCGTCACCCACCGCGAGCGTAAGCGCCCGGTCGATCCCGCCGTCTATGGCCGCGTCCAGTTCCGCGCGCTTGCGGGTAGCGTCGACGATCGGCAGCGTCACCGTGCCAAGCAAGGCGCCATCTGCGATCTCCAATATATTCGCTACCGCCCGATCAAATCCAATTTCTTCGGCCACAGGACCAGTGAAGCGCGTAAAGCCACCGGAGACGAGAAGCGTTTCGGCTCCCCTCGCCTTCATCGTGCGAACAAGTGCCCTGGCGCCTGGCATGATCTTCACCCGCTCTGCCCGGCACCGGTCGATCGCCTCATCCGCCAGCCCTTTGAGCAGCGCCACCCGCTCATGCAGCGCACCGGCAAAGTCCAGCTCACCGCGCATCGCCCGTTCCGTGATTTCGGCGATCTGCGGCTTGATCCCGGCATAGTCGGCAAGCTCATCGATGCATTCGACCGTAATCATGGTGGAGTCCATGTCGGCGATAAGCAGCTTCTTCTCGCGCCCTGCGGCAGGCTGGACAATCACGTCCACCTTGTCACCGATGCCGGTCAATGCCGCGCGTACGACCACGGGATCGCTGCCGAAGAAGATGTCGGCAGCCTTGCCCTCATCCAGCCACTTGCTATCCACCGGCGCGCAGCCAGCGGTTGCCAGCCGTGCAACGGCTTCCGCAATATCCTCCTGACTCAAGGTAGCACTTGCCACTAAGGTCGCGACGAACATGGACACTCCTGAAACATCAAAGGGCGAATCCCGCCCGCGCGTCGCGCTTATTGCCGGACCTACCGCCAGCGGCAAGAGCGCGCTGGCGCTCGCGCTGGCCCAAGCCGCCAACGGCACCATCATCAATGCAGATGCCAGCCAGGTCTACGCTGATCTACAAGTCCTCACGGCAAGGCCGCCTGCTGAGGAAATGGCCATGGTGCCGCACCGCCTGTTCGGCCATATCGACGGAGCGGAAGCCTGCACCGCCGCCCGTTGGGCTGCCGAGGCAAGGATCGCGATTAATGAGGCACATGCGGATGGCCGCCTGCCGATCCTTGTGGGCGGAACTGGTCTTTACCTGCGGACACTGCTCGACGGGATCGCGCCCGTTCCGGATATTGATCCCGACATTCGATCTGCGATTCGTGCCATGGCCGTTGCAGACGCGCATTCCGCGCTGTCGCGCGAAGATCAGGCTGCGGCCGCGCGACTGGCACCGGCGGACAGCACCAGGGTGGCCAGAGCGCTGGAAGTGGTACGTTCGACCGGGAAGCCGCTGAGCTTTTGGCAGTTGCAAAAGAGCGGAGGTATCGGCGAGCATATCCATCTGTCACCGCTCATCCTGCTGCCCCCGCGCGAATGGCTGATCACGCGTTGCGATCGCAGGTTCGAGCAAATGATCGATAGCGGCGCGGCGCAGGAAGTGGAGGCACTGCTTGCGCGGAACCTGAGCGCCGACCTTCCGTTAATGCGCGCCATTGGCGTACCCGAAATCAGCGCTTGGCTGCGCGGAGAGATGGATCGCGGCCGGATGCTGGAGCAAGGACGCATCGCCACCCGGCAATATGCCAAGCGCCAATATACCTGGTTTTCACGTCAACCTCCGCCACTCTGGACACGGGAAGAACGGGAGATTGATAACAAGATGACGGCTGAACTTGTAATAAAGTTGCTATTATAGCGGTTGACTTGCCATTTTATGTCGAATAGACGCACCCACCTTGCCTTCGTTCCGCATCTGGAGCAGAGGGCGCAACCTGCATCCAGTGGAAGGATTTCATCGTGGCCGAAAAGAGCGGCGCGGACATTTTGGTTGAGTGCCTGATCGACCTCGGGGTCGAGGTCGTGTTCGGTTATCCGGGCGGCGCCGTGCTGCCCATATATGATGCGCTTTTCGACCATCCAAAGATCCGCCACGTCCTCGTCCGCCACGAACAAGGCGCGACCCATATGGCGGAAGGTTACGCGCGTTCGACCGGCAAGCCCGGCGTCGTACTCGTCACCTCCGGCCCCGGCGCAACCAATGCCGTCACCGGCATCACCGACGCGCTGATGGACTCCATCCCGATGATCGTCATCACGGGTCAGGTTCCCACGCAGTTGATCGGCACCGATGCGTTCCAGGAAGCGGACACGGTCGGCATCACGCGCCACTGTTCCAAGCATAATTATCTGGTGAAGGATCCCGCCAAGCTGGCTGGCGTCGTTCATGAGGCGTTTCATATCGCCACCACTGGCCGCCCCGGTCCAGTCGTCGTCGATATTCCCAAGAACGTCCAGATTGCCACAGCGGCTTATGCCAAGCCGCTTGGCTTTGAGCATGCGAGCTACAAGCCGCAGACGCAAGCGGACGCATCTGTCATTGCGCAGGCTGTCGAGATGCTTGCCAAGGCGGAGCGCCCGGTCTTCTATACCGGCGGCGGCGTCATCAATTCGGGGCCAAAGGCGTCGATCCTCCTGCGTGAGTTGGCGGAACTGACGGGCGCACCCGTTACCTCGACCTTGATGGGTCTGGGCGCCTTTCCCGCTTCCTCGCCAAAATGGCTGGGGATGCTGGGCATGCACGGCACTTACGAAGCCAATTGGGCGATGAACAAGGCGGATTTGATCGTCTGCATCGGTGCCCGCTTCGATGATCGCGTGACAGGCCGTCTCGACGCCTTTGCGCCGCACTCGAAGAAGATCCACATCGACATCGACCGCAGCTCGATCAACAAGACCGTGGAAATCGACCTTCCGGTTATCGCTGACGTCGGCAATGCTTTGACGGACATGATCGCCGCTTGGAAAGCCAATGGCCACAAGGCTGCGGATCTTTCCGAGTGGTGGGCTCGGATCGAAGGCTGGCGGGCCCGCAATAGCCTGGCCTATCCCGAGAACCGCGAAGAGATCATGCCGCAGGAAGCGATCGCGGAGCTGTATCGCGCGTCTAAATCGGCCGAGGATGTCATCATCACGACCGAGGTTGGTCAGCACCAGATGTGGGCCGCGCAGCACTTCGGTTTCGAAGAGCCGAACAAGTGGCTGACGTCCGGTGGTCTGGGCACCATGGGCTATGGCTTCCCCGCTGCCATCGGCGCGCAGGTCGGTAATCCTGATAGTCTAGTCGTCTGCGTCGCAGGCGATGCGTCGATCCAGATGAATATTCAGGAGATGGGCACTGCGACCCAGTACCGCCTGCCGGTGAAGGTGCTCATTCTCAACAATGAATATATGGGCATGGTCCGCCAGTGGCAGGAACTGACCTATGAAAGCCGCTACTCCAACAGCTATTCGGACAGCCTGCCCGACTTCGTGAAGCTGGCGGAAGCTTATGGCTGGACCGGCATTCGCATCGAAGGACCGCAGGAACTGGCGGCGGGCATCCGGCAGATGATCGACACGCCCGGGCCGGTCATCGTGGATTGCCGCGTGGTAAAGCTTTCGAACTGCTTCCCGATGATCCCGTCGGGCGCGGCGCATACCGAAATGCTGCTCGATCCCAACCAGATCGCGGGTATCATGTCGGACGAAGCGAAGGCTTTGGTGTGAGGTCGGGGGTGTGACGCAACATTTGAAGCTCCGCATCCATGTGAGCGAACCCTTCGACTTTGAACGGATCAGTGGCACTGCCGAGCTGAAGGGCTGGACCGTGGACCATGACAATCCGGAAAACGAGGCATGGGAAGTTCATCTGGATGAGGGCTTCGATTTCCACGATCGCCATATCGGCCGCCTGCTAGTCAGCCCACGCTATGTAGGGGAACATCTGACCCGCATGTTTGATGCGATCGGGGGCTTTCCGGTCCGCCTCGCTCATCGAGACGATGGCAGCTGGCATTATGCCTTCACGGGAATGATCTCCCAGCGCCACGAGCGCAAAGAAGAACCGGATAACGGAACGAGCATCTGATGCACATTCAGGAAGAATATAGCGAGCGCCATGTCCTGTCGCTCATGGTCACCAATGAAGCGGGCATCCTCGCGCGCATCGCTGGCCTGTTCACCGCGCGCGGCTATAATATCGATAGCCTAACCGTGGCGGACATAACGCCCGATCACGCGATCAGCCGCATCACGATCGTCACCAACGGTCCGCCCAAGGTGATCGACCAGATCATCGCGCAGCTCGACCGCCTGGTCCCGGTGCACAAAGTCACCGACCTCACCGCCAACGGTCCCTTTGTTGAGCGCGAACTGGCGCTGGTCAAGGTCACGGGCACGGGCGAGGACCGGATCGAAGCGCTGCGCCTCGCCGACGTCTTCCGCGCCAAGGTGGTGGACACGACGATCGAAAGCTTCATCTTCGAGATCACGGGCACGACCGACAAGATCGACAATTTCATCGGCCTGATGCGCCAGATCGGTCTGGTCGAAGTCGGTCGCACCGGCGTAGTCGGTCTGATCCGCGGCAAGGAGCCGAACTGAACTGAATATCCTCTCTCCTTCAGGGGAGAGGAAGCGAGACTTGGCGGCTTGCCGCCTAGTCGCAGCTGGAGAGGGGCAGAGCGCCGCCACCCCCTCTCCACCTCCATCTAGGTCCGGCTCCGCCGAACCAAGATTTCGTATCCTCTCCCCTGAAGGGGCGAGGACAAAAGGCACGGTTTGAAGGAAGAACGGACATGAAGGTTTATTACGATCGCGACGCCGACATCGGCCTCATCAAGGGCAAGAAGGTCGCCATCCTCGGCTACGGCTCGCAGGGTCACGCCCACGCCCAGAACCTGCGCGACAGCGGCGTCGCCGAAGTCGCCATTGCGCTCCGCCCCGGCTCGGCCAGCGCCAAGAAGGCGGAAGGCGCAGGCTTCAAGGTCCTGCCCAACGCCGAAGCCGCTGCATGGGCTGACGTCCTCATGATCCTCGCTCCCGATGAGCATCAGGCCGCCATCTACGCCGACGACATCCACGCAAACCTGAAGCCCGGCGCGGCGCTCGCTTTCGCGCACGGCCTCAACGTGCATTTCGGCCTGATCGAGCCACGCAAGGATGTGGACGTCATCATGATCGCGCCCAAGGGCCCCGGCCACACCGTCCGCAGCGAATATCAGCGCGGCGGCGGCGTCCCCTGCCTGATCGCCATCGCGCAGGACGCGACCGGCAACGCGCATGACATCGCCCTGTCCTACGCTTCGGGCGTCGGCGGCGGCCGCTCGGGCATCATCGAAACCAACTTCCGCGAAGAATGCGAAACCGACCTGTTCGGTGAACAGGCCGTGCTGTGCGGCGGCGCAACCGCGCTGGTCCAGGCTGGCTTCGAAACCCTGGTGGAAGCTGGCTACGCGCCCGAAATGGCCTATTTCGAGTGCCTCCACGAGCTGAAGCTGATCGTCGACCTGATGTATGAAGGCGGCATCGCCAACATGCGCTATTCGATCTCGAACACCGCGGAATATGGTGATATCAAAACCGGGCCGCGCATCATCACCGAAGAGACGAAGAAGGAAATGAAGCGCGTCCTCGCCGACATTCAGTCGGGCCGCTTCGTCAAGGACTTCGTGCTCGACAACCGCGCAGGCCAGCCGGAACTCAAGGCCAGCCGCCTTGCCGCCCAGCGTCACCAGATCGAGGAAACCGGCTCCAAGCTGCGTGCCATGATGCCCTGGATCGGCGCGAACAAGCTGGTGGACAAGGAAAAGAACTAAGCCCTTCGCTTCGTCACAGCCACGGCGGGGTCTTTGGAAGTCATTTCTGAAGACACCCGGTCTGGCTGTGACCAAGGAAGCTGAGGCCCTGGAGTTCCGTATCGAGTAACTCTTCGTTCCCGATTACGCCTCTGGAACAATCAAGGGACGCCGCTATGGTAGCGCGTCCCTTGACTGCTTCTGGAGACCTAATTCCATGCGCAAGTTCCTGATTTCAACCGCTGCCCTCGCCGCTCTCACCGGCACCGCACTCATCGCCCAGCAGATGCCCGCAGCGCCCGGAGCCAAGGATCCGTCCCGTGTCACCGGCGGCACCTATCAGGTTGACCCCGGCCATACCCAGATCGCCTTCGCCTATGATCATATGGGCTTTTCCAACAATTTCGGCCTTATTTCGGAGCCGACCGGCACTCTAACGCTGGACCCCAAGAAGCCTGCTGCTGCCAAGGTTTCGATCGATGTGCCTATCGCCAATCTTCGGACCGGTATCTCGGCTCTTGATGAGCATCTGATGAAGTCGGACTTTTTCGACGCCGCGAAATTCCCGAAGGCAACCTTCGTATCCACCAGCGTCAAACCTGACGGCGCCACCAGCGCGGAAATCACCGGCAACCTCACCATCAAGGGGGTAACCAAGCCCGTGACGCTCGATGCCGACTTCTACGGCGCGGGCAAGGCCCCAGCCATGGCTGGCGGCAAGGAAAATGTCGGCTTCGTCGCCACGACGACGGTGAAACGCAGTGACTTCAATATGGGCTATGGCGTGCCCATGGTCGGCGACAATATCGAACTGAAGATCGTCGCCGCCTTCCAGAAGTAAGCAGAAAGCGAGTGATGGATTTATGCATCCATCACTCGCCACCTGAACGGCTGGCGTATCAATCCGACGGCATCGTTCCCGGGCGCAGATAAGCGAACATGTGCGTCACATAATCCCCCTTCCCCAGCGCCACACCTTGGTTGCGCAGGATGGCGTAAGCGATCATCAGGTGGAAATAAAATTGGGGCACGGTCCAGTCGCGAGCATATTCCTCCGCTGTCAGGTCGAATATCATGCCCATCGGCAGTGCATGCTCGATCGGCCTTTCCGCGTCTCCATCAAGCGCGTCCTTAGGCAGGCCCTCCAGCAAGGTGATGGTCTCGTCAATTCTGTGCTTTGCGCTGGCGATCGAACCGGGATTTTCCCCGGCATTTCGCCCCTCATCCAAGAGGCCCTGCAAGGCAGCGGGAAACTCTTCACCCCTTAATCGGAAAACGCCTTCCTGCGCCTGCACGCAAGCAAAGCGGATCTGGGTTGATAACGGAAACATGTCAGGCGCCAGCCGGGCGGAAATCAGGGATTCCGCTTCGTCACCCATTTGCGCCTGCGCCTTGTCGAGCCAAGCCGAGAGCGTCTTGAGCATCTGCATGTAAGTGGGAACGAGGAGGTTGGTCAGGGACATGATGCCGTATTCACTCCAAATTATATTGGGTACGGGATGACTTGAGTGATCCTAAGCCGATCTCCGTCCCACAACAAACACTGGACGCCCACCCCCAAAAAAGGTTAAGGCGTCTCCACCATGCAGCGCGCGCTTCTTTCCCTGCTACGACTTACACGCCCTTAGGCGTGGCATTTCTGCTGCTCTTCGCTTGAATGACGCAGCAATCCGCCTAAGGGCATATCCAAGCAGATAGTCGTTCCACCGGGCAGCCCGCGCCTTTGTTTCGAATAGGGGCCGCCCGTTTGCAAAGAAGTAGCTTCCCATGATGCTGACCGACCCTTCGCAGAAATACCGCCCCTTCCCTCAGGTGGACCTGCCCAATCGCCAGTGGCCGAGCGCCGTCATCACGTCGCCCCCGCGCTGGCTCTCGACCGACATGCGTGACGGCAACCAGTCGCTCATCGATCCCATGAACGCGGAAAAGAAGCGCCGCTTCTTCGACCTGCTGATCAAAGTCGGCGTCAAGGAGATCGAGGTTGGCTTCCCCAGCGCGGGCGCCACCGAGTTCTACTTCATTTCCGGCCTGGTCCGCGACGGCGCGATCCCCGACGATGTCTTCCCGCAGGTGCTGACCCAGGCTCGCGAAGACCTGATCGCCACCACCTTCGAATCCCTGCGCGGCGCGAAGCAGGCGATCGTCCACGTCTATAACGCCGTGTCGCCCGCTTGGCGCAACATCGTGTTCCAGATGGACCGCCCGCAAATCAAGGACATCGCGATCACCGCCGCGAAGCTGCTGCGCGACAATGCTGCCAAGCAGCCCAACACCGACTGGCATTTCGAATATTCGCCGGAAACCTTCTCCACCGCCGAGCTGGATTTCAGCCTGGAATGTTGTGAAGCGGTGATGGAAATTCTCCAGCCCACCCCCGATCGCCCGCTGATCCTGAACCTGCCCGCCACGGTAGAGGCTGCGACGCCCAACATCTATGCCGACCAGATCGAATGGATGTGCCGCAACATTTCAAAGCGCGACAGCGTCGTCATCTCGCTGCATACCCATAACGATCGCGGCACCGGCGTCGCTGCGGCCGAGCTGGGCCTGATGGCTGGCGCGGATCGTGTCGAAGGCTGTCTGTTCGGCAATGGCGAGCGTACCGGCAATTGCGATCTGGTGACGGTCGCGCTCAATATGTACACGCAGGGCGTCAATCCGGCGCTGGATTTCTCCGACATTGATGAGGTCATCCAGACCGTCGAATATTGCAACCAGCTGCCGGTCCATCCGCGTCACCCCTATGCGGGCGAGCTGGTCTTCACCGCCTTCTCCGGCTCGCATCAGGACGCGATCAAAAAGGGCTTTGCCGTTCAGGAAACGCGCAACGACCAGATCTGGGACGTCCCCTATCTGCCGATCGATCCCAAGGATCTGGGCCGCGACTATGAGGCCGTGATCCGCGTCAATTCGCAGTCCGGCAAGGGCGGCGTCGCTTGGGTACTTCAACAGGACAAGGGCCTGAAGCTGCCCAAGCGGATGCAGGCCGACTTCTCCCGCGTCGTACAGGGGCTGGCCGATCAAACGAGCCGCGAGCTGAACGCTGCTGATATCTGGACCGCGTTCGAGGATCATTATCGCCTGTCGGGCGACCAGCCCTACACGCTGATCGACTATAATGAGACCGGCCATGCGGGCGACCGCGTCTTCACCGGCAAGATCGCGCACAAGGGCGGCGAGCGCTCCATTTCCGGGCGCGGCAACGGCCTCATCTCCTCGGTGCTGGCCGCGCTGCGCGATGACCTGGGCGTCGATCTGGAGGTAGCGGACTATAGCGAGCATGCGATCGGCGCAGGCACGGACGTCGCCGCCGCCGCCTATGTCGAATGCCGCACCCCCGATGGCCGGACTGTCTTCGGTATCGGGACCGACACGGATATTGCGACGGCTTCCGTTCAGGCGGTCCTTTCCGCGGCCAACAGCGTAGCTGCGCACTGACAAGCAAGGCAGGCAGCGGGCCTAGCGCGGCCTGCCCTACGGCTGTTCGTCGGAGGCGCGAAGGTCCACGTCCGCATGGCAGACGGCTTCCACGTTGATGCCGTCGGGGTCTAGGATGAAGGCCGCATAATAGCTCGGACCGTAGTGCGGTCGGAGACCCGGACCTCCATGATCTCGTCCGCCAGCGAGCAAACCGGCGGAGTGAAAGGCATGGACCTGCGCCCGGTTCTCGACGCGGAAGGCGATGTGCGTGCCCTCCGCCACTGCCTCATTTTCCCCGATCCAGAAAAAGGGATCATCGTTCCGGCCATAGCCATGCGCCTCGCCACCGCTCGGATTATCAGCGGCCGCAATGGTCATCAGGCGCTGAAGCCCGATGGCGGCCAGCAGTTCATCGTAAAAAATGCGGGATCGTTCCGCGTCGCTGATCGCGATGCCGACATGATCGATCATTTTGCACTCTCCTTTTGCCGCCGATTAACCTAAACGCGCGGCATCAACGCATGGACGGAAAAATGGGCAAAGCGACGGGTCATCAAGTGCATATAATCGGGGGGGGCCTGGCGGGGTCGGAAGCGGCCTGGCAATTGGCTCAGGCGGGCGTGAAGGTTCGTTTGTCGGAGATGCGGGGCGCTGGCGATATGACCCCGGCGCACCAGACCGACGGGCTTGCCGAACTGGTCTGCTCCAACAGCTTTCGTTCCGATGATGCGGACAAAAATGCGGTCGGCCTGCTGCATCAAGAAATGCGGCGGCTTGATTCCCTGATCATGGCGCAGGCGGAACCCGCCAAGGTGCCCGCCGGATCGGCCCTGGCGGTCGATCGACACGTCTTTTCCGAAGGTGTGACCCGTGCGCTTGCCGATCATCCCAATGTGGAGATCGTGCGCGAGCGCGTCGATCAGTTGCCGAGCATAGGCATGACGATCGTCGCAACTGGCCCACTTACCGCTCCCGCACTGGCAGCCAACATCGGCGCGGCGGCAGGCATGGATCACCTTGCCTTTTTCGATGCCATTGCGCCGGTCGTGCACTTCGACAGCATCGACATGGACAAATGCTGGATGGCCAACCGCTGGGACAAGATCGGCCCGGGCGGCGGCGAGGGCAAGGACTACATCAACTGCCCGATGAACAAGGAACAGTATCAGGCCTTTGTCCAAGGGCTGCTTGACGGCGAAAAAACCGAATTCAAGGAGTGGGAAACGAGCACGCCTTATTTCGAAGGCTGCATGCCCATCGAGGTGATGGCGTCCCGCGGACCGGAAACCTTGCGACACGGCCCGATGAAGCCGATCGGGCTGGACGATCCCCGCACTGGACGCTGGCCCTATGCCGTGGTCCAGCTGCGGCAGGACAATGCTTCAGGAACATTGTGGAACATGGTCGGCTTCCAGACGAAGCTCAAACATGGCGCCCAGGTTGAACTGTTCCGGACCATTCCGGGTCTGGAGGGCGCCGAGTTCGCCCGGCTGGGCGGCCTCCACCGCAACACCTTCATACAGAGCCCGAAGTTGCTGGACGCGACATTGCGGTTGAAAAGTGCACCGCACATTCGGTTTGCCGGTCAGATGACAGGGTGCGAGGGCTATGTTGAAAGCGCGGCGATCGGACTGCTGGCAGGGCGCTTCGCTGCTGCTGAACTGCTGAACCAGCCCCTTTCTCCGCCTCCCGCCGACACGGCGCTGGGGGCGTTGCTGGGCCATGTCACAGGCAATGTCGCCACAGCCGACTATCAGCCGATGAATGTGAATTTCGGCCTGTTCCCGCCGTTGGACGATGTGAAAAAGAAGCAGCGCAAGGAGGCGTATACGGCTCGGGCGCGTGCGTCACTAGCGGGGTGGGTCAAGGCGTTGGAGATGAGTTAACGCTGCCGGAGCGTCAGCATCGGCATTTTGTCGGAGCCTTGCGCTTGGGCGCGGTGGTGGCGAACTCGGCGGGCGTCAGCTTGCCGTCAGCATTCGCGTCGGCCCCGCCAAAGCGATCGGACGTCGCGACGGCCCATTCCTCAAAGGAAAGCAGGTTGTCCTTGTCCTTGTCGAGCGCTTTGAATGCCTTGACCCGGCTGCCCAGCATCTCGACGCGGGTGATAAAGCCATCGCGGTTGCGATCGTAGCGAGCGAAACGCTTCTGTTCGCGGCTTTGGGGACTTGCCTCCCCTGGAGGAGGCGGCGCCTTGCCAACCGCATCGGGATCACCCTCCGGCAGCGCTTCCAATGCAGGCGGCGGTGGTGGCGCGACCACTGCCTCCGGAACAGGTCGTGTCGTCGCCTGCCCCTGCCACCAGAAAAGCCCCGCCGCGACCAACAGCAACGCCGCCCCAGCGCCCGCCATGATACGTGTCACGAAAATCCCCCTTATCTCTTGGTCAGCATCAGCCAAATCAGTCGCATGTAAAGCGATGGCGTTAAATTCCCCGGCGCACCCCTTCCGCGAACTATTTCGCTTCGCGCCAAGCTGTAGGCTATTCGCATCGGTGCCCAAGCTTTTGGCCATGAAAGTGTGTTAGTAAGCAGCCGCTCCTTGCCCAATGCCAGAGCTTGACGCGCAAGTTCCGGACTACTTACATGCCCTGACAGATCCCATAATGCCCAGACAGCACCCGCGTCGATCAGCCAGTCAGGCACATCTACTGCGCCTGCAAGAGCATGAAACAAGCCCCCTCCCCGCCCTGTCGCATAATCGCCGAGGGATTGCCGGTCCAGTTCCTGCTCGACGATCAGTATTTCCCAACCCTCAAGCATGTCTACCAGCCCGGAACTATCGACTACCCCTTGATCGCGTAACGCATCGACAATTGGCTCGCCCCGGCCCTTGATCGCTTGGGCGTCGAAGATCACGTCATGCCACCAGGCCAGACGCATTTGGCCGATCAGCGGCTCACTAGTGGTGCGAACAATCTGGGCCAAACGCGCATCTAAAGCCCAGATCAGCTTATGCCTCTGAAACTCGCGTCCAGCTTGTGCCGCAAGCAAAGCAGGCAAAGGCGCCAGATCAATCATCTTGATCGCGACCGTGGCAGCACGACGGCACACCAGAGAAATACATCATCAGTTAGAGCCATTTTAACTAGAGATCTCGTAACCACGACAACCAATGTGAGTGCATGAGGCAGGCTGGATTGCTCCGTCAACGGCAAACAGCACTTTTGTGGGTGGAATATGGGCGTCGGTTCAAGCGATTACTCGGGTTTCATGTCCCGGCTGGCACGTGACCAGAATGGCAACATCTTAGCGATGACCGCTGCTGCAGTCATTCCGATGATGGGGCTGGTAGGCGGTGCACTGGACGGAGCACGGCTCTATACTGTCAAATCCCGACTACAAGCCGCCTGCGATGCCGGAGCCCTTGCGGGCCGCCGTGTCATGGGGTCGGGGAGGTGGACCGACAATGGAGGGCGCCCGAATACGACCGCGCTTAACACCTTTGACCTAAACTTTGCTTCAGACTTCTTTGGCTCCGAAAATCGCACGCGGACATTCGTCGAATCTGACGGAACCGTCACCGGCACCGCTTCGGCGGAAGTGCCGATGACACTCATGCGTATCTTCGGGATGCCGACCAAGACGATAAGCGTCTCATGCGAAGGTCAGATGCGCATTCCGAACACGGACGTCATGTTCGTCCTCGATAATTCAGGCTCAATGGACTCTGCCATTCCTGGAGACACTACAGGATTGAGAAAGATGGCCGGCCTTCAACTGGCGATCCGCTGCTTCTACGAAGCTCTTTCGCGTGAGAACATCACAGATGTTACTGCTGAGCAGTGCGGAGCGACTAGTGACCCGACGGGAGATTTATCCTCTCAGGTACAGCTTCGATTTGGTTTCGTGAATTATGACAATATGGTCAATGTCGGTGGATTGTTGCCCAGCGATTACTTCGTTGACCAATGGACTTATCAATCCCGGGAGGCTACCACCCAAGCAGTCCAAACTTGGTCAACAGGAACCGCCGATCCTTTCTCTTGGACGACGACCTCTTATACGCCAAATGAATTTTCCGAATCCGCTCGATACAGTAACAGTTGGGCTATTGTCACGGGCTCTACTGTGACCATGGCAGACGGAGCCACGCTACCAAAGCAGAATGTGCAGGCGGGCAATAACGCCTCTTGTTCGGCACTGAACACCTTCGGCAGCTACGATCAGTTAGTCGGGGTTCAAGAAACCTACGGCAGCTGGGGTACAACCAACTACACGGCCACGACTAACGATCCTGCAGTTTACCCCGCAGGATATCAAGATCTCGACGCTTCCTCAACAAGGACAGCCACAGTAAAAACAGGGTTCCGTTACCGGTACTTTAAAAATGGTTCCACCTGGGGCTGCTGGATGGAAAAGTCAAATTTTCTGAATAACGATTATGAATCGAAGTGGACACAGGCACGAGGAGGAACAACTCGACGGCCGATTATATGGACCGCTTACAATCAGATTGTAAGCTGGACATACAAACCTCGTGAATTCAATATTTCTGCTTTGAAAACGGCGACGAGCTGGCCCAAGACTGTGCCTCTCGATGTCGGCGAAGTCAGCACGCCCAATGTAAAGCTTTCTGGCTCCGCCACGGCGGCCAAAATAAAAATCCCAGCTACCGTCGCAGCGCGTTGGGACGGCTGCATCGAAGAACGCAAGACGTTCAAAAATGTCGATGGAAACCCGGCGGACGATTGGTTGAGCTATCCGTCTGCGCCGTCCGATGCCATCGACATGGATATCGATCTCGTACCTTCCACTTGGGACGACGATACGCGCTGGAAGCCTATACTCCATAACGTGGTATGGGGTCGCAAGGAAACACTTGCTGAGACCAGTTGGGGGGGCAATTTTACTACCGCCTGGGTCTCTGCAGCTCCATCAACCTCGGGTTCAGTAGGCACGAACCTAGGCAATAACACCTGCGTAGCGGCGTCTCGGAAACTGCTAAGTTACGACGGCCGCAATGGCAATCAATCGGCTTCGGACTTTAGCAATTATGTGGGCACGCTTGCGCCGCATAATAATACTTATCACGATATTGGCTTGCTTTGGGGCGCACGCCTAATGTCGCCGACTGGCATTTTTAGAAGCGAAAATGAAACGACGTCGGGTGGGGCGCAAATTCAACGTCACATGATCTTTATGACGGACGGCGCAACCGCTAACGAGCAAAATAATTACGCAAGTTATGGCCTTGAGTGGTGGGACCGGCGGCAAGTTGATCCCACGGGCCTCACGGAAGCTCAGTATGAGGCCAAGCTCGTCGCGAACAACAATGCTCGCTCCAATGCCCTTTGCACGGCCATCAAGAATAAGAATATCACATTATGGGTGATCTATTATGGCACATCCGACACTGCGACAAAAACGCGCCTGACCAATTGCGCAACTAGCGCAACATACTTCTTCGAAGCGAAAAATACGCTCTCGTTGATAGCTAAGTTTCGCGAGATCGCCGACCGTATATCCAACCTGCGGTTGACACAATAGGTCTATGCCCATGATGCTAAAACGCTTACATCGCGATCAAGAGGGTGTCGCTGCAGTCGAATTCAGCCTGACCGCCTCGGCGTTGCTGGTGCTCCTGATGGGCGGATTCGACCTTGGTCACACACTCTACATGCAGGCAGTGCTTCAGGGTACGGTTCAGAAGGCAGGACGCGATCTAACCCTTGCATCGGCTTCGTCAGTGGCGCAGCAAAACATAGTGGACACGCGCGTCCGTAGCTCTGTGCGGAACCTGAACAATAGTCTCGTAGATAGCGATATCGACATTCAGCGGACTTACTACAGCAACTTCGCCAAGGCGCAGGCAGCGCAGCCTGAAGATGCAAATGGAGACGGCATCTGCAGTCCCGGAGAAGTGTGGATCGACCGGAATTTCAATAATGTCTATGATGCAAAGGGCGGCTCCGGCGGCCAAGGCGGTGCGAAGGACGTGGTGGTCTACTCTATAACGGTGACTTACCCTCGCCTCTTTCCAGTCGCCAAGCTGATCGGACTATCAGAGAACGTGAAACTGAACGCCACCACTGTGTTGGCAAACCAGCCTTACGGCGATCAGGAAAATCTGTCCGGCTCTCTTGACCCGAAGGACTGCACATAATGCGGCAAGGAATATGGAAAGTCATGCGGGTTCTGGCCCTGCTGTACCGCGACCGCGCAGGATTAGCGCTTGTGGAGTTCGCCTACGCCACACCGGTGCTGCTTATTTTGATCGCGGGGGGCGCTGAATTAGCGAATTACTCCATTACCTCCATGCGGCTGTCAGCGCTCGCGCTTCAAGTGGCTGACAACGCATCGCGCATCGGTGAAGGGGATCCGATGGCCGCGAAAAAAGTGTCGGAAGCTCAGGTTAATGACCTGCTGCAAGGCGCGCTGGCCCAAGGTGGGAACCTTAACATCAGCGGGAACTACTCGGAAAAGCAGGCGAGTGGATCGTTTGTAACGAAAAACAAGGCGCGCATCGTGATTTCCAGTTTGGAACCAGATCCGGACGTGTCACATCCGGACAAAAACTACATCCACTGGCAGCGTTGCTATGGGCAAGCGATTGACTACGCCCCGCGCTATGGGCGCCAAGGAGATAGCAATCTTACTGGCATGGGTCCGACGGGTCGTCAGGTCTACGCACCACCTGGTTCTGCAGTAATCTTCGTAGAAATTCACTATCGCTATGAGCCGCTATTTCCGGTGCTGCGGCCTGGCATGTTTGGCGCCATGAACTATGGAGACATGAACACGGTCGCCGCGATGATGGTCCGCGACGACCGTGACATGTCTCAACTTTACAACAGCGAGATGGTGACGCCATCCACTTGTTGATCGAAGTTCACCTGTAACACACCTTCTTAACCGCAGTGACAACCCGCGCCGCATCGATCAGCGCAGCCTTTTCCAGATTGGCGGCGTAGGGTAGCGGCACGTCTTCGTTGGTGACGCGCAGGACCGGGGCATCTAAGTCGTCGAAGCCCTGCTCCATGACTACGGCTGCGATTTCCGAGGCGATCGAGCAGACGGGCCAGCCTTCTTCTACGATAACCAGGCGGTTGGTTTTCTTCAGGCTTTCCAGCACAGTGGCCGTGTCGAGCGGGCGCAGGGTGCGTAGGTCGATAACTTCCGCCTCGATGCCTTCGCCTGCAAGTTGCTCAGCAGCTTCGAGAGCGACGCCGACGCCGATCGAATAGCTGACGAGGGTCACATCCTTGCCCTCGCGCATGATACGCGCCTTGCCGATGGGGAGGACATAATCGTCCACCTTGGGCACGTCGAAGCTGCGGCCATAGACCAGCTCATTTTCCAGGAAGACAACGGGATCCTCCGAACGGATCGCCGCCTTGAGCAATCCCTTCGCGTCGGCCGCGTCATAGGGTGCAATCACGATCAGGCCGGGGACTGACGCGTACCATGGACCATAATTCTGGCTGTGCTGAGCGGCTACCCGGCTCGCCGCGCCATTGGGGCCACGGAACACGATCGGACAGCGCATCTGCCCGCCCGACATGTAATTGGTCTTGGCCGCCGAGTTTATGATGTGGTCGATCGCCTGCATAGCGAAATTGAACGTCATGAACTCGATCACGGGGCGCAGGCCGCCCATCGCCGCGCCTGTGCCAACGCCTGCAAAGCCATATTCGGTGATCGGCGTATCGATGACGCGCCTGTCGCCAAATTCCTCAAGAAGACCTTGAGTAACCTTATAGGCGCCCTGATATTCGGCGACTTCTTCACCCATGACGAACACCCGGTCGTCCCGGCGCATCTCTTCGGCCATCGCGTCGCGCAGCGCTTCGCGAACCGTGGTCTTCACATATTCCGTGCCGTCGGGAAGATCGGGATCAACAACGCTGGCCTTCGCCTCGGTCGCGAGCTTGGCTGTGCCGCTCTCCGCCTTCTTCGGCGCTTCTGGAGCAGCTTCCGGCTTGGCTGGAGGTGCGCTCTCTTCGGCTTTAGGTGCGGGAGCCGGAGCGGTAGCACCATCTTCTCCCGCCATCGTCGCGATGACGGTGCCCACCTTCACGCCTTCGGTCCCCTCGGGAATGACGATCGCGCCGATCTTGCCTTCGTCGACCGCTTCAAATTCCATGGTTGCCTTGTCCGTTTCGATCTCGGCAAGAATGTCGCCTGAACGGACTTCGTCGCCTTCCTTAACAAGCCACTTGGCCAGCGTGCCTTCCTCCATGGTGGGAGAGAGTGCCGGCATCTTGATTTCGATACCCATCAATATTGCTCCACCAGCACGTCGGTATAAAGTTCGGACATGTCCGGCTCGGGGGAGGTTTCAGCGAAGTCCGCCGCGTCGCTCACGATCTTGCGAATGTCCTGATCGATCTTCTTGAGTTCGTCTTCACTCACCCCGGCGTCGGCCAGATATTTCTTCGCGCCCTCGATCGGGTCCGACTTGTCGCGCATCGCCTGCACTTCCTCCCGCGAGCGGTATTTGGCAGGGTCGGACATGGAATGACCACGATAGCGGTAGGTTTTCATCTCCAGCAGGATCGGGCCGTTGCCCCCCTGTACCCACTTCAGCGCTTCCTCGGTCGCGCCACGAACGGCGAGCACGTCCATGCCGTTGACCTGGATACCGGGGATACGGAAGCTCTCACCGCGGCGGTAGAGCTGATCTTCGGCCGAAGAGCGGTTGACGCTCGTGCCCATGGCGTACTGGTTGTTCTCGATCACGAAGATGATCGGCAGCTTCCACAGCTCAGCCATGTTGAAGCTTTCATAGACCTGACCCTGGTTCGCCGCACCGTCGCCGAAATACGCAACGCAGACCCCGCCATCATTATTGTACTTGTGCGCGAAGCCCAAGCCCGCGCCCAGTGACACCTGAGCGCCGACGATGCCGTGGCCGCCAAAGAATTTATGCTCGACGCTGAACATGTGCATCGAACCGCCCTTGCCCCGGGAAATGCCAGCCTCCCGGCCGGTCAGTTCTGCCATGATGACATTGGGATCGATGCCATATGCGAGCATGTGGCCGTGGTCGCGATAGCCGGTGATAACGCTGTCTTTGCCGGGCTTAAGCGCGGATTGGATGCCGACTGCGACAGCTTCCTGGCCGATGTAGAGGTGGCAAAAGCCGCCGATCAGGCCCAGGCCATAAAGCTGGCCAGCCTTTTCCTCGAAGCGGCGGATGAGGACCATCTGCCGATAGAATTCCAGCAATTCTTCCTTCGTGGCCTTGTAATCCGAAGGAGTTTCGGGGCGAGGCCGGTTGTGATCCGCGCTGGCAGGGCTCGGCGCCTTTGCCTTTGCGCGCGAAGGACGCGGCGTCGTTGGTTTCGCCAAGGCTCTTATCCTTTTGCCTGGTGATGGATGGAAGGAAGCCCGATATAGCGGCAGACCGGCCCGGATTGCAACGCCGCAGCCCGCCTAATAGCGCCCTAAAACGCCATGGCTCAGTTGAGCGGCACGATCACTTCGTCGTGATGGATCACGCCAAGCTGGCGGCGGATCAGTTCATCGCTGAGGTCAGGGTCAACGCGACGCGGATTGAGCAGATCGACACGGTTGCGCAGCTCGCTCCTCTGCGCCTCGACGGACTTCAATTCACCCTGTGCGCGATGAAGCTGGCGGGTGTAATCGCCCCACGCCAGAACTCCGTTCGAACCAAGCACGACATATCCAGCGAAGAACAGCAGCAGCAGGACGGCAATAGCAGGCCCGAACGCCGAAAATAACAACATACGGAGCTTCGCGATGTGCGCCATGGAACAGTTGAATCACAGGCAGGAGCCGGCCGCAAGCAAAATCTGGTTAACTTGCGGCCGACTGTTGAAATGGAACTCAGCGGAAGATGGAACGGCCAGCGTAGACTGCCACGTCGCCCAACTCTTCTTCGATGCGGATCAGCTGGTTATACTTGGCAAGCCGGTCCGAACGCGCCAGCGATCCAGTCTTGATCTGCCCGCAGTTGGTGGCAACAGCGAGGTCAGCGATCGTCGCATCCTCGGTTTCGCCGGAACGGTGCGACATAACGGCGGTGTACCGCGCGCGATGGGCCATATCGACTGCCGCCAGCGTCTCCGTCAGCGAACCGATCTGGTTCACCTTCACCAGCAGCGAGTTAGCAAGCCCCTTGCCGATGCCCATCTCCAGACGCTTTGGGTTCGTCACGAACAGATCGTCGCCGACCAACTGGACCTTACCGCCGATCTTGTCGCTCAGAGCCTTCCAGCCTTCAAAATCATCCTCGCTCATGCCGTCTTCGATCGACTTGATCGGATAGTCCGCGCAGAGTGCCGCCAGATAATCGGCCATTTCGACTGGGTTGAGCGACAAGCCTTCGCCGGAAATTTCATATTTGCCGTTCTTAAAGAACTCCGTCGCGGCACAGTCTAGCGCCAACACGACGTCGTCGCCTGGCTTGTAGCCCGCCTTCTCGATCGAAAGCATGATGAAGTCGAGCGCGTCACGCGTGGAGGCGATGTTGGGTGCAAAGCCACCCTCGTCCCCTACCGAAGTGGCCAGCCCTTTATCATGCAGCCCCTTTTTCAGCGTGTGGAAAATTTCCGCACCCACACGAACGGCGTCGGCAATGCTTTCCGCGCCGACGGGCATGATCATGAATTCCTGGAAGTCGATGGGGTTGTCCGCATGCTCGCCGCCGTTGATGATGTTCATCATCGGCACGGGGAGAACATGGGCCGACACGCCGCCGACATAGCGGTAGAGCGGCAGGCCCCGGGCATCCGCCGCAGCCTTCGCAGTGGCCAGGCTGACCCCCAGGATGGCGTTGGCGCCGAGCCGCGCCTTATTTTCGGTGCCGTCCAATGCGATCATCGCAGCGTCGACTTCACCCTGATCTTCCGCATCGAGGCCAATCAACTGCTCGGCAATCTCGTCATTCACGGCGGCCACGGCAGCGAGAACGCCCTTGCCGAAATATTTGCTCTTGTCTCCGTCGCGCTTTTCCACCGCCTCATAAGCGCCAGTCGATGCGCCCGATGGCACGGCGGCACGGCCGAAGCTGCCATCTTCCAGCATGACATCGACTTCGACCGTGGGGTTACCCCGGCTGTCGAGGATCTGACGAGCGTGGATATCGAGAATGGCGGTCATGGTCGCTCCCTGAATGCTGCAATGCGCCTGAAATCGCGCCTCGCTTAGCCAGCGCCCCTCGCCTTGGCAATGCGGGGCTTGCAAGGACTCGAAAAATGCCGATGCTCAAATTAGTAACGGCAACGGAACTGTGGCCCGTCGCGAGCATTGAGGACGGATATCCAATCGCCCGCAACGCGACCCCACAATATCTGAGGAGACATAGGACGATGGCCGACACCCCGGAAACCCCGCCCACCAAGCGCGCAAAGAAGGCCACTCCGGCCGAGCCCACCAAGGGCGCGACCGCTGCAACGCGCGAAGTAACTCCGACCGCGCCGATCAAGACGGCTGCCACAAAGCCGGGCAATGGCGCTGCGTCGCATGGCTGGGCAGCGCAGATCGCGCCTTTGAAGGAGCAGGCGGAAAAGGCCGCCCGCTCCGCGGCCGACAAGCTGAACAGCGTTGATTGGAAAACACATATCGACCCGCTGAAGGATCAGGCGACGAAGACGGCCAGGTCTGCGGCGGTCGTCGCCAAGGACAAGACCGGCACGGCAATGCAAAGCCTTTCCAAGCTGATCACCGACACCGCAGGGACCGTCGATGCCAAGCTAGGTCCGCAATATGGCGATTATGCGCGGCAAGCGGCCGAGGCCGTTGCGGGCGCTGCCGACACACTGGACAGCAAGGACGTCGATCAGTTGATGGCCGAAGCGAAGGACTTTGTGCGCAAGAGCCCTGCAGTCGCGATCGGTGCGGCAGCGGTCGTCGGCTTCGTGCTGATGCGGTTGGCCAAGGGCTCCGACGACAAGGCTTGAGCATAGGATATCAACACTCACGCAAGAGCCCCGACGGTGGGGCGGAGGGGCTTTTTGACTGAAGAACCAAGCCTGGTAGCGGCAATCCCCGAAGCCGAGCATAAGGAGCAGCAAGACAGCGTCCGTGCCACCTTCACGAAGCTGTATGCCGATGGCCGCGCCTATGCCGACGCGGAGATAGAGCGGCAGAAGCTTCGTGCTGGCATAGCCGGGGCGGGCGTTCGAGATGCCACGATCTTCGCGGTCGCTGGCTTCATGCTGAGCTTTGCAGGGCTGATCGCCTTTCTTGTGGGGATCGTATTGATGCTGAGCCTTCACATAGGAGCGGGATGGGCTGCGCTGGTCGTATTCGCATCGACCTTGCTCGTCACCATCGTGCTGTTGCTACTCGCAAAGAGCCGGATTTCCCGTATGCGGAAGGCGATCAAGCCATGAGCGCAATTGAACGATATCATCAGGCTACGGTCCGAGCCGAGCAGAAGAAGGTGCAATTTCTGTCCAGCGTTTCCGCTGCGAAGGAGAGAGTAAAGCCCGGACGACTGAAGCAGGACATCAAGGAAAAGGCAGCGAACGGAATCCACAATGGGCGCGGGTATGTGACCGACAAGGTTCGGCAGCAGCCAGTAGCCGTTGGAGCTACTGCGGCAGCTTTGTTGATTTATCTCTTCCGCCGCCCGATTTCGGCACTTTTCAAAAAGACATACGTTCGGATTACCAATCGTAACCCGGAACTAGCGGAGACTGACGATGGCTGACATTCATGCCCAGATTACGCGCGTGCGCGATGCCGCGAACGATATCGCCGGATCGGCAACCGACAAGCTGCGCGACACCACGGGCAAGGCACGGGATAACGCTGCGGATTTGATCCAGACCGGCCGGGATCGCGCGGGCGATGCCTATAGCGATGTACGTGACCGGACTCAGCGTGTCGCCGCGCGCGCCAATGAAATCGTTCAGGAGCATCCGGTTGCGGCCGTGGCGGGTGCAGTGGCCGCAGGGGCGATCGTCGCCTGGATGTTTCCGAAAAGCCGTACAGTGATGAAGGCGCTTCCAGGCCTTGCGATGACTGCAGGAAGCCGGGTCGTGGAAGCTGCTCTTGCGGCGAGCGCAGCCGCGGCTCAGGGCGCGGAAAACATCAAGTCGAGCGCGACCGACGCGCTGCACAGCGCGCAGGACAGCGCCAGCAAGACCGCCGCGTCTGCGCGTGATGCCGCCGCCTCTGCCGACATCAGCGGTACCGCGTCGCGCGTCGCCGATGACTTCGTCGCTCTGGTCACGAGCAAGATCGATGCGGTAAGCGACGCTCTGAAGGCTCGGTTGCCCAAACGGTAACCGCATGAGCGCAGAAAGCATTAAGCCCCTGTGACGAGGCCTTGGACAGGAGTGGCGCTGTTGCTAGAGTGCCGCTCCTTCCTTGGGAGACACGAGATATCATGAGCAAACTCCACCTCGTTATGGGCGGGCGCGTCAAAGATCCCCAGACGCTGGAATTTGAAGATTTGAACTCGATCGACGTGGTGGGCGTGTTCCCGGACTATGCGTCAGCCGAGAATGCATGGCGCGGCGCCGCTCAGCGGACCGTGGATGATGCGGAAATGCGTTACGTGATCGTCCATCTGCACCGCCTGCTTGAACCGGAACTGCCTCAAGCCTGAGCGTTCAGGACAAGGACCTCGGCCCCTTGCGGAAACGCCAGAAAAGCAAGGGGCGCATCAGGATCAAGCCTACCAAAAAGCCCCCGATGTGGGCAGCGATGGCGATTTGCCCCAGATCGCCGAGGCCGCCCCGGGCGGAGGCTAGGCCGATCATCAGCTGCAGGATGATCCAACCCGCAGCAAGCCAGATGAGGCGCAGAAAATTGGCGGAAAAAGGCCCTATGCGCCTGACGGCCCGCTGCCCATATAGCAGAGCATAGGTCGCCAAGATGGCCGATATGGCTCCGCTCGCCCCGACCATCGGGTTAGGAGAGGCTGGACCGGCGACCCATTGCAGCGCGGCCGCCCCGTAAGCTCCGGCAATATAGAGGATAAGCACTGCCCGCTTTTGCAGCACCTGTTCGACCTGCCGCCCGCAAAAAACCAGCATCAGCAAGTTGAAGCCAATATGCAGCCAACCGGCATGTATCAGGGTACAGCTGAGCGGCGTCAGCCATGAAGGCACAGCATCTATACCGGCCAAAAACTGGGGATCGCCAATGCGGGCAGGTATAAAGCCGCCCAGGATAGCCGCCGTGTCGACCTGCCCCGTGAACAGCAGCAGGAGGAACGCGACGAATGTAAACGCCGCGATCCCATCAGTCATACGGCCGGACGGCAGTTTCACTGGCTTTAGATGAATTCGATCTTGTCGATCAGGTAGAATTTGTCGCCCGAAGGGACTGAGACTTCGACCTCTTCCCCTACCTGACGGCTGATGAGGGCGCGGCCGAGCGGGCTGTTGTAGCTGATCATGCCAGCCTTCGCATCTGCTTCGGCCTGACCGACGATCTGGTAGCGGACCGGCTTGTCATCTTCGTCCATCAAGGTGACGGTTGCACCGAATACGACTTTGTCGCCCGATAGCGACTTGGGATCGATGATCTGGGCGCGCGACAGCTTGTCCTCCAGATCGGCGATGGTCGCTTCAACCTGACCCTGCCGCTCTTTCGCTGCATGATATTCCGCATTTTCGGACAGGTCGCCATGCGCGCGAGCTTCCTCGATGGCGTCCACGATCAACGGCCGTTCGGCCTTCAGTTCGCGGAGCTGCTCATTGAGCTTGTCGTAGCCCATCTGCAGCATCGGCATCTTCTCGACGGTCGCCATTCTTGCAAATCCTTCGTCAAAACTTCCCTTTGGCGGCTCCAACTCGGAGCCACCCGCAGCGTGCTTCCTTGTGCAGGGGATCAGGCTTGCGACACGGGATAATAGGACTGGAGCGATCGCACTTCAAGGGCATGGCCCCGAAGAGCCTCGATCGCGTCGGCCGCGGCGACTGATGCTGCCGCCGTGGTGAAGCTGGCGACCTTGGCACGCAGCGCGCTGGTGCGGATCGCCTTGCTGTCCTTCAGGGACTGCCAGCCTTCGGTCGTGTTGAAGATCAGGTCGATGTCGCCATCGGTGATCTTGTCGACGATGTGTGGACGACCTTCTGCGACCTTGTTCACCGACTGCACGGCGATGCCCTGCTCTTCCAGATAGCGCGCGGTGCCGCCCGTGGCGACGATCGTGAAGCCCAGGCTGGAGAGCTTTTGCACCGCAGGCAGAATGACAAGTTTGTCGCTGTCCTTGACCGATACGAAGGCGGTGCCGCTCTTGGGGAGGATGGTGCCAGCGCCAAGCTGAGCCTTGGCGAAGGCGGTGGCGAAATTGCTGTCGATGCCCATGACTTCGCCGGTGCTTTTCATTTCCGGTGAGAGGACCGGATCGACGCCGGGGAAACGGGCGAAGGGGAAGACGGCTTCCTTAACTGCAATATGATTTATAGAATTGCGGTCGATTTTGGGGAGGTCCTTGAGCTTCTCTCCGGCCATGACGCGGCTGGCGATCTTGGCTATTGGGGTGCCGATTGCCTTGGCGACGAAGGGGACGGTGCGGCTGGCGCGGGGGTTTACCTCGATTAGGTAAACAATGTTGTCCTTTACTGCGAACTGGATGTTCATGAGGCCCCGGACCGACAAAGCGCGTGCGAGAATGTCGGTTTGGCGCTCGATTTCCGCGATAATGTCGTCGGACAGGCTGTAAGGCGGCAAGGAGCAGGCGGAATCGCCCGAATGGACGCCCGCTTCCTCGATATGCTGGAGGACGCCCGCCACGACCACATCGTCGCCGTCGCAGAGCGCGTCCACGTCCACTTCGGTCGCGTCGCGGAGATATTGATCGATCAGCACTGGGGAGTCGCCGGACACCTGGACGGCGGTGGCGATATATTCCTCAAGCTGGGCCTGACCATCGACGATTTCCATGGCGCGGCCGCCAAGGACGTAGGACGGGCGCATCAGGACCGGGTAGCCGATGCGGTTGGCGACAGCGATCGCCTCCTCCCGGCTGCGGGCGATGCCGTTGGCGGGCTGCTTGAGCTTCAGCTTGTCGATGAGCGCGGCGAACCGCTCGCGGTCTTCGGCAAGGTCGATCGCGTCGGGCGAGGTGCCGAGGATAGGCACGCCTGCATCTTCCAAAGCCTGGGCGAGCTTGAGCGGGGTCTGGCCGCCGAACTGGACGATGACCCCGGCAAGGGTGCCGTTCGACATTTCGACGCTCATGATTTCGAGCACGTCTTCGGCGGTCAGCGGCTCGAAATAGAGGC
>CAMPHR010000013.1 GCA_946886075.1 uncultured Novosphingobium sp. | reverse complement strand
CGCCCAGATGATGGACCATCTCGACGCCTCCGGCCGCTTCGCCCTCCTCAAGCTCGCCACCGGAGGCCTGCGCGTCGGCATCTCCGCCCGCCTCGCCAAGACCGGCTTCGCTCAAGCCTTCGGCCTTGACGTCGATGATGTGGAGGAATGTTGGCACGCCCTCACCCCACCCTACGCCGCCCTGTTCGATTGGGCCGAGGGCAGATCCAACCGCCCCGACCCCGCAGGCACGCCCTTCTTCCGCCCCTTCATGCTAGCCCACCCGCTCGAAGCCGACAGCGTCGATCTCACCGATTATGCCGCCGAATGGAAATGGGACGGCATCCGCATCCAGATCGTCGGCACCGGCGAGCAAACACGCCTCTACAGCCGCGCCGGAGACGACATCACCGGCAGCTTCCCGGAAATCGCAGAGGCGTTCACCGCCCACGCGGTCCTGGACGGCGAACTACTCGTCAAAGGCGAATTTCAGGGAGGCGAAGCCGCCAGCTTCAACGCCCTCCAGCAACGCCTCGGCCGCAAGGCGGTAACCGCTAAGATGATGGCCGACTATCCCGCCTTCGTCCGCCTCTACGACATATTGCTCCACACCGACGAAGACCTCCGCGCCCTGCCCTGGGAGCAGCGCCGCCCCCGCCTCGAAGCCCTCATCCCAACGCTCGATCCCGACCGCTTCGACATCTCTGCCCTCATCGAAGCACCGGACTTCGAAGCCCTCGCCGAAATCCGTGCAGGCGCCCGCGACGCCGCGATCGAAGGCGTGATGCTCAAGCGCCGCGACAGCCCCTATGTCGCCGGGCGCAAGGCCGCGCTCTGGTATAAATGGAAACGCGATCCACTGACCGCCGACTGCGTCATGATGTACGCCCAGCGCGGCCACGGCAAACGCTCGTCCTTCTATTCGGACTACACCTTCGGCTGCTGGACGGAAGAAGGCGAACTCCTCCCCGTCGGCAAAGCCTATAGCGGCTTCACTGACGAGGAGTTGAAGTGGCTCGACCGCTTCGTCCGCAACAACACCCTCAACCGCTTCGGCCCGGTGCGCGAGGTGGAAAAGTCACTGGTGCTGGAAGTCGCCTTCGACAGCATCCACGACAGCAAGCGGCACAAGTCGGGCTTGGCGATGCGCTTCCCAAGGATCGCGCGGATCAGGCGCGACAAGCCTGCGCGGGAAGCAGATACGGTGGAGGGGTTGAAGCGGTTGGTGAGTTGACGTTGGCCGCCACCCCGGACTCGATCCGGGGTCCCGCTTTCTTGATGATTTGGTACGAAGCAATCCTGCCGCAAGGCGAGCGTCGTCAAAAACTTGTGCGAGTTCCGGCCGCAAACATTTCGGGACGCCAGTGCGGCCAAAGCTCTCCCTCGTCCCCATCGTCGTTGCGCGGATTCCCTGCGCTGAAATCTAGGCAGTACACACGAACGGTTTGAGAAATCGCCTCCGGTTTCATAACCATGAATAGCTTCGCTTCCATGTTCTTGCCGATCCTAAATCCACCCTTTGAAGCCCCGGCACCGGGCCGTAAGTTTGAACTCAAAACCATCTCCCCGACCATGCTTGCAGAGTAAAGCTGATGGGGGACATCACCTTGGCCGACGATAATTTCATAGTGCACGAAGGCCGATGGCACCGCGTTATCGAAGACAACGTGAAAAGCTTGCACTTCGCCAGTAGCTTTGCATCGATGTGTCGCCACTAATTTTCTGTCATGATAAACAAAGCGGTTTTGATACCATCGACCTTGTGTCCGGTCCTCACGGAAGAGCAGCCAAACGGCACGTGGAACCGACAAGAAAAGCCAAGCCGCTGAAACGTAAACAAATGCCTGAATTGCATTGGCCCAGTCCGTCGCCTCCTCGATGACTTGTGGAAGCGTTGCGGTTTGTAGGCCAATATAACTTGTCAGGACGGCCAAACCGAACGACAAAAACTGTCCTCCGTTCGCTACGACGCTGAACCATTCTAAACAGACTCTCCTTGGAAGGCGCCGACCCAACCTTTGCAGCTTCACAAAGCAGAGATTTTTATCCGTTTTCATCGTAATCGCTCGGTTCCCCCGAGATTGCGGCTATATTGGACAGCGCTTTCCGGCAAGCCGCCGTTCTGCAGCCAACCATCTCGCCCGTTCACATCCTATCGTTAACACCGTAAGCTCCCGGTTAAAAGGAGAGCCCCCATGCCCTACACCGGAAGCTGCCACTGCGGCGCAGTCACCTACACCGTAGCCGCCGACACGCCCACCGAAGCCATGACCTGCAACTGCTCCCATTGCAGCCGCAAGGGCTTCCTCCTCACCTTCGTCCCCGCCGACCAGTTCACGCTAAACAGCGGCGAGGACAAGCTGACCGACTATCAATTCTACGAGCACAAGATCACTCACCGCTTCTGTAACATTTGCGGCACGCAATCTTTCGCGGAGGGCAGTTCCCCAAACGGCCCCATGCGCGCCGTCAATCTCCGCTGCGTTCCGGAAATCGACCTCGACACGCTCAAGATCAACAAGGTCGACGGCGCGAGTTTCTAAACGCTCATGCGCGTGCGCAATAGAATTGCATATGGCCAAACTGCTCCAGCAGATATCGGCCAAAGCTCGCGGAAAAGCGTGGCGCCAAGCGATAGGCCGCTTCGCCGCTGCCAGTTATGTACGCCTGAACTACGCCATGGTCGATCAGCAGGCGCAGGATATGCCGACTGGCCTCGATCGACTCGTCAGCGAACTCGACAATCTGATCCAGCCGCGTTTCGACGCCGCGCTCTTCATTGATATAGAGGCCGATTGAAATCCAGTAAGGCCCATCGCCTTCCAGCAACTCGTCCAGATGGAAGCGGCGAGATCGCACCAGCGTCTGCAGCAGCTCCGCGGCGATCAACGCCTTCTGCTCCTCTTCGCCGCGCACCTTGCCTAGGCTGAACTGCCTCAGATGCTGGTCGTTCATGTCCACCATGCCATCTCTCCCTGATCCTGAACCCAAAGCGCCTCGGCCTTGTTCCGTGGAAGTCTGACTTTGCGCTGTCATGCGCAGTCCCTATATGGGCGCTTTCGCGCATCGGGCGCGCCTCACTCATGGAGCAGTGGAATTGAGCAAGGTTCTGGTCATCGGCGCGGGCGGCGTCGGGTCTGTCGCGGTTCACAAGATGGCGATGAACAGTGACATTTTCAGCCATATCACGCTTGCCAGCCGCCGCATCGTCTCTTGTGAAAAAGTCGCCGAATCGGTGAAGGCCCGCACCGGCGTCACCATCGACGTAGCCCAGGTCGATGCCGACAATGTCGAAGAGACGATCGCGCTGATTGAGAAGGTCCAGCCCAAGCTGGTCGTGAACCTCGCCCTGCCCTATCAGGACCTGGCGATCATGGACGCCTGCCTCGCGACCAAGACCGACTATCTCGACACCGCCAATTACGAACCGCGCGACACACCCAAGTTCGAATATAGCTGGCAGTGGGCCTATCAGGACCGCTTCAAGGAAGCGGGCATCATGGCGCTGCTGGGTTCTGGCTTCGACCCCGGCGTCACCAGCGTCTTTGCCTCCTACATCAAGAAGCATCTGCTCGATCGCATCGACACGCTCGACATTCTCGACTGCAATGGCGGCGACCATGGCCAGCATTTCGCCACCAACTTCAACCCTGAAATCAACATCCGCGAAGTCACTGCCCCCTCGCGCCACTGGGAAGGCGGCAAGTGGGTCGAAGGCCCTGCGCTCAAGCACAAGCAGACCTTCGACTTCGATCAGGTCGGCGAAAAGAACATGTACCTCATGTATCATGAGGAGCTGGAAAGCCTCGCCAAACACTATCCCGAAATCAAACGCATCCGCTTCTGGATGACCTTCGGCGATGCGTACCTCAAGCATCTCGAAGTGCTCCAGAATGTCGGCATGACTCGCATCAATCCTGTGATCTACAACGGGCAGGAAATCATCCCGCTCCAGTTCCTGAAGGCCGTCCTGCCCGAACCGTCCAGCCTCGGCTCCACGACCAAGGGCAAGACCAACATCGGCGACATCGCGACAGGCGTGAAGGATGGTCAGCAGAAGACCGTCTATGTCCTCAATGTCTGCGATCATGAGGACGCCTATGCCGAAACCGGCAATCAGGCGGTGAGCTACACCACCGGCGTCCCCGCGATGATCGGCGCTGCACTGATGCTCACCGGCGCGTGGAAAGGCGAAGGCGTGTTCAACGTCGAACAGTTCGATCCCGACCCCTTCATGGACATGCTGAACAAGCACGGCCTGCCCTGGCAGGTGAAGGAACTGGACGCGCCGCTGGATTTCTGATCCCAAAATCCCCTCTCCCCTTCAGGGGAGAGGGTGGCGAGCGCAGCGAAGGCGGGAGAGGGGAATGACCCGTCCCTAGCGTTGTTCCCCTCTCCCCAGCCCTCTCCCCCAGGGGGGGTAGGGGCCTTGTGGCCCAATTTTAAAAAAAAATCGGGGCCCCCCCCCCCCCGCGCACATAGAGCCGCACCCCCCCCCCCCCCCCCCCCCCCGCCCGCGCGGGGCGGGGGCGGGGGGGGCGGGGGGGCGCGGGGGGGGGGCGGGGGCGGGGGGGGGGGGGGCCGGGCGGCCCCCCCCCCCCCCCCCCCCCCCCCCCCCCCCCCTGACCCGTCCCTAGCGTTGTTCCCCTCTCCCCAGCCCTCTCCCTGAAGGAGAGAGGGAGAATGGAGCCCATATGGAAACCAAAGCTGGCGACCCCGCCGCCTTCGCGCATTTCGACCTGCACAGCGTCCCCTCCCCCGCCTTCGTGGTGGATGAGGCCGCGATCCGTCGAAACCTGTCCATCCTCCGCGACATCCGCGACCGCGCAGGTATCAAGGTGCTGGGCGCGCTCAAGGCCTTTTCCATGTGGTCACTAGGCCCGGTCGTCGCGGAATATCTCGACGGCGTCTGCGCCTCCGGCATCTACGAAGCCCGCCTCGGCCGCGAGGAATATGCCGGCCCAACGAGTGACAAGGAAGTCGCGACCTACTGCGCCGCCTACAAACCCGATGATCTGGCCGAAATCCTGAAGATCTCCGATCACGTCATCTTCAACAGCCCCGGTCAGATCGAGCGGCTAAAACCCGTCATCGACAATGCTCGGATGAACGGTGTGAACTTCGACATCGGCCTGCGCATAAATCCGCTCCACGCAGAGGGAGAAATCCCCAAATATGACCCCTCGCAACCGCACAGCCGCCTCGGTTTCCCAATCGACCAACTCCGCCCGGAACATCTTGAAGGCATCGACGGCCTCCACGTTCACAATCTTTGCGAGCAGGATTTCCTGCCGCTCGAACGCACCTGGGCCGCGATCGAATCGCGCGTCATGCCCCATGTCGGCGGCCTCAAATGGCTGAACTTCGGCGGCGGCCATCATGTCACCCGCGCCGACTATCAGGTCGATGATCTCATCGCCTTCCTCCAGCGGATCAAGGCGCAGACCGGCCTCCAACTCTACATCGAACCGGGCGAGGCGATGGCGCTCGACGCTGGCATCCTGATCGGCGAAATCCTGGACGTCATCGACAACGGCATGCCGGTCGCCATCACCGACATCTCCGCCACCTGCCACATGCCCGACGTCATCGAGGCGCCCTATCGCCCCGCCATGCTTCATGAGCAAGATGAGGGGCCCGTGACGCGACTCGGTGGGCCATCCTGCCTCGCAGGCGACATCATCGGCGACTATGGAGTCCCCGGCGGCGCGACTCCAGGGCGACGGATCGCCTTTCTCGACCAGGCGCACTACTCGATGGTAAAGACCAATACCTTCAACGGCGTACCGCTTCCGGGCATCTGGCTCTGGAACTCGGCAACCGGAGAACTCAAGGAAATCCGCCGCTTTTCCTACCAAGACTTCAAGTCCCGTCTCTCCTGACGCACATTTCGTAGCGAGCCGCGCAACAAAATTTATCGGTGCGCTTTACAGGGGGGCACCTGCCGCATATATCGCCCTTCCGCTGCCCCATGGGACTTCCACCGCAAGGCAGCTTGATTGCCATGAACTACACTGGAGGTCCCTTGAGTTGCACAAGCACCATAGCGCGCTGGGGGTAGCGACCGCCCTCAAACCGGCAGCACCGGTAACGCTGATCCGCCCGCAGGCTGCGGCCCGCGCCGCTCGGTTCTTCTCTGAGAAGTTTCCGGGGCGCTCGCTCTATGCCGTGAAGGCCAATCCCTCGCCGGACCTGCTCCGGACTTTGTGGGACAGCGGAATCACGCATTATGACGTTGCGTCCATCGCCGAGGTCCGCCTCGTCGCTGAAACGCTGCCGCAAGCGAAGCTGTGCTTCATGCATCCTGTGAAGGCTGAAGAAGCCATTGCGGAGGCATACCACGTCCATGGCGTGCGCACCTTCTCGCTCGACACGATCGACGAGTTGGAGAAGATCCTTCGTGCCACGGCCGATGCCACGGACCTTGAACTCTGCGTCCGCCTGCGCGTCTCGTCGGAACATTCGGAACTCAGCCTCGCATCGAAATTCGGTGCAGAGCTGGGCGAAACCCGCGAGCTGCTCATGGCCACTCGCCAGGCGGCCGATGCTCTTGGCATCTGCTTCCATGTCGGTAGCCAGGCGATGAGCCCACAAGCCTATAGCGACGCGATCGAGCGGGTACGTGCGGCGATCGTCGATGCTGCTGTAACGGTCGATATCATCGATGTCGGCGGCGGCTTCCCGTCAGTCTATCCGGGCATGGAACCGCCAGCGCTCGAAGCCTATTTCGATGCCATCTATCGCGGCTTTGAAAGCCTGCCGATCAGCTATTCGGCTGAACTATGGTGCGAACCCGGCCGGGCTTTGTCGGCCGAATATAGCTCCATCATCGTGCGGGTAGAGCGCCGTCGCGGCACGGAACTCTACATCAACGATGGCGCCTATGGCGCGCTGTTTGACGCTGCGCACATCGGCTGGCGCTTCCCCGTCGCCCTGTTGCGCGATGAAGAGAGCGAAGGCGAGTGCGAAGCTTTCTCCTTCTACGGCCCCACATGCGACGACATGGACCACATGGCAGGCCCCTTCATGCTGCCCGATGATGTGCAGGCAGGTGATTATATCGAAATCGGCATGCTCGGCGCCTATGGCTCGGCCATGCGCACCGGGTTCAATGGCTTCACTTCAGAAGCGGTCATCGAAGTCGAGGACGAGCCCATGGCGAGCCTCTATGCCGATCCGGTCCCGGCGCGTCGTCGCGCAACTGTCATCAAGCTGGGCTAAAAGGTCCAAGCTCCCCTTTGGAGAGGGTGCCTGATCCCTCGCCGCAAACATGCGGCGGGGGTTCATTTTTCATGGGCGGCGAAAGATCGCGGCCAGTTCGACATGGGTTGACCACCGGAACTGCCCGACCGGCTTCACCTTGTCCAAGACATATCCGCTCGCCACAAGATGCGCTGCATCACGAGCAAAGCTCGCCGGGTTGCACGACACATAGGCGATGACCGGCACAGTTGACGCCGCCAGCTGCAACACCTGTTCCCGCGCACCCGCCCTTGGGGGATCGATTATAACTGCGGCAAACCGATTCAGCTCGTCAGGAACCAGCGGCCGCCTGAACAGATCGCGATGATCGGCGACCATCCGCCGTTGGGCGCGATTGGCGGCAAGCTTGAGCGAAAGCACCAGGTCCCGCGCGCCCTCGGCTGCGTAAACCGGGCGGTCCCTGCCCACGCCCAATGCGAAAGTGCCAAGCCCGCTAAAAAGATCAGCTACGGCGCCTCCGGACGGCAATGCCCCACGCACGACATCCAAAAGCGCAGCTTCCCCGTCTGGAGTAGCCTGGAGAAAGGCAAAGGGCGGGAAGCCCACCGGCACGCCGCCAAATGTCATCGTGACCGGCTCGGGCTCCCAGCGTGTCTGCTGACCGGCGCCATCGTCGATTGTCAGACGCGCCAGGCCTTGAGCAGCAGAGAAATCCCGCAAAGCCTCGTCCGCCGCAAGTCCGGACACATGGACATTCTCCAGCAGCAGATCGATACCCTGATCGACCAAGGACATGCGGACATGCGCCGCGCGCTTGTCAGGCAGGATCAGCGGCAACAGCGCGCGGAGCGGCTCGGCCAAGGCGAAGAGGCGAGGGTTCAGCATCTCGCACATCGCGAGGTCGATGAGCTTGTGGCTGCCTGACTCTGCAAAGCCGATAGTGACCCGGCGCCCATCCCGCGCCGCGCGCAAGGATGCGCGGCGGCGGGTCTTCGGCGCGGAGAGATGAGGCGGCAGCAGCGAAGCCTGCGCGAGTGTCACCCCTTGTCCGGCCAACGCACCTGCCACGCGCCCCGTCACGAACTCAGCCAGGCTCTGCTCGTCCACATGCTGAAGCTCACAGCCGCCACACGCCGGAAAATGGATGCAGGGCGCTGCGACGTGGTGAGGGCCAGCGATCAGAGTGCCGTCGTCAGCCACCCTGTCGCCGGGCGCAGCGAGTGGCACGTGCCGCCCATCGGCGGTGACGCCATCGCCTTTTGCGGCAATGCGAATTACAAGATCATTGTCGATGTCGGTCACAGGCGAGAGGCGATAGCCGCTGGCAGCTGCGCAATCAAATCATCCGCAACAAATGCGACACCCGCACGCCGGGCCGCTTCCCCATGAAGCCAAACCGCTTCGCAAGCGGCCCGATAGGGATCGCCCACCACCGCGAGCCGTCCCGCCGCCAATCCTGCCAGAACATCTCCGGTCCCCGCCGTCGACAACCAAGCCGACGCCCCCGTTGCTACAGCCACCCGCCCATCGGGCGCAGCGATGACGCTGTCTGAACCTTTGAGGATCACCACAGCAGCAGACCGGCGCGCGGCTTCGCGGGCTCGATCTAGTTTGCTGCCTGGCAGATCGCCGAACAAACGTGCAAATTCGCCCTCATGCGGCGTCAGGATCGAAGCTTCCGGGATGCCTAGTGCGGCCCCTTCTTGCCCCAACAATGTCAGCGCGTCGGCGTCCAGCACCAAGGGTCGGCCACATTGCAGCACGGCACTCAGGCGGTCTGCGGCGTACTGATCGCGCCCCAGACCGGGCCCTACCAAAACCGCCGCCAGCCTCTCATCCTCCAACTCAGCATCCACATGACGATCATCGACAGCCTCTATCGTCACGAGCGCGTTCGACCCGTGAGGTGCGCGGCCAGTTATCAAATGACGGACCATCCCTGCGCCCGATCGCGCGGCAGCCTCAGCCGCCAGTTGCCCAGCACCCGCCATGCTGCCACCGACCACTGCAACCAACCCCCGGCTATATTTATGATCCGCGGCCGTCGGCGCTTCCATATGAGGCGGCGCAAGGCGTTGAGCCTGACCGCCAGCCGCAACGCCGATGTCGGCGCAGATCAGACGGCCAAAGCTCCCCGCCGCTGGATGTAGAACATGGGCTGGCTTCAGCGCGCCCAAGACGATGCAAATGCCGAACTGTGGCACGGGCGACAGCAAGGCTCCGTTATCTGTATCAACGCCGCTCGGCACATCGATCGCGTAGCTGAAGGCCGCCTGCGACGTCAGCGCGCTCAGCCTCTCGACAATGGGATCATCTAGCCCACGCGAGAGGCCGGTGCCGAAAAGAGCATCGACAATCTGCGTGGCTGGTCCTGCATCATACAAGGTCTCTACCGGGCCACCCCAAGCCGATCGGGCCCTCAGACTGGACTCGGTGCGGTTCTCAGCCAACGCGGCCACGCGCACCGGGACACCGCGTCCTCGCAGCAGACGCGCGATGACATAGCCGTCACCGCCATTGTTGCCGGGACCGCACAACACCAAAAGGTCGCGCTTCCCCCCGGCGCGCCAGATTATTTCCGCAGCTGCAGCCCCAGCGCGCTCCATAAGCTCATATTCAGTGACGCCGCTCGCAATGGCTGCCCGTTCAGCTTCCCGCATCTGCGCTGCGGTCAGGATGGGTAATCCGCTCAAGGGGCGTTTGTCCGGGAAATGGTAGCGGGCAGCCGATAATGATCGTCGCCTGCGCTGACTTCGATCTGCCCATCGGCGACTATGGCAATCTTGGCCCGCTCGGCGCCATCGGCCGATGCAAGTCCCCGCTTATCTTCAAGGATCTGAAAACGCCGGAATCCGCCATCTGGGTGACGGATGGTAAGGACGGCCCCCTGTTGCTCAACCGAACAGCTTCGCGCCCATGTCGCGCCAGCGCCGATCGCACAATCTGCCAGCGCCCCTTGCGCCGATGCGGGGCCTGCGAATGGCCGCGCCTCGTCGCTGCCTTGGCCGCAGGATGCCAGGGCGAGGCACATCAGCCCCGCCCAGACGATCTTTTTAGATATCCGCATAGACATGGGTTTCGGTCTTCGCCCCGGGGTGTGTCACTGCCCCTTTGTAAGCCGGTCCCACATTCTGTGCATAGCGCCAGAGAGCGCCTGACTGATAATCATTCTGGCGCGGCTTCCAGTTCTTCTGCCTTTCAGCAAGTACGGACCCGGAAACCTTGAGGTCAATCGTGCCAGCCTCTGCGTCAATGGCGATGATATCGCCATTTTCAACCAGCGCGATCGGCCCGCCCTCTGCGGCCTCGGGCCCAACATGGCCGATGCAGAAACCGCGCGTTGCGCCAGAGAAGCGACCGTCCGTGATCAACGCCACCTTTTCGCCCATCCCCTGCCCATAGAGCGCGGCGGTAGTCGACAGCATCTCACGCATGCCGGGGCCGCCCTTGGGCCCTTCATAGCGGATGATGATGACAGACCCTTCGGCAATATCGCGGGCTTCGACTGCGGCGAAAGCGTCTTCCTCGCAATCGAACACGCGCGCCGGGCCTTCAAACTGAAGGCGGTGCATGCCCGCGACCTTCACGATCGCGCCATTGGGGGCGAGCGAACCCTTCAGGCCCACGACGCCGCCCGTCGGAGTGATCGGCGACTTGACGTCATAGATGACCTTCTGGTCGGGGTTCCAGCTGACTTCTTCGATATTCTCGGCGATCGTCTTGCCAGTGACAGTCAAGCAGTCACCATGGAGCAGGCCGTTATCGAACAATGTCTTCATCAGCATGTAGACGCCGCCAGCATCATACATGTCCTTGGCGACATATTTGCCGCCGGGCTTGAGGTCAGCGATGTAAGGCGTCGATTTGAAGATTTCCGCCACATCGAACAGGTCGAAATCGATACCGCACTCGTTAGCCATCGCGGGCAAGTGCAGCGCCCCGTTGGTCGAGCCACCGGTCGCAGCAACGATCCGCGCAGCATTCTCGAACGCTTCCCGGGTACAGATATCACGCGGTCGGATATTCTTCGCCAGCAGCTCCATGACCTGACGGCCAGCGGCGACGGCAACCTCTTCGCGGCTCTTGTACGGAGCGGGCGCCATATTGCTGTTTGGCAGCGAGAGACCGATCGCCTCACCCACGCATGCCATGGTGTTCGCAGTATATTGACCACCGCACGCGCCATGCCCAGGGCAAGCGACCTTTTCGAGCGCGATGACATCCTTCAGCGGACAGGCGCCAGCTGCATATTTGCCGACCACCTCGAACACGTCAACGACAGTCACGTCACGGTTCTCGAAGCGACCGGGCAGGATGGAGCCGCCATAGACGAAGATCGACGGGACATTCAGGCGCAGCATTGCCATCATCATGCCCGGCAACGACTTGTCGCATCCGGCAAAGGTGACGAGCGCGTCATAGCAGTGGCCGCGCACAGACAGCTCGACCGAGTCCGCGATGACTTCGCGGCTCGCCAGCGAGCTCTTCATGCCCTGATGGCCCATGGCGATGCCATCGGTAACCGTGATGGTATTGAACCGGCGGGGCATGCCGCCTGCTTCATTCACGCCCTGGCGGCAGAAGTCCGCTTGCAGGTCGAGTGTCGTGTTGCACGGCGCGCTGTCGTTGCCAGCCGAAGCAATGCCCACGAAGGGGCGGGCAATCTCTTCTTCCGTCAGGCCCATCGCATAATAATAGCTACGATGCGGAGCGCGCTCCGGACCAACCGAGACGTGGCGGCTCGGCAGTTTCGACTTGTCGAACGTGTGAGACATAAAACCTACCCTTCTTGCGCGCCTCCCTTTCCAAAAAGGGACGAGTCACGCAAGGCTATTGCGGCATTGTAGCACAATGGGGCCGATTATGCGGGCGAACCGGGCTTGCCCTTCGCTGCTCGTCACCAGATCCTGCCGCATCTCGATCCCGAGATATGGGATGCCGTTGGCCTCGGCATGGCGGTTCATGGTCGCATTCAGCAGGCGTCCCGAATAGGGCAGCTGATCGCCGACCATCAGGCCAGCCTCTTCCAGCATGGGGATGGCGATGCGAGCGGCGCGATCATCTTCATTGTAGAGAACGCCAATGTCCCACGGCCGCTCCGCTTGAGGATCGCTTGCCAGCCGTGGCGTAAAGCTATGCACTGACAGGATGAAGGGCGACGCCATTGCGTCGAGCAATCGGCCGATCTGATGATGATAGGGATGATGAAAGCGGATCATCCGGCTCGAAAGATCGGCATGGCGGTTGCCGGGGACGGGATGACCGTCACTCATGACCGGCAGCACGCCAGGCGCATCATCCTCCCTGTTAAGGTCGATCACCAATCTGGAAACACCGCCCAGTATCGCAGTGCACCCCAATTGCTCCGCCAGCAATCGGCTAACCTCTGCCGCCCCAATATCTACGGCGATGTGGTTGCCGAGCAGGTCGGAATCGATGCTCAGATCAATGTCGGAAGGCACATGCGCCGACGCATGATCCGCAATGATCAGCAGGTCGAGCGGCCCGCCATCGATCTGTGTAAATGCCTCGCTCACGCGCCGCCAATCTCCGTTTCCAACACCCACCAACCGGGTTGATAGGATGATATGAGGCGTGCCGCCTCTGCCCGCCTGTCTGCGTCGTCGAACAACGCGAAGCAGGTGGCGCCGGACCCGGACATCCGCGCGAGGCTGACACCCGGCTGCTCGTGCAAGAGGTGAAGCACTTCAGCAATGACGGGCGCTAAGTCCATGGCGGCACGTTCGAGATCGTTGCGGGCACCGGCGATCAGCTCATCCAGCCTCGTCGCTGTCAGGGGACCCCGATCAACTCTGTCCCACCGGCTAAAAACGCTTGCCGTGGATATGCCGATGCCCGGATTAACCAGCAGCATCGGAGTTCCGGGCAAACCCTCAACATGCCGGGGCTCAAGCACTTCACCGCGCCCCCGCACCATCTGCGTCACGCTTCTGACACAAGCAGGAACATCTGACCCCAGGTCGAGCGCCAATCGCTCCAGCTCAGCGGCAGGCAGTCGCGCATTCCACAATCGGTTGAGCAGACGCAAGGCCGCTGCCGCATCAGCCGAACCTCCACCAATGCCCGAAGCCACCGGCAAATTTTTCGTCAGCTTCAAAAGCGCGCCCCGCTCCTCGCCAAGATATTCCCGCAGCATCTTGGCTGCCTTCATCACCAGATTGTCCGCCCCGCAGCCCAGCGATGCCGCAAAGGGGCCGTCTAACGTCAGGCTAATCTCGCCGTCATCGTTCAAGCACCCGCTTAGTCGGTCGCCATCCTTCGCAAACGCAAACAGGCTTTCCAGCGCGTGGTAACCATCCGCCCGCCGTTCCCGCACATGCAGGGCTAGGTTCACCTTGGCGTATGCGGTATCAACAAGCGTTCCGGCCTCAAGGAGCGGCATATTCCGGCTTCATCCCCATTTTAGTTTTCGCCTGGAGCCGTGTCGCAACGTCGCCTTCGGCAAACACGGCTGCGGCCCTCCAGGCATAGCGCGCTTCATAGCGCCGCCCGGCTGCCCAAAGAGCATCGCCCAGATGCTCGTTGATCGTCACGTCACCCGGAGCCCCTTCAGCGGCGCGTTCCAGCACAGGCACGGCGGCTTCCACATCTCCAGTCACGAAATGCGCCCAGCCGAGTGAATCCGTGATCGACGCATCCTCGGGCTTGAGCGAGCTGGCCTTCTTCAAAAGCTCCAGCGCAGCAGGGACATTTTGCCGCCGCTCCACCTGCGCGTAGCCGAGATAATTGAGCACAGTCGGTTCATTGGGCGCAACCTTCGTCGCGCGCTCCAAGACCACGCGAGCATCCTCCCAGCGGCCCGCCTGCTCAAGAGCGCTTCCGTGCATCAGCAACAAAGCCCAAGGCACATCGTCCGCCGCATAGCGGGCTTCCGCTACCCGAAACGCATCGGCAGCGTCCGCAAATTCCTTCGCCCGCGCCAACAACTGCCCGAGCCGCACCAGACGCTCCACATCGGCGCCCGGTTCTTGAGCCAATCGGCGCGCCAGCGAAATCGCAGCAGGACTGTCATCCGATGCGGCCCAGGCGTTGACCAGCGCGGTTTGCCGGAGTGTTCCGAACCACCCACTCTCCGCAACTTTGCTCAGTTCCGAAACAGCCTGCCCGCCGTGCCCCGCAACTGTGAGCAATTGCGCCAGGACCAGCCTGTTATCCGCTCCTGCTGGATTGACGAAGCTGGCGATCCGCGCGAGCCTGATCGCCAGCATACGCGTGCTGTCGTCCGATGAAATGTCCGACGCCAAACGCGTCAGCAACCGCGCGAAGCCCTGGACGGGCGTTAGCGCTCGTCCAGCCTTGCCGCCGCCGCGTCCGTGCGCAATGTCAGCCCGCGCAATGGCGTAGTCGGCTTTTCCTTCGGGAAGCAGAGCCAGCGCCTCTGTCTGCCGACCACGCGCAGCCAATTGCGCCGCGAAGGTCAGCCGCATTTCTGCAAGATCCACCGTCCGCAAGCCGAGCGCCCGGTTGATCGCAGGACCGGCTGAGGCAATATCTCCCCGGCCAAGTGCCTGAAGCGCGATATGTTCATCGATATAGCGCCGGGCCAAGGATGCAAATCGGTCTGCCGAATCGATTTCCGGCGGGATTGCTTTTCCTTCGCCGACCGAAATCCAGCTCAGGACAATGGGGACGAGAAAGCCGAAATTCTCTTCGCTCCTCACACGCTCGGCAAATCGCCTGGCGCCTTTCCAGTCGCTGCGAGCCAGCGCATCGCCCAGGAACAGGAGCGTCCCGTCACGTGGCAACACCCCCCGGCTGTCCAGCAGCGTCGCCGACTGAAGCGCCAGTGCCATATCGCCGCCGATCAAGCCGTTCAGATAGGACCGCCGCGCCACCTCTACGCTTCCGGAGTCGCCCGCCAACGCATCACGATAGTTGCGTAGCGCGGCTTCATTCGCTCCATCGCTGTCGGCCAGTCTCCCCCGCGCATAGGCGTGCAGCGCGCTCGACCGATCTACCGATGCGCCAGCCGGGGAAGCCAGCAGCATCGGCAGCAACATCACAGGAAGCAGGCGCTTACATGTTGGGATAGTTCGGCCCCCCGCCGCCTTCGGGCACGACCCAATTGATGTTCTGCGTCGGGTCCTTGATATCGCAGGTCTTGCAGTGGACGCAGTTCTGGGCGTTGATCTGGAACCGCGGATTGCCTTCTTCCAGCCCTACCACCTCATAGACCCCCGCCGGGCAATAACGCTGCGCCGGTTCGTCATAGATCGGCAGGTTGTAGGCGATCGGAACCGATGCGTCCTTCAACTGCAGATGGACGGGCTGATCTTCCTCATGGTTGGTGTTCGACAGGAACACCGACGACAGCCGATCGAAGCTGATCACCCCGTCGGGCTTGGGATAGTCGATCTTGTGCCCGATCTCCTTGGGCCAGATTTTCTCATTGTCCGGCTTGTGCTTCATCGTGAAGGGCAGGCCGATCTTCAGCGTGCGCATCCACATGTCGACACCCGCCAGCAGCGTCCCGATCGTGTTGCCGAACTTGGCCAGCAGCGGCTCGGCATTCTTCACCAGCTTCAATTCGTCCGCGACCCAGCTGGAACGCAGGCGGTCGTCATAGTCATGCAGAACGTCGCGCGCGCTTTCGTTCTGGATAGCCTCAAACGCTGCTTCGGCGGCCAGCATGCCCGACTTCATGGCCGTATGCGTGCCCTTGATGCGCGGCACGTTGACGAAGCCTGCCGAGCAACCGATCAGCGCACCGCCCGGGAAGACGAGCTTCGGCACCGACTGCCAGCCGCCTTCATTGATCGCGCGCGCGCCATAGGAGACACGCCGGCCACCCTCCAGATATTCGCGGATGGCAGGGTGCTGCTTCCAGCGCTGGAACTCCTCGAACGGATAGAGATAGGGGTTGCGGTATCCGAGGCCGACAACAAAGCCCAGGGCGACCTGCCCGTTGGCCTGGTGGTAAAGGAACCCGCCGCCATAAGCGTCCGTCAGCGGCCACCCCTGGGTGTGGATAACGAGGCCCGGCTTATGCTTGGCGGGATCAATATCCCACAATTCCTTCATGCCGAGGCCGTAGACCTGTGGCTCGCAATCCTTGTCCAATTCAAACTGGCGCTTGAGGATCTTGGTCAGGTGGCCGCGTGCACCTTCAGCGAAGAAGGTATATTTGGCGTGCAGCTCCAGTCCCGGCTGATAGTCGCCCTTGCGGTTGCCCTCGCGATCGATGCCCATGTCACCGGTCGCAACGCCCCTCACGCTGCCATCCTCATTATAGAGGATCTCGGCGGCCGCGAAGCCAGGGAATATCTCGACGCCCAATCCTTCGGCCTGTTCCGCCAGCCAGCGGCACAGATTGCCAAGCGAACCGGTATAGGTGCCCTTGTTGTGCATCCAGCGCGGCGTGGAAATATGAGGCACCGGCAGCTTGCCGCGCTTCGTCAGGAACCAGTGCTGGTTGTCCCGAACCGGCGTATCTGCAAGCGAGCAGCCCATGTCGCGCCAGTCCGGCAACAACTCATCCAGCGCCCGGGGATCGATCACCGCGCCTGAAAGAATGTGAGCGCCGATTTCCGAGCCTTTTTCCAGAACGCACACGGCCAGTTCCTGACCAGCATCGTTGGCCAGTTGCTTCAGCCTGATCGCCGCAGCCAGCCCCGCCGGGCCCCCACCGACGATGACGATGTCATAGGGCATCGATTCCCGTTCGCTCATAATCCCTCCATCGGGACGAGCCGGATGGTTTCCCTCTCCTGTCCGGCCGCCGCGTTACTCAAACGATTTACCACTCGCAGCCGATGAAGATTCTTGACCCCGGCGTCAACCTCTGGCCCTAGAAGATCGATGCGGGGAATGACTGAAGATCTGGCCGGTGCCGCTAACGCCTATCTGGCGTGGTGGGACATGGCGGGCGTTGATGGCGCGACGGCAGAAACGCCGGTGAACTGGCTACGACCGGCGGCGGCCATACCGTCAGCGCCTTCCACGTCCCTCACGGCGACAGTAAAGAAACCAGCATCGCTTCAGGAATTCACGGAGTGGCTTGCTCAGGACCCGGGGCAACCGGAACGTCGCTGGTCCGGCGCCCCCCTAATGCCGCAAGGCCAAGCCGGGTCCGCGCTGATGGTGATTACCGACATGCCCGATCAAGCTGACATGGATGCAGGCACATTGCTTGCCGATCGCGCTGGGCGGCTGTTCGATGCAATGTTGTCTGCTGTCGGCTTGTCTCGCGAGAATGTCTACATTGCCTCCCTTTTCTGCGCACGCCCACCCGGCGGCATGGTGGAGGCGGTGCACCTGAATGCGGCTGCTGATCGCATGCGCACGCATGTGTCACTCGCCGTTCCGGGCCGACTGCTGCTCCTGGGCGACCGGACGATCCGTACTTTCCTTCCTGTACAAGACAGGCAGGGAGCAGAAAGTTTACACTTTTTTAACCATGATGGCGGCACTGTGCCTGCTTTAGCCACTTTCCACCCGCGGCTCCTGCTCGGGCAGCCCGCAGCGAAAGCGGAATGTTGGCGGACATTGCAACGCCTGATCGAGGATATGCATCAGTGATTCGCGCGCTCACCCGATCGTCTTTCCTGGCCGTGGCCGCCCTCAGTGCCGCTGCAGCCATACCGGCAAAAGCAGATGATGGGTCTTCTTCGGCCGCTTTCCGGTCGGCTTCCAACCCTCATTTGTCGATCGATGATGCGGACAAGGAGCGTTACTCGGCCATCTACGCAGCGCTGTCGGCTCAACGGTGGGTCGATGCGAGGGCCATGATCCTGGCCTTGGATCAACAGGATCCGATGCGCTCCGTCGCGCTCTCCGACCTCTATGTGGCGAAGGAGTCTCCACGCGTCGAGCTGTTCGACGTGCTGGACCTTGTGAACAAGGCGGCTTGGCTCCCCAACGCAGATCAGCTTTCACGCCTCGCGCAAAAACGAGGGGCAACGATCCTGCCAACCCTGCCGCAGGTCCAGAAGATGGTCTGGCTGGGTTCAGCGCCCCGGCGCGAATATGTCGCGACGACGAAGACCGACCTTCTTGCTCAGGCTCTGGTCGGTCGGATCACACCCTTCATCAAGAATGATGATCCGGCCGGAGCAGAGACGCTGTTGGCGTCCGGTGAAATCGGCCTGACCCCTGACGGCGTAACGGAAGTGCGCCAGCGCGTCGCATGGTCCTATTACATAGAAAATAACGATGCCGACGCGCGCCGCATGGCAAGCCGCGCGCTTGAAACCCGTGCGGGCGGCGATTGGGCGGTCCAAGCGCACTGGACCTTGGGGCTCGCCTCATGGCGCCAGCACGATTGCGCTACCGCCGCGCCCGCCTTCGCCAATGTCGCAGCCCTCGGCGGCAATGCCGACATGCGAGCGGCAGGTGCCTATTGGGCGTCCCGCGCCTATATGGTCTGCGGCCAAGCGGAAAAGGTCGAAAACCTCCTCAAGACGGCGGCACGATCCAGCGAGACCTTCTACGGCCTGCTGGCCCGCGAAACACTCGGCATGCCCGCCAGAGGCGCGAAAGTCGCTCCGCGCTTTGGGACCGCCGACTGGCAGCAACTGAAGGATAGTCCCAACGTCCGCGCGGCTATCGCGCTCACGTCCATCGGTCAGATTGCGAAGGCCGACCAATTCATCCGTCACCAGGCGCGGTTGGGCGGTGCTGCCCAATATGAAGCGCTGCTAAGACTGGCGAACGCGCTCAGCCTTCCCGCAACCCAGCTGTGGCTTGCGCATAATGGTCCCGCCGGGAAGCAGCCTGACAGCTTCGCCCGTTTCCCGACGCCTGACTGGCGCCCGGACGGCGGCTGGCGGGTTGATCCTGCGCTGATCTACGCACACACGCTTCAGGAGTCGGGCTTCCGGAGCGACGTGGTCAGCAGTGCAGGAGCGCGGGGCCTGATGCAGGTGCTTCCCGGCACCGGCAGCGATATGGGTCTTTCCTCCCCCGCCCAGCTCTTTGTCCCATCGACAAATATGGAATATGGGCAGCGTTACCTGGAAAATCTCCGCAGCATGAGCGCGACCGGCGGACTGCTGCCCAAAGTCATGGCTGCATATAACGCAGGTCCCTTGCCCGTTGAACGGTGGAACAGCGAGGTCAAGGATAATGGCGACCCTCTGCTGTTCATGGAATCGCTGCCCTATTATGAAACCCGCGCCTATGTGAACATCGTCATGCGCAACTATTGGATGTACCAGATCCAGGCGAAGGGCAGCGCCGACTGCCTCACCGGCATGGCGCAAGGCATGTGGCCGACTTTCCCAACGGCCAAAGGCACCCGAATGGTGCGGCTCAGCCAGAACAATAACTTGTCCGCGCCCAGCATCGCTGGCGGCTCCGACTGATGCCGATCGATGAAAGCCGGCCGTTTTTGCCGGTGCGCATTGCTGTTCTCACCGTCTCGGACAGCCGCAGCCTCGCAGAAGACCGGTCTGGGGATGCTTTGGCCGAACGGATTAAGGCGGCGGGTCACATATTGGCCGCTCGCCATATCGAGAAGGACGAGCGGGCTGCCATCGTTGCGCGCCTGCACAGCTGGATCGACGATCCACAGGTTGATTGCATCATCACGACAGGCGGTACCGGCGTGACCGGCCGAGATGTGACGCCGGAGGCACTCGCTCAAGTTCAGGACAAGGAAATAGCTGGCTTTGGCGAGCTGTTCCGTTGGCTCAGCTACCAGACCATCGGAACCTCAACGATACAATCGCGCGCAACTGCTTGCGTTTCACGCGGGACCTATATCTTTGCTTTGCCCGGTTCCACCGGCGCGGTGAAGGACGCATGGGATGGCATCCTCTCGACGCAGCTCGACAGCCGCTATCGCCCGTGCAATTTCGTCGAGTTGATGCCTCGCCTGATGGAGCGCTGACCCGCTCACCCCCTTGCAACAATGTTCTCTTTATGTTCTAATGAGGTATGGTTGCCGAAAAGGGTCGAGGCGCGACGCTCAACGTCGCAAGCCACCGCTTCAGTATCGCGGAACGGGTCGATGACGGCGACTGGCTCGATACGCTCGACGCCATAGATGGCCCTGCACCGCGTCGTCGGACCCACGTTACTGTGGAACATCCACGCACCATCATCAGCCGCAACAAATCGCCTGATCTGTCTTTTACTCAGTCAATCAACGCCTATCGTGGCTGCGAGCATGGATGTATTTACTGTTTCGCTCGCCCGACCCACGCTTTTCACGATCTCTCCCCGGGACTGGATTTTGAAACGCGTCTGTTTGCGAAACCTGACGCGCCCGCCCTGCTCCGTGCGGAGCTTTACAAAGCCTCTTACAGCGTCTCACCGATTGCGATGGGGACAAACACTGATCCCTATCAGCCGATCGAACGGGATTGGAAGATCACCCGGCGGTGCATCAAGTTATTGGCGGAATGCCGTCACCCATTGTTCATAACGACGAAGTCCGACCGGGTTCTACGTGACCTCGATCTTTTGACAGAGATGGCGCGCGATCGCCTTGTCGCGGTGATGATCTCCGTCACCACACTTGATCCCAAGGTCGCCCGTACCCTTGAACCGCGCGCGGCCCACCCCCTTCGCCGCGTGGAGGCAATTCGTCAGTTGGCGGCAGCAGGGGTACCTGTCGTCGCCAGCATCTCTCCGATAATCCCGGCCATCACAGATCATGAGATCGAGGCCATAGTTGAAACCGCTGCCTCCGCCGGGGCTCGGGACGCGACCTTCATACCGGTCCGCCTTCCGTTCGAAGTAGCGCCTCTATTTCGCGCCTGGTTAGAGGAACATTATCCCGACAGGGCCGGGAAAGTCATGGGGATCATCCGGGACATCAGGGGAGGGCGTGACAATGATCCCGATTTCAGCACCCGAATGCGTGGTCAGGGCGTATGGGCCGACCTTATCCGCACCCGTTTCATAAAGGCCAGAAAGCGCGTCGGCTTTTCCGGCGAAAGGCTGACGCTGAGGACCGACCTGTTTCGCCCACCTGCAGGTCCGCAGCTTCAACTCTTCTGATCAGGCAGTTGCCGCGACCAGCCTAAAGCCCGAACGCCGGGTGCGGGCACGATATCCATCCGCTTTGGGCTCCATGCGCTCGAAACGCTGAATGGACAGGCCAGGGATGAGGGCGATGGCGTCCACCTGATCCGCCCCGATCAGGAAATCATCACCGACAAACATCCGTACTGCCTTCCCATTAGCCAATGGGGCACGCAGGAACACCTCGCTGCGCCCGCCCCTGTTGCGCAATAGCAGTTGGGCAAGGGCATCCACGGCGGCGGTATCCTGCACATCCACGACCAATTCCATCCGCGATGCACTGGCAAGCTGATTGAATTGCTCAACCCCCCGGATCGTCACTCGAGGCGTTTCCTCGCCCGGCATTCGATCCAATTCCACCATCAACAGCGCGCAGTCGCCATCGCGCGCCATAACCTCGATGGCCTTGCACGCATCCTCATCAAAGCAACTTGCCTGGAACTGCCCACTGCTGTCGGAGAATGTCGCGGCCGCATAACGCGCACCGCGCCGTGTTTCGCGCCAACGGACTTCTTCGACCATGGCGGCCATCACCGCATTCGCGCGCCCTCCCTCGGACACCTGCTCAGCACAGATCGCGCCGTAGCTTCTGGCGCCGCGCGCTTCAGCAAGGTGCCGATAGCGATCCACGGGATGCGCGGAAAAGTAAAAGCCGAACGCTTCCTTTTCCTGCGCCATCCTGTCCGCCGTGGACCAGGTTTGATGCGGCGGAATGCGCACATCTGCATGCGGTGTTTCCACGTCGCCAAACAAGCCGCCCTGCCCGCTTTCGCGCGCATCGGCAGCACTCGCCGCAACGCTCAGGATCATGTCTGCCGCAGCATGCACGCCCGCGCGATCAGGGTGGATCTCGTCGAAAGCTCCTGACGCGGCGAGGCTTTCAAGCTGGCGGCGATTGAGCAATCGTGGTTCTATGCGATCGGCGAAGTCGTCGAGCGACTTGAAAGATCCGCCAGCCTCCCGCTCCGCAACGAGCAGGTCCATGGCCTTTTCACCGACCCCCTTCAATCCACCCAACGCGTAGCGGACAGCAAAGCCCAGGCGCGCGTCTTCACTCTCGCAGTCGATCGGCTCGACAGAAAAGTCAGCGAGGCTGCGATTGATGTCGGGTGCCAGACAGCTCAAACCCATCCGACGCATATCATCGACGAAGATGGTCAGCTTGTCGGTGAGATGGATGTCGAACGCCATGGAGGCAGCGTAAAATTCTGCCGGATAATGGGCCTTCAACCATGCCGTTTGATAGGCAAGCAGCGCATAGGCCGCAGCGTGGGATTTATTGAAACCATAGCCTGCGAACTTGTCGATCAAGTCGAAAAGCTCATTGGCCTTCGCTGCGGGAATGTCGCTACCCGCGCAGCCTTCGACAAAGCGCGCCCGCTGCGCATCCATCTCGGCCTTGATCTTCTTGCCCATGGCTCGGCGAAGAAGGTCGGCGTCGCCCAGGGAATAGCCCGCCAGGATCTGGGCGGCCTGCATCACCTGTTCCTGATAGACGAAGATGCCATAGGTTTCTTCGAGGATCGGCTTCAGGAGAATATGTGGATATTCAATCTCTTCCTGCCCGTTCTTGCGACGGCCGAACATCGGGATATTGTCCATCGGACCAGGGCGATAAAGCGATACGAGCGCGATGATGTCGCCGAAATTGGTTGGGCGTACAGCGGCAAGCGTCTTGCGCATGCCTTCCGATTCCAGCTGGAACACGCCCACCGTGTCGCCCCGCTGCAGCAAGTCATAGACCGCCGGATCATCCCAACTCAGGCCGTCCAAATCGATCTGAACGCCGCGTCCGGCCAGCAACTGCACCGCCTTTTGCAGAACGGACAGGGTTTTAAGGCCAAGAAAGTCGAACTTCACCAACCCCGCGCCTTCGACATATTTCATGTCGAACTGCGTCACCGGCATATCCGAACGCGGATCGCGATACAGGGGCACCAGCTGTGACAAAGGCCGATCGCCGATCACAACGCCCGCAGCATGGGTCGAACTATGGCGCGGGAAGCCTTCCAGCTTCATCGCATAGTCGATCAGTCTTTTGACCTGGTTGTCATTGTCATATTCGGCCTTGAACTCGGCCACGCCGTTCAACGACCGTTCCAACGTCCACGGGTCGGTCGGATGGTTGGGCACCAGCTTGGCCAGACGGTCCACATGGCCATAGCTCATCTGCAGCACGCGGCCCGTGTCCTTCAGCACCGCGCGCGCCTTCAGCTTTCCGAAGGTGATGATCTGCGCCACATGATCGACGCCATATTTCTGCTGAACATAGCGGATCACTTCACCGCGCCGCGTTTCGCAGAAGTCGATGTCGAAGTCCGGCATGGAAACGCGTTCGGGATTGAGGAAGCGTTCGAAAAGCAGGCCGAGTTGCAGCGGATCAAGGTCCGTGATGGTGAGAGCCCACGCCACCACGGAGCCCGCGCCCGAACCACGGCCCGGACCCACGGGAATATCCTGTTCCTTCGCCCATTTGATGAAGTCGGCAACGATCAGGAAGTAGCCGGGGAAACCCATCTGGATGATGATGTCGGTTTCGAATTTCAGCCGCTCGAAATAGGGCTGGCGCGCGTCCTCGCCCTCTATGCCCGCCTTCGCAAGCCGCGATTCCAACCCTGCGGTTGCCTGCTCGCGCAACATCCTGGCCTCGCCTTCGATATCACCGGCCAGGCTCGGAAGGATGGGCTTGCGCTTCGGTGCGGCGACGGCGCAGCGCTGCGCCACTACCAGCGTGTTGGCGAGCGCCTCGGGCAAATCCTCGAACAAGTGCTGCATCTCCGCTGCCGGTTTCATCCAGGCATCGGGAGAGCTTGTCCGCCGGTCAGGCGTTTCGACATAGGCACCATCCGCGATGCACAGCATCACGTCATGGGCTTCATGAAAATGGGGCTCTGCAAAGCAGGTCGGGTTCGTTGCGACCAGCGGAAGATCGCGCGCATATGCGAGATCAATCAACTGCGCTTCCGCTTTCTCCTCTATGGGGTCAGATCGGCGGCAGATTTCGATGTAGATACGATCGGGAAAGAGTGTCGCCAGCCGATCGGCATAGGCAGATGCGGCCTCGGGCTGATCTTCCGCAAACAGCCGGGCAATCGCACCTTCCGCCCCCGCCGTCAGCGCAATCAGCCCGTCCGTTCTTCCAACAAGAGAATCCAATGTGACATGGGGCACTTCCTCGACCGGGCGATCAAGATGCGCCATCGATACCAACGCGCAAAGATTGTCATAGCCCGCCGCATCTTGGGCATAAAGCGTCAGCCAGTCATGCACTGCGGCGGCGTTAGCCGGGCGCCCAGGCCGCAGAACACCCAGCATCGCTCCGATGATGGGCTGAACCCCTTCGCTCTTGCAGGCGTCGGAAAAGGCCATCGACCCGTAAAGGCCGTTACGATCAGTGATCGCCGCTGCGGGAAAGCCCAGCGTCCGGGCTTGCTTCGCGATCTTCTTCGGCTCGATCGCGCCTTCCAGCATGGTGAAAGATGAAAAGACGCGAAGGGGTACAAAACCGGCATGAGGCATTTCGCATTGATAGCGCCCCTAGCTGCGTCGGCGCCAGTCCTTCTTGAGAAATGCTGTGGATAACGCTCAGCCAGTTGAACCCGGTGGGACGCTCCGCTTTGGCTCCATCTGGCCCTTGAGAGTGCTTTCCAGCGGATTAAGCATTCCCCAACCTCTCACATGTAGTTTGAGCCCCATGCGTTTGTCGACGATCACCAACTGGGCATATGGCGCGACCCTGCTGCTCACGCTCGCGTCCGGTACCACGATGCTCATGGCATCAGGCGCGGAGAAGGCAGAACGCGCGGCCGTCGCGCAGCGTGCGCGTTTCGATCAACTGACCTCGGCCCTGCTCGAAGACAGCTATCGCCAGACAGAGCAGGCGCGGTCATTTTCCATCACGGGCGATCCCACTCACCTCATCGCCTATCAGCGGGAAAAGGCCGCGCTCCGCACGGTGGAACAGCGGGTCAGCCACCTTCATGACGCAGGCGCGACGGAGGGCGAGATCAGGGCCTTGCGCGACGCATTGCATTGGGCCGACGCGCTTACCGACGAGCAAGAGGCGGCACTGCAAGCTGTCCAGGCTGGCGATCAGGATACCGCCAGGACCATCTTGTTCGGCGACGAATATGGCCGGGAGCTTGATCGGATCGCCGCGCAGATCGGGAAGTTCCAGTATATGCTGGATCAACGAACCCAAGCAGCAATCGATCGCGCCACGGCAACAGCGCGCCAATGGCGCAGCATGTCCGAAATCATGCTGGGCGCGACCGCGCTCCTTTTCCTCTGCGTTCTCTATTTCATTCTCAAACAACGCATACTGCACCCGGTCGTGCGGCTGAGCGACGTCGTCACGCGTCTCGCGGCGCAAGACTTTGCGGCCATTCCACCCGATGTTTCGCACGTGGACGAGATCGGCGACATGGCGCAGGCCATCCGCATTTTTCGGGAAAATGGGCTTGAACGGCAACGGTTGGAGAAGGAACGCGATGCCGACCGCATCATGCAGGACCTTCTTTCCCGCATGACCCAGCGGCTTCAAGGTTGCGACAACAGCGCTGATCTTACCGGCGTCGTGCGCCGCTTCGCGCCGGAAATCGCCCCCGGTTTCGCTGGCAGGTTGTACATCTACGATCCGCGCCGCAACGCCATGCGCCAGGCTTGCGACTGGCTGTCGCCCCAATGGTCGGAAGAGGAATTTTCCCCGTCGGCCTGCTGGGCATTGCGTCGCGGTCAGACCCATCGGCCATCAGGGAACATCATAGATATCCCGTGCGAGCATCTGGGCGGTGAGAGCGCGGCGCCCACCATCTGCATGCCGCTGGCCGCGCAGGGCGAAACCATAGGCCTGCTCTATTTCGAAGAACCGGCGAATGTCGCGGCGGATCAGATCGAACGAAGCGAGAAATATCTGGAAATGCTCGCCGAAAATATTGGGCTGGCACTGGCCAACCTGCGCCTTCGCGATGCGTTGCGCGAAATGGCGATGGTCGATGCGCTCACCGGACTTTCAAACCGCCGACAGTTCGACGCAGCGATTGAGGAAGCGGTGGCCGTCAGCACCCGAGACCGATCGCCGCTTGCCTGTCTCATGATCGACATCGATCATTTCAAGCGGTTCAACGACGCGCATGGGCATGATGCGGGCGACGCCGTGCTGCGGGCCGTCGGCAATGTTCTCAACGACTCCCTTCGCGAGGATGGCTACGCCTTTCGCCTGGGGGGCGAAGAGTTCGTCCTTCTGATGCCGCACTTTTCCCTGGATCAGGCGATCGAGCGGGGACGCCAGATCCAAGGCAAGATCCAGAACCTTCGCATACAGCACGGCCATCAGCAGCTTGGCCCAGTGACGGCTTCGTTCGGACTTGCGGCTTATCCTGATCACGGGCGGCCCAACCAGCTGGTTCAGACCGCCGACGCAGCACTCTTGAGGGCCAAGGCGCAGGGCAGAAACCAGATCGTTGTCGCGACCGTTCGGGACGACACCTCAGTTCAGGTCTGAAGCGTCCTCCAGCAGTCCTTCGTGAAGGCGGACGACGCGGTCCATCTTTTCCGCAAGCCGTTCATTGTGGGTCGCCACCAGAGCAGCTGATCCTTCTTCTCGAACCAGGCGGAGGAACTCAGCCAGCACGATGTCAGCGGTGCGCTCATCCAGATTGCCAGTCGGTTCGTCCGCCAGGATCAAAGCAGGCCGGTTCGCCAAGGCTCGCGCGACGGCAACGCGTTGCTGCTCACCCCCTGAGAGTTGGCTTGGCCGATGATCAAGACGATGACCAAGGCCCAAGGATGTGAGTAGTGATTCCGCACGCGCGCGCGCCGCATCATTCTCCTTGCCGCGGATCACCTGCGGCAGGATGACATTTTCCGCCGCGTTGAAATCGGGAAGAAGATGGTGGAACTGATAGACGAAGCCCAGCGCGTCCCTGCGCAGGCGCGTCCTTCCATCATTATCCAGACGTGCGGCCTCTTCGCCGTCGATACGGATAGAGCCGTCAAAACCGCCCTCCAACAGCCCGACCGCTTGCAACAGCGTCGACTTGCCGGACCCTGAGGGCCCCAGCAGCGCCACGATCTCGCCCTGCCCTACGGTCAGGTCGACGCCGCGCAAAACCTCGATCGTCACGCCGCCTTGGGTAAAGCTGCGCTTCAGGTCCGCAACCTTCAATATGTCATTCATAGCGCAGCACCTGCACAGGATCGGTATTGGCAGCCTTGAACGCCGGGTACAGCGTCGCGAGGAAACTGAAGACCAGTGCCATAAGGCAGATGATTGTGATCTCAACCGGGTCAGGCTTTGCCGGCAGTTCGGTCAGGAAGCGTATCGAGGGGTCCCACAGGTTCTGACCGGTCATGAACTGGATCGCGTTGACGACGCTCTGGCGGAAGAACAGGAAAGTGAAGCCAAGCACCATCCCGGCCGCCATCCCGAGCGATCCAATCGTCACGCCAACCGTCATGAAGATCTTCACCAATCCAACTCTGCTCGCGCCCATTGTGCGGAGGATTGCGATGTCGCGGGTCTTCGCGCGAACGAGCATGATCAGCGATGAAAGAATGTTGAAGACAGCGACCAGCACGATGATCGAAAGAACGACGAACATCGCAACCCGCTCAACCGCCAGCGCTTCGAAAAGAGATGCGTTCATCTGTCGCCAGTCGGTGACGACCGCCCGGCCCGCCACCTTTCCGGCCAGTGGCTGCAGGATGGTCCCGACCCGATCAGCATCGACCGTCTCCACCTCGATCATGCCAACCACGTCACCCAAGAGCAGCAGGGTTTGCGCATCCTCCATCGGCATCACCACGAAGGCTTTGTCATAATCATACACACCGACCTCGAAAATCGCGGCGACCTGGTAGGATATCTGGCGCGGCACAGTGCCAAAAGGCGTGGAACGACCTGCGGGATTGATGATCGTGATGCTGTCGCCTAGCTGGAGGCCCAGGTTTTCAGCCAGCCTTGAACCTATGCCAACCTTGCCCGCATTGGCGGTGAGATTATCCATGCTCCCCGCGAGCACCTTGGCCTTGAGCGTCGCGTTATTCCTGATGTCGTTGACGGTCATTCCCCGGACAAGGACAGCTTCCACCCGACCCTGAAAACTGCCGAGCAGCGGCTGTTCGATCAGCGGAGTGGCACTGGTCACGCCCGGCGTTGCCTTCGCCTCGTTCAGGATCGAACGCCAATCCGGCAGTCGTCCGCCATAGCCCTGCACCACGGCATGGCCATTCAACCCCACGATCTTGTCGAACAACTCTGCCCGAAATCCATTCATCACGCTCATCACGATGATGAGCGCGGCGACCCCGAGCATCACTGCGGCGAGACTGATCCCGGCAACTAGAAAGATGAACCCTTCGCCCTTGCCAGGCAGCAGATAGCGCTTGGCGATCATGCGTTCGTAGCGTGATAAGATCATGTGGCGCGAACGGCCCTTTGCGTGATGTTTGTTCATGCCCGTCTAGCAGGGTCTCAACTAACGGCAAGCACCGTGGATTGTTGCACCTCAGCCACAGGCGCGAAGGGAAAATATTGCCGCGCGGAAATAGCCCGTGACAGCGGCCTTCGCGCGCCATAGCAAAGTCAGCGAAGCACAGGTTAATGGCCGTGGTTCAGGGATACTGCTTCCCACTTCAAGCTTAGGGGGCTGAGAAGTGGTCGAGGCAGGCCAAGGGGGAGACGAGCAATCGTCCATTAGTGCCCGGATCGTGGAAACACGGTCCGGGCACTTTTGATTCACCCGACGAAATCCTCTTGAAACCCGATTTCCTTCAACCATATCAACCGCGCACGGCCGCCATATGGGGTCGCGCATCGTATCGCCGGACGCCTTTCAGGGTCCGGTATGTTCATTTTGCTCTGATGGAGATTATGACATGCGTGGTTTTGACCTTACCCCCTATCGCCGCTCCACCGTCGGTTTCGATCGCCTCTTTGACCTGATCGAAAACAATGCACGACTGCAGCAGGGCGATAATTACCCCCCCTTCAACATCGAGCGGCTGTCTGAGGACCGTTACCGGGTGACGCTCGCCGTCGCGGGTTTCCGGACTGATGAGATCGACATCACCGCGCAGCAGAACCTGCTGCAGGTCGTTGGACGCAAGGACGATGGCGCGAGTTCCGATCGTTCCAAATTCCTGCATGTCGGCATCGCCAATCGCAGCTTTGAGAGGCGCTTTGAGCTTGCTGACTTCGTGCGGGTGGAAAAAGCCGATCTTGCGGACGGCCTGCTGACGATCGAACTCGTCCGTGAAATCCCTGAAGCGATGAAGCCCAAAAAGATTTCGATCAATGGCGGTCAGCTCGTCGAGATCAACAAGGATCGCGATGCGGCCTGATCAGCTGCCGCTGGAAATATGATGGGGCGCGGCCTGATGGTCGCGCCCTTTTTGCGCATCTAGATTTCTACCTGGCTACCCAGTTCGACGACGCGATTGGTGGGCAATCGGAAAAATTCCATCGCGCTTTCCGCGTTGCGCAGCATCCACGCGAAAATCTTTTCCCGCCACAACGGCATTCCCGGTTTGGCGGACGGCAACAATGTCTGCCGCGCCAGAAAGAAGCTGGTTTCCATCATCCGGAATGCCTGGCCGCAGCCCGTCACATTCTTGAGCGCCGCCGGGACGTCGGGTTCCTGCATGAACCCATATTCCAGGACAAGCCGGAAGAAGCCCTTGCCCAGGTCCTCCAGCTTGCATCGGCCGTCATCCTCAACAACCGGAACGTCCCTGATTTTTACGGTCAGCAAGATGACTCGTTCATGCAAAACCTTATTGTGCTTCAGGTTGTGAAGCAAAGCGTGCGGAACGCCGTTCGACGTCGACGTCATGAACACAGCGGTGCCGGGCACCCGCACCGCGCTGTTAGCCGCCGAAGCGACGAATACGGGGATCGGCATGGCTCCTTCACGCAGGCGGTCCTGGACAAGACGGCGGCCGCGCGACCAGGTCGTCAGCAGCGTGAAGACAACGAACCCGATCAGCAGCGGGAACCAGCCGCCGTCGGGCACCTTGGTGAAGTTCGCGGCCAGATATGCGCCATCAACGATAAAGAAGACCGCCAGCAGAGGCGCCGAATAATACCAGCGCCATTTCCACAGCCGGTAGAGCAGAACCGTCAATAGCAGATTGTCGATGAACATCGCGCCGGTCACCGCGATGCCATAGGCTGCCGTGAGGTTGGACGACGTCTGGAACACCAGCACGAGCAGGATCACCATGACCATCAATCCCCAGTTGATCATGGGGATATAGATTTGGCCAGCTGTCGAGGCACTGGTGTGGGCGATCCGCAGACGGGGCATGAAACCCAACTGGATCGCCTGCTGCGTGACAGAGAATGCACCGGATATGACGGCCTGACTTGCGATGATCGCGGCCAGCGTCGCCAAACCGACCAAGGGCAACTGCGCCCATTGAGGGGCAAGATGGTAAAAGGGGCTGTGCAGGGCAGCCGCGCCCTCGCGAAAGAGCAGAGCGCCCTGCCCCATATAGTTCATCATCAATGCCGGGAGCACGAAGAAGAGCCATGACACCCGGATCGGGCTACGTCCAAAGTGGCCCATATCCGCATATAATGCCTCCGCCCCGGTCACCGCGAGAACGACCGCGCCAAGGGCGAGGAAAGCTGGAAGCGGATCGGTGAGGAAAAACATCACCGCCCAATAAGGGTTGAAGGCGTAGAGAATGCCGGGCGTCTTCACGATGCTGATCACACCCAGTGCCGCGATCGTCACAAAATAGATGAGCATGATCGGACCGAAAAAGGCAGCGACACGATTTGTCCCAAGACCCTGCATCCAGAACAGCCCGAGCAATATGATCACCGCAGCCGGCAGGATCGCTGGCGCGAGCTGGGAGTTGTAGACGGCCAGCCCTTCTACCGCCGACAGCACCGACACCGCCGGAGTAATCATGGAGTCGCCATAGAACAGCGAGGTCGCGAACACTCCCAACAGCACGATACCACGCGACCATCGCTGCGTTTTCGTTTGGCCGTTGATCAACGCAAGCAGCGCAAGACTACCGCCTTCGCCCTTGTTGTCGGCTCGCATGATGATCGTGACATATTTGAGCGTCACGACCAGCATCATCGACCAGAACATCAGGCTGATCACGCCTAGAATGTGATCGGGATCGAGCGCCAAGTGATGGTGGCCCGCAAAAGTTTCGCGGAAAGCGTAAAGCGGGCTGGTGCCGATATCGCCAAAAACGATACCCACTGCCCCGACTACGAGCTTCAGCGTCGCCTTCTGACGCGCGTGACCATGCCCTTCGGCCGCCTCATCATCGGCGTGAGCGACTCCGCTCGCCATTTGATCAGCCATGGGGGAAACGCCAGATGGTCATATTCATACGACACTCAAGCAAAGGCGATGAACGGGAAAACGCCCGCTCGCCCATTAAGACGGCGCGCCCCTACCATGCCTCTACGACCAGCGCAATTGTGCGCCAAGTCACTGAGCCACAGGCGCCCCTGCCACCAGCATTGCGTCGATACGCGCAATATTGAGTTCAAGTTCCGCCTTGATTTGGGACCCTTGGGGCGCGCTGGCCGCCAACGGCGCCCAAAGCTCCCTGGCTGCTTGCAGTTGGCCCGCGCGAACAAGGGCCAGACCGTAGAAATAGGGTGGCGCAGGGGCATCGGGGTCCAGCGCCATCGCGCGACGATAGGCGAAGTCGGCGCTGGGCGACACCACTCCCCCGGCATGCGCTATCAGCGCGTTGCCCAAGCCGAGCCACAGATTTGGATCATCAGGCGACTGCTTGAGGCCCGCGAGCAGGACATTGGCCGCCTCCTTGGTCTTGCCTTGCCTGCCAAGTCCGTCCGAAACCATCAACCATTGGCCAGCCTTGCCATAGCGTTCCGCCATACCGTGGCGGCGTTCGGCGAGTTGCTCGTCAAATTGCCCGCCGGCTGCGGCAGTAGATGCGATCTTCGGTTGCCCAGCCAGTCCCGGGCTTCCTTGCCAGGCATAACCGGCAAGCCCCAGCAGTACAGCCGCAGCCGTCAGCTCCCATGACATACGCGGAATTCGCCCCACCGCGACAAGCAGCGCCATAAGACTGACTGCAAAAATCGCCGCTATCAGCCAGCCATTCATCGGCGACCTCCCCTTTTGATGCGGCCGCGCAACAGCAGCAAGCCAAGGCCGATCAGCAATAGCGGCGCGCCCCATAACGGCCAAAGAACCGGATCAGCCGTGGGTTCATAGCTTACCCAATCGCCATATCGTTCGATCAGCCAATGACGGATATGCTCGGGTTCTTCCCCGGCCATGATCCTTTCCCTGATCTGCGATCGCATATCGCCCGCCATGCTTGCATTGCTGTCGGCGATCGATTGGCTCTGGCATGTAAGGCAGCGGATCGTCTCCATCAATGCCTTTGCCTCCCGCTCCAGCGCGGGGTCACTGATCTGCCGATCAGCATAGGGAGCAGGTGGCAGTGCCGATTGCGCCCAAACAGGCGAACTCAAGAGCAGTACGAGGAGAACGAGCAGGCTTCTCACCGCGCATCCTCCAGGCGTTGGAGGATCACTGGAACATCGTCCGCTCGTATGTCGCCGACATGTTGGTAGGCGATCCGGCCCTTGCCATCGATCACGAAGCTTTCCGGGACCCCCGATGAACCAAGCGCGATCTGCACGCTGCTACGCGCGTCCAGCCCGATCCGAGCATAAGGATTGCCATAGCGGGCCAGAAAACGATCCACATCCTCCCGGGCATCGCGGATGGCGATGGCATCGATTTCGACCCCTGCTTGCTTCAAAGCGAGCAGCTGAGGCGCCTCAGCGGCGCAAGGGACACACCAACTGGCGAAGATGTTCAGCAGGCGGGGCTTACCTGTCGCAAGGTCACGGCTCGTGAGCGGAGGCCGGTCACTCGCTGCTGGCGGCAGGCTGAAGTCAGGGAGCGCCTTGCCCACCTGCTTCGACGTAATGACGCGATCATCAGGCTTCAGCAAACCGCTGGCAAAGAGAATGAAAAATCCCGCGAAGAGCGCAAGGGGCAGCCAGATCCACAACTTCCTCATGCCGCAGCCATCCTGCCGCGCCACTTGAGCAACCAGCCGCGCCGTTCCCGGCCCACCAGCGCCAACGCGCCTCCCAACGCTATCATCGCGCCGCCAAACCAGATAAGCGTGACAAAGGGTTTCCACCACACCCGCAATTGCCAGCGGCCCTGATCCGCTTCCTGGCCCAGCACCACATAAAGCTGGCCATTCCAGCGCGTCAGCAAGGCTGCCTCAGTCGTGGTAGTGGGCGGCGATGGGAAAAAGCGAGATTGCGGATGCAGATCAACCGGCGGGCCACCGTTCCGGCTCGCTTCCATGTCCGCCTGTAACGCGGTCCAGTTATCGCCCGCGATCGGCACTATCCTTGTCAGCCGCAACTTCCAGCCAGCTGCCTCCACCACATCTCCCGGGCGGACTGCAGCGAGCCGCTCTACCGTGAAAGCCGAATCGCAAGCCATGCCAGCCAGGCTAACCGCGCAACCCAGATGGGCGATCACCATTCCCCAGGTGAAAAGCGGCGTTCGGCGCAAGTTGCGCTTCCAAAGCGGGGCGACGCTTCCTGCGGCCACAGCCACTGCGATGACCAGGCCAAGGAAAGGGAGTACGCCGATCCTGCCCCATGCCAGAATGGCCGAAGCGGCAAGAGCGATCAGCGCGATGCTCGCTGGAACGATCATGCGCCGTCCGACTTGGGCCAGGCTATCCTTGCGCCAGCGCGTCAGAGGCCCCGCCGCCATGACAATCATCAGGATGAGCGCGATTGGGCCTGCGATTCGGTCGAAATAGGGCGCACCTACCGACACCTTATACCCGAATGCCTCGGTCAGAAGCGGATAGAGCGTTCCGATGAGTACAAGGCCAAGGATGACCGACAACAGCAGGTTGTTGACCACCAGCATGGTTTCGCGGCTGACGAGTTCGAAGGGTGCTCCTTCGCGAACCGCGCCGACCCGCCAACCGAAGAGCGCTAGCGCACCGCCAATGTAGATCCCCAGCAGTATGAGAATGAAGCTTCCACGCTCGGGGTCTACTGCGAAGGCGTGGACGCTGGTCAATATGCCCGACCGGACTAGGAATGTGCCCACCATCGACATCGAAAATGCGATGACCGCCAGCATCACGGTCCAGGCCCGCAAGGCGTCGCGGGTCGCGAGAACCGTGACGCTGTGCAGAAGCGCGGTCGCCGCCAGCCACGGCATCAGCGAAGCGTTTTCCACCGGGTCCCAAAACCACCAGCCGCCCCAGCCCAGTTCATAATAGGCCCAGTAGCTCCCCGCCGTAATCCCGAGCGTCAAAAGTATCCACGCGGCGAGTACCCAAGGACGCATTGCACGCGCGAAAGAAGCATCGACCTGCCTCGTCAGCAACGCGCCGATGGCGAAGGAAAACGCCACCGAGAGCCCTACATATCCAAGATATAAAGTAGGCGGATGGAAGGCGAGGCCCGGGTCCTGCAATAGCGGGTTCAGTCCTTGGCCATCGGCGGCAGGCGGATTGATTCGTGCGAAAGGATTGGAAGCGAAAAGGAGGAAGGCATAGAAACCGATGCTGATCGCAGCCTGCCCGCCCAGCGTTGCCATGTGCGTGTCTCGGCGCAGCGCGCGTTCGAACAGGGCAACTGCCGCGCCAGCGACACCCATGACGGTCACCCAGAGCAGCATGGACCCTTCATGATTGCCCCATGTACCGGCGAACTTGTAAAGCCACGGCTTCATTGAATGGCTGTTGGTGGCAACCAGCAACACCGACATGTCGGACCGCATGAACAACGTGATAAGTGCGATGAAAGCGATAGCGGTCAGCACACCTTGAGCCACAGCCACGGGCCGCACGGCCTGCAGCAATTCGCTCTTCTTTCCCGCAAGCCCGAAAGATACCAGGCCCAGTTGAAGGAATGCCAGCGCTGCTGCCAGCCAAAGTGCGGCGAGACCTGCTTCTGCTATCATGCCGCCCGCTCCGATCGCTGAACCTGGAGGGTAAAGAACATCGCTCTCACTGGCCCGCCTTCATCTCGTGGGTCGTTTCATTATATTGGAGGCCTTCCAGCTCCCGGGGCATGTAGCGTTCGTCATGCTTTGCCAGCAGGTTTGTGGCGACGAAGGTACCCGCGCTATCGAACGCCCCTTCCGCGACTACACCAGACCCCTCCTTGAACAGATCGGGCGCAATCCCCTTAAAAACGGCAGGGACGGTCGCTTTTCCATCGGTCACGTCGAAATGCATGGTCACGCCGTCTGCTGCGCGCTTCAGGCTGCCCTTCACCACCATGCCGCCGAGACGAATGGCCTTCCCTGCTTCCACGCCTTTTGCGCGGACGTCGGCAGGCGCATAGAAGTAAGCGGCTTCGTCTCGCAATGCTGAGGCCGCAAGCAAGCCCGCGCCGATCAAGGCTATGAGCGCGACGATCGCCAGGATCAGGCGCTGATGCTTTGCCTTCATGACCTGTCCGTCAGCTTTTGCGCCGCCGCTTCTGCGGTCCGCATCGAGCGCCAGCAGGAAAGACACAGGACAAACGTGCCCAGGAAAGTCAGCGCATAGGCGCTGCCGACAAAAGCCCACTGATTCATGTCTTTATCCCCGCGCCAGCCGCTGCATTCGCGCCTCGACCTTGTTGCGCGCCAATATGGTCCGCATCCGCATCAGCACGATCGCGCCGAAGAGGAGGGAAAACCCCGTGAGGGTGAAGCCTAGCGGCCAGAGAAGGGAAAGGTCGATGCTCGACCCGCGCAACGTGATGCTTGGGCCCTGATGCAGGCTGTTCCACCACACCACCGAGCGATTGATGATGGGAATATTCACCGCCCCCACCAGCCCGAAAATCGCGGTGACGGGACTGACGCCGCCCTGATCCTGCCGGGCACTCGCATTGGCTAGCGCGATATAGCCCAGGTAAAGGAAGAACAGCACAAGCATCGACGTCATCCGGCCATCCCATTCCCACCAAGTTCCCCAGGTAGGGCGTCCCCAGATGGCCCCCGTAACAAGGCAGATGGCAGTAAATAACGCGCCCGGCACAGCGATCGCCCGTCCGGCCACGGCGGCCAGCGGGTGCCTCCAGACAAGCTGCATCAGCGCCGATATCGCGATGCCCGCCCAGCCTGCCATTCCCAGCCATGCCGCGGGTACGTGGATATAGAGGATCCTGACCGTCTGCCCCTGCAAATAGTCAGCAGGAGTGAGCAACAAGCCGCAGCCCGCGCCGACCAAAAGCAATATCAGCCCCGGCCAGAACAGCCAGGCGGTCAGCGGCCGCGCGATCTTCAGGAAGCGGGCAGGATTGGCAAAGCGATGCATTTGGACAGGCTCTTTAGCTCTGCCCATCGCGCAAAGCCAGTAGCGCTTTTCCATCTCCGCCCGCGCACAGAACTTCGGGCGTACACCCGTCGACAGCCTTTTTTGTTTCAAGCAGGCGACAAATCAGGATCGAACCACTATATGCGCGCGCAGCAGCCCTTTTGAGGCACGGCATCGGCTATGGACCCGCTCGCACCCATGTTTACGACAAACCCGTTCGACGACGACAAGCTGCGTGAGGAATGCGGCATTTTCGGAGTCATCCAGGCGGAGACCGCTTCGGCGATCGTCGCACTTGGCCTTCACGCCCTGCAACATCGCGGTCAGGAAGCTGCCGGTATTACCAGCTGGGATGGCCATGATTTCCATACGCACCGCGCGATGGGCCATGTCGCAGGCAATTTCGACCGTGATGAAGTGATTCGCGGCCTGCCGGGCAACACGGCTTCCGGCCACGTCCGCTATTCGACGACCGGCGAAACTTCGCTCCGCAATGTGCAGCCGCTCTATGCAGAGCTGAATTCCGGTGGTTTCGCCGTCGCCCACAACGGCAATATCTCCAACGCGATGAAGCTGCGTCGCGAACTGATCCGCCGGGGTTCCATCTTCCAATCGACATCCGATACAGAAGTGATCATCCATCTGGTCGCGACATCGACCTACCGGACGCTGCTCGACAAGTTCATCGACGCCTTGAAGCAGATCGAAGGCGCATATTCGCTGATCGTCACCACGCCAGAAGGCATGATCGCGTGCCGCGATCCGCTTGGCATCCGGCCTTTGGTGATGGGGAAGCTGGGCGAGGCCACCATCTTTGCCTCCGAAACAGTGGCTTTCGATGTCGTCGGCGCGGAGCATATCCGCTCCATCGATCCTGGCGAGCTTGTCATCGTCACGCATGATGGCCAGGTCCGGAGCCATCGCCCCTTCGGTGAAGTTCATCCCCGCCCCTGCATCTTCGAGCATGTCTATTTCAGTCGGCCTGATTCGATTGTGGATGGTTCCAGTGTCTATTCGGTTCGCAAGGCGATCGGTGCCCAACTCGCGATCGAAAACCCGGTCGATGCCGACCTCGTCATACCCGTGCCTGACAGCGGTGTGCCCGCAGCGATCGGTTATGCCCAGCAATCCGGCCTGCCTTTTGAACTCGGGATCATCCGCTCGCACTATATCGGGCGGACCTTCATCCAGCCTGGCGACAAGGTCCGGCACCTCGGCGTCAAGCTCAAGCACAACGCGAATCGCGCGCTGATCGCCGGAAAGCGCATCGTCCTTATCGATGATTCGATCGTCCGGGGGACGACCAGCCTCAAGATCGTGCAGATGATGCGCGAGGCCGGGGCCAAGGAAGTGCATATGCGCATCGCCAGCCCGCCGACAAAGCATAGCTGCTTCTATGGCGTCGATACTCCCGAACGCACGAAGCTGTTGGCGCATCGTCTGGACATCGGCGGCATGCAGGACTTCATCCATGCCGACAGCTTGTCCTTCATCTCGATAGACGGGCTTTACAAGGCTTTGGGCGAGGCGAAGCGGGCTGACATCCGTCCGCAATATTGCGACGCCTGCTTCACGGGCGACTATCCGACCACGCTGACGGACCAGGACGATGCCGTGGTGCAGAACCAGCTTGAACTGCTCGCTGAGCGGGTCGTCTGATAGCTGGATCATATCCGGGTGGCTGCTTGGCCTGAGCAGCCATCCTCTTCTCAATTAAACTGGCCCTTCTTTTCCTAGCAGGGGCGAACAGGATGCTTCATGTCCACTCTTCCTCTTTCCGGTAAGCTCGCCCTGGTGACCGGCGCAAGCCGTGGGATCGGCGCCGCAACCGCAAAGGCGTTGGGCGCCGCAGGCGCTCACGTCATCCTGACGGCCAGAACGGCGGGCGGGCTTGAAGAGGTGGAAGAATATATCCACGGCGCCGGGGGCAGCGCGACCATAGCCCCGCTCGATCTTGTCGATGGAGAGAGCATAGGACGGCTGGCGCAGGCGGTGTCTGGCCGCTGGCAGGCTCTGGATGTCCTGGTGCTTAATGCCGCAACGCTCGGGAGCCTCGCTGCGGTGCCCGCGATCGATGTAAAGGAATTTGCCCGGCAGCTTACGCTCAACATCGCGGCGCCTCAGGCCCTGATAGCGGCATTTGATGGCATGCTCCGCGCGAGCACCGATGCGCGCGTCGTCGCGATCACGTCGTCGGTCGCGAGTGCGCCGCGTGCCTATTGGGGCGCTTATGGCGCGTCCAAGGCAGCACTCGAGACGCTTGTAAGCGCCTATGGCGAGGAGGTGAAAAATATCTCCGCCATTCGCACCCATATTATGGATCCCGGCGCGACGCGCACAGCCATGCGAGCGAGGGCCTATCCTGGCGAAGATCCGGCAACGGTAAAGGATCCGGAAGTCGTTGGCCAAGCGATCGCTGACCTCGTCCTTTCAGACAGGCCGAATGGTTATCACCAGCGCATAGATTGATCGGTCATCCCGGTTTGACCAGCGTCACCTGGGCTACATCAATCGTGCCGCCCCTGAAGCCGCCTTCGCAATACATGAGGTAGTAGCGCCACAGCGCCACGAAGTGCTGGTCGAAGCTGGCGGGAAGAAGACCGCGGTCGACGACACGATCAAATCGTTCCCGCCAGCGCCTCAGCGTTTCCGCATAGTGTCGGCCAAAATGGTGGACGTCGCGCCACTCCAGCCCCTCGGCTTCCGCCAGCGCGCGAAAACGGCTTTCGGATACCAGCATCCCCCCGGGGAATATGTATGTCTGAATGAAATCGGCGCCGCGCGCATACTGCTCGAAAATCGCATCATCGATCAGAATATACTGGATCGCAGCCCGACCGCCCGGCTTCAGCAGCCTGCTGATCGCGGCAACATAGGCGGGCCAATATTCCTGACCAACGGCCTCCATCATTTCGACGCTGGCGATAGCGTCATATTGGCCTTCTGCATCCCGGTAATCGCGCAGGAGGATATTGGGTCCTTCTCCGAGCCTTTCTCGCGCATAGTCGGCTTGCTCGGTTGAAAGGGTCAGGCCGTCATAATGGATGGCGCAGCGATGGAGCGCTTGCTCCGCAAGCCCGCCCCAACCGCAACCGATTTCCAGCAGCGCATGGCCATCCTTGAGGTCGAGCCGATCAAGGATAGCATCAACTTTCCGCTGCTGCGCGCGTTCGAGGCTTTCGATTCGGTCATCAGGGTCGCGGAAGAGCGCACTGGAATAATGCATGTCGCGGTCGAGCCACAGGCGGTAGAAATCGTTACCCAGATCATAATGGTAAGCGATGTTGCGGCGCGACCCTCTTCGATCATTGCGCCGAAGCCAGTGTGCAAGCCGGGCTAACCAACGACCCGGCCCATTTGGGCGGGCAACATTGCCCAAGGTGACGGCGTTTGCCATGAACAGCTCGAACAGCGGGACAGGATCTGGACTGCTCCACTCCCCCGCCGCCCACGCCTTGTACCATCCAGCCGACCCGCCTGTGATCAATCGCAACAAGGCGCGCCAACGAACCAGCCGGACCTCGCAAACAGGACCTGCCGATCGCCCGCCCAGCACCCTCGTCGTGCCGTCCGGCAGCGTGGCTTCGAGCTTGCCCTTCTCCAGACCGACGTCGATGCGGTCCAGCAAGCGGTGGAAATGAGGCGCGGCTAAACGCGCCGACCACCCGGGCGACTGCTCGTCGGGCAATCGCCGAACAGCAGGTGCTCCTCTGCCACGCCTGGGATCGACAGCGTTCATCCCTTAGCCTCTACCCTTCTCACCTGTTTCCCACCTTCAAGTTCTGGTGCGCCGATAAGCCGCCAGCGCACGCTCCCGCGCCTCACGATGCCCGATCCGCTTCGAAGGATAGGAGGTGGGCCGGACATCATAGGCGTCAGGGTCATGGATCGTCTTGTCATCGAGTTGCGCCAATTCGGGTACCCACCTTCTGATATAGTCAGCGGCATCGAATTTTGGAGATTGCGTCAAGGGGGCCATGATACGGGTGAACAGGTTCGCGTCGACACCGCTGCCAGCCACCCACTGCCAGTTGACGCTGTTGTTCGCGTAATTCGCGTCGACCAAAGTGTCCCAAAACCATTGCGCGCCATGTCGCCAGTCAATGAGTAGATGTTTGATGAGGAAACTAGCGGCGATCATGCGCACGCGGTTGTGCATCCAGCCGGTTGTCCAAAGCTGTCGCATACCGGCATCAACTATCGGGTAGCCTGTCCGCCCCTGCTTCCACGCCGTGAAATCCCCACCTGCTTCGTGCAGGTCGCGCCAGGGCATCTTGTCGAAGTCGGCCCGTGCATTTTTCGACCCATAAGTCGGCAGCGACCAAGTCTGCGTAAAGGCATAATCCCGCCAGATCAGTTCTTTGAAGAAAGTCGTCGCATCCTTGGCTGCGTCACTGATGCGATGCCACACATAAGCGGGAGAGACCTCCCCAAAGTGCAGGTGAGGTGACAAGCGTGATGTGCCCTCAATCGACGGAAGGTTGCGCGCGATATCATACTCGTCCGCTTCGTCCATGAAGGCCGCAACATTCTCACGCGCTCCTGCTTCTCCCGGCGACCAATCCTCAGAAAAACGAGCGGCCCAATCCGGTTTGGTTGGCAGCAGATCCCAGGCATCGAGCGCTTCGCTTGTCGGCCATTTTTCCGGCGCGCCGATCTTGCTCGGCGCGGGCGTGGGGCCCGGAGGGGGCATGTGCTGCATAGTTGCCCTGGCAAAAGGCGTGTATATCTGATAGAGATTCCCGCCAGCCGTTCGGACACAGCCGGGCGGCAATAGCAGCATGCCATCGTGCAACTGAAGGTCGACGTGCTGGGCGGCTGCCTTTTCCGCATTACGCCACCAAGGTTCGTAATGGGCGAGCGCATGCACCCGCTTTGCGCCAGTTTCCCGAGTTAAGCGCTGGAATTGCTCGACGCTCTCTCCCCTGCGCAGGATGAGGCGCGATCCTTTGCGGCGGAGACTTTCATCCAGGGACTTGAGGCTATGGTGAAGCCACCATCGTTGCGCGCCCCCCATCTTCCATTGCTTTGGAGTCGTGTCATCCAGGATGTAGACCGGAATGATAGGCCCTTCCGCCACCGCGGCGGCGAGAGCAGCCTGGTCGGAAAGGCGAAGGTCTTGGCGGAACCACAGGATTACGGGATCAGACATGTGACAGCTTTGCCACTGCTGCACCGGCCTTCCAAGCCCTCGACCCATTCAACGCGAAAAGCTGTCCAGATACGGCACTGTGTTTTTTTAGCTCATGGACGCCCAATGCTTGGCGGCTTATCTTTGTATCGCGCAAAGTCCGTAGCTCAGTGGCAGCGGACAGGAAATTGATCAGGGGACAGCATGGCTTCCGTGCCAAATAATTCAGAACTCGGATACCGGCCCTGTGTCGGCGTGATGCTCGTCAACATGGACGGCAGGGTTTTCGTCGGGCAGCGGATCGATAGTCAGGTCGAGGCCTGGCAAATGCCACAGGGTGGGATCGATCCGGGGGAAGAAGAAAAGGAAGCAGCCTTCCGTGAACTTGGCGAGGAAACCGGGATCAGCCCGGATCATGTCGAGATCATCGCAAAGGCCCGGGACGAACATCTGTACGACTTGCCGCCGGAGCTGGTCGGCAAGCTCTGGGGCGGCAAATATCGCGGGCAGCGCCAGACATGGTTCCTGGCGCGGTTTCTTGGGAGTGACAGCGACATCGACATCGCTACCCCGCATCCCGAATTCTCGCAGTGGAAATGGATCGACCCGGAAGCCCTGCCCGACGTCATAGTTCCGTTCAAGCGCAAGCTTTACCGGGACATATTGCAGGAATTTAAAGCGCTCATCTAAAAGCCGCTGCGAGGCTGGAGGCGGGCAGCGTCGTTTGATAAGCTCGCGCAGATGAGCGGCCCCTGGTTCATTGCTCGGATTTTAGCAGGCGCGCTTCCTGAGGAGGTGATCGGTTGAGCTTTGTCATGCGGACTGCGCGGGCGGATGATCTGCAAACCCTGTATGAATTAGCGAAACTAACGGGGGGAGGATTTACGAACCTGCCTGCGGACCGGAGGGCGCTGGAACAGAAGCTGGCTCGGACCGAATCGGCGCTTGGGCGTGAGGGTGGGGAGGTTAAGGACGAGCTCATCCTGCTGGTGCTGGAAAACTGCACAACCGGGCAAGTTCGGGGGACTTGCCAGATTTTCAGCAAGGTCGGGCAAAGCTGGCCCTTCTATTCCTATCGGCTGGGCGTTCTTACCCAACACAGCCGTGAACTTACCCGGACGTTCCGGGCGGAGATGCTCTCGCTCGTCACCGATCTGGAGGGATCAACGGAGGTCGGCGGCCTTTTCCTTCATCCGCGTGAGCGGGCGGAGGGGCTTGGCCTTCTGCTCGCCCGCAGCCGCTACCTTTATATCCGCAACCATCGCGAGCGCTTTGGCGACCAGGTGATCGCGGAGCTGCGCGGCGTGATAGACGAAGCGGGCGGATCGCCCTTCTGGGACGGGCTGGCCGGGCGCTTCTTTGGCATGACATTCCAAGAAGCGGACGAGTTCAACGCCATCCACGGCAACCAGTTCATTGCCGACCTGATGCCCAAGACGCCGATCTATACAGCCATGCTGACCGACAGCGCGCGGGCGGTCATCGGCCTGCCCCACCCCAATGGCCGCGCGGCGATGCGGATGCTGGAGACGGAGGGCTTCACCAATCCCGGCTATATCGACATTTTCGACGGCGGGCCGACGATGGTGGGGCAGATCAATTCGCTGCAAACCATCGCCCATGCGCAGGACGTGACTCTAGCTTCGGTCCATGATGATGGCGGGGAAAAGCATCTGATCGCTTGCGGCGAACGCGCGGCGTTTCGCTGCACCTACGGCTTCGTCAAGCAGGCCAGCAACAAGAGCGTATCACTCGACAGGCCAAGCGCCGACCGACTGGGGATTGAACCGGGACAGCCATTCACGATGGTGCCGCGCGCATGAGCGTGAGGGAGATCAATTTCGACGGCTTGATCGGTCCCAGCCACAATTATGCCGGACTGAGCCTTGGCAATCTGGCGTCGGCCAACAATGCAGGAGCGGCATCGCACCCGCGGGCAGCCGCCCTGCAAGGCATCGACAAGATGCGCACGAACCTCGGCCTGGGCCTGACCCAAGGCATTTTCGTGCCCCAATGGCGGCCAGACGGACGGTGGCTCAGCGTGCTAGGCACCGACATAAGCGAAGCGGAGCCACATATCCGGGCCGCCGCAATGTCTGCGTCGTCCATGTGGGCGGCCAATGCCGCCACCGTATCGCCGGGACCGGACACGGCGGATGGGCGCGCCCATCTGACGGTGGCCAATCTGGTGACGATGCCCCACCGCAGCCATGAGTGGCCGCAGACCTTCACCCAGTTGCAGGTCGTCTTTTCCGACAAGTCAGCCTTCGCGGTGCACTCGCCGATCCCGGCCCCCTTCGGCGATGAAGGGGCCGCCAATCATATGCGCCTGTGCGCGGCCCATGCCGATCGGGGCGTGGAGATATTCGTCTATGGCCAAGCAGGCGGCCCCTACCCCGCGCGCCAACATGTCGAGGCAAGCAAAGCGGTAGCGCGACTCCATGGCCTTAACCCAGAACGGACGTTGTTCGTCATGCAATCGGAAGAGGCGATCGCGGTCGGCGCCTTTCACAATGACGTCGTCGCGGTCGCCAATGAAAGCGTGCTGTTTGCCCATGAACAGGCCTTTGCCGACAAGGACCGCTTCTACGAGCAGCTGCGCGCGCTCTTTCCCGCCGTGCAGATCATCGAAGTGCCAGCGCAGGCGATAAGCCTGGCCGAAGCCATCCAAAGCTATCTGTTCAATGCGCAACTGGTGACGATGCCCCATGGCGGCATGGCCTTGATCCTGCCGACCGAAGCGAAAGCCATCCCGAGTGTCTGGTCGTGGCTGGAAAATCTGGTTGCGGGCAATGGCCCCATTCGCGAGCTGATCCCGGTCGATGTGCGCCAATCCATGGCCAATGGCGGCGGGCCTGCCTGCCTGAGGTTGAGGGTCGTGGCCGATCCCGCGAATATCGATCCACGATTTCTGATGAACGAGGCGAAGCTGGATGCCATTGCGACCATTGTCGAGCGTTGCTGGCCGGACGAGATCGTCGCCACCGATCTGGTCGACACCCGCCTGATCGCGCAGATCGAACAATCGTGGTTAATGCTTGTTGACCATTTGCAACTTTCGGGCGACTTAATTCCTTAGAGCAAGTCGCAGCTCGAGTGGAATGATGGACCGAATAAAGCGCCTTTTCACGATCAAGACGAAGTTTGAGGCGTTCCTGGTCATCTATGCGCTTGCCCTTGGCGCGACGGAGCGCGGCATCGTCTATATGGGGCAATATCCGGGCTTTGGCGGACAATTGCTGGCGCTCGCATGCACCGGATCGGTGTTCATGGCGGGCGGGATGATCATCGATGCCGTCGAGATGCGGCGGCGCCTGACCTTCTGATCTACGTACAGGTGCAAGGCTGCGGTTGACCGGAAGCGGAGCCGCATGCAGGAGCGGCGGCATGACCGCGATCATGCTTCAGGGAACAGGATCCGACGTCGGAAAGTCGGTGCTCGTTGCGGGCCTGTGCCGCGCCCTGGTGCGTCGTGGCTACAGCGTGCGCCCGTTCAAGCCGCAGAACATGTCCAATAACGCAGCCGTCACAGCCGATGGCGGCGAAATCGGCCGGGCGCAGGCGCTTCAGGCGCTGGCCGCCGGGGTGGAGCCGCATAGCGACATGAACCCGGTGCTGCTGAAGCCGCAAGCTGACCGGACATCACAACTGGTCGTGCATGGGAAAGTTCGCGGCACGTTGGGCGCGGGCAATTTCCGCACGGCGCGAGCAGAACTACTGGGTGCGGTGATGGAGAGCTATGAACGGCTTCGGCAGCAATGCGACATTGTCGTTGTAGAGGGCGCTGGTTCGCCCGCCGAGATTAATCTGCGCGCTGGCGATATTGCGAACATGGGCTTTTCGAGGGCGGCAAATGTGCCGGTCATCCTGGTCGGCGACATAGATCGTGGCGGCGTCATCGCTGCGATTGCAGGCACGAAAGCCATTATCGATCCTGTTGACGCAGCGATGGTCCGCGGGTTCCTGATCAACAAATTTCGCGGCGACCCCGCACTGTTCGAGGATGGCTACCGCCAGATCGAGCAATTGTCAGGCTGGCGAGGCTTTGGCGTCATTCCCTGGCTGCCTGCTACGGCTCGGCTGCCCAGCGAAGATGCCGTGGTGTTGGAGCGTGTTGCAGGGCGGAGCGCGAGGCGTGTCGTCATCGCCTGCCCCATTCTGCCGCGCATCGCGAATTTTGATGACCTTGACCCCCTCAAGCTGGAGCCTGAAGTCGATCTTGTAATGGTGCCGCCGGGGCAGCCCATTCCAGCCGAAGCAAGCCTGATCATCCTGCCAGGGTCAAAGGCGACCATTGCCGACCTGAGGGCGTTGCGGGCGGAGGGATGGGACATCGACATCCTGGCGCATCATCGGCAGGGCAAGCCTGTTCTGGGCATTTGCGGGGGGTATCAGATGCTCGGCCGCGCCATTTCCGATCCCGATGGTATCGAAGGAGCGCCGGAAACGATCGAGGGCCTGGGCCTGCTTGACGTTCACACCCGGCTGATCGGGGCGAAAGCGTTGGAGCGGGTGACAGGCACGGCGTGGGGGCAAAGCTTTACCGGATATGAAATGCATGTCGGCTTGACCGAGGGGCCGGACTGCGCACGGCATTTCGCGCGAATGGCGGATGGGCGAGTAGACGGCGCGGTCAGCCCCGATGGCGGCGTCTACGGCACCTATGTTCATGGCCTGTTTGCCAGTACGGACGCACGTGCTGGATTGATGGCGTCGCTAAACGTGAATTCGACGGGGGCGGATTATGCGGCCTCTGTAGGGCAAGCGCTCGATGAGATAGCAGCGCAGTTGGAGCTGCATGCTGATATAGACGGGATGATTGAGATCGCGAGGTCAGGCTGAAGCGGCCGCATTTGTGGTTGAGCCACTAGCGGCTTGATCGTTGATGCAGCGGCGTCCGTTTAGGATCAGGCTGACATCCAGATGTGGGGAGCGCTCGATCAATATCCTGGCGCTTGGCAGTCGAGACGACCATTGAAGATCATCTTATATGCTGCTGATTTTCTTCGAAAAAAGAAAATGGCGCGCCCGGAACGATTCGAACGTCCGACCCTCAGATTCGTAGTCTGATGCTCTATCCAGCTGAGCTACGGGCGCGTTGTGGAGCGGCAGATAGAGGGGGGCGGATGATTGGGCAACCCCCTTTTTCACTTTTTTTACGGCCCCGCCGGTGCAGTTTCGTAGGCGCAACTTTTTCCCGCATTTGCTCGTTGCGGATCGGGGTAAGGAGGCGAGGCATGGCTTTCACTTTGAACGAGATCATATTGCTGGTCATCGCGCTGCTCGTCGGGCTGGTGCTAGGCCTGATGATGAGCGGGCGCGGCAAATATAAGCGGCTGTGGCGCGACGAACAGATCGCGCACCGGCAGACGATCAAGGAGCGGGATGCGCGATTGGCGGCTGCTGCACCCGGTAACTGGGATGATCGCATGGAGCGTCATGACCTGACGCGGATCAGAGGCATTTCAGCGAAGGACGCAGCCGCCCTGCATGAGGCAGGATATCAGCGCTATGATCAGGTCGGCGCGATGAGTGACGAGCAACAGGCAGCGCTGGAGGCTCGGCTGGGGCGGGAACCCGGAACGATTGCGCGGGAGGAATGGCGTACACAGGCGCGGCTGCTCGAAACCGGGAAGGTTCGCGAGCATGAGCGGCGCTATCTGGAAGTGTGAGGAAGCGGCCCTGCCCTAGCCCCCTCCCGGATTGCGGGAGAGGGTTTGGTTGGGCAGCGCCTTACTTCCTGGCCAGCGCTGCCTGGGCGGCGGCTAGGCGGGCAATGGGGACGCGGTAGGGCGAGGCCGAAACATAATCGAGCCCGGTTTGCTCGCAGAAGGCGATGGAGGCGGGGTCGCCGCCATGTTCGCCGCAGATGCCAAGCTTGATGCCGCTGCGCTTCGCACGGCCACGCTCGGCCGCCAGCTCGATAAGCTGGCCAACACCCTCCACATCGATGCTGACGAACGGGTCGCGGGCGAAGATGCCCTTGTCCACATATTGCGTCAGGAAGCGGCCCGCATCGTCACGGCTGATGCCGATGGTGGTCTGCGTCAGGTCGTTGGTACCGAAGGAGAAGAATTCGCCTACCTCGGCGATCTCGCCCGCTTTGAGCGCAGCGCGCGGCAGTTCGATCATGGTGCCGACGAGATACTCGACCGACGCGCCCTGCTCCGCGAAAACCTCGCTGGCGACGCGATCGACGATCGCCTTCATCAGCTCCAGCTCCTTCTTCGTGGCGACGAGCGGGATCATGATTTCGGGGATCGGCGCGTCGCCCGAACGCTGCTTGATGAGGAGCGCCGCTTCGAAGATGGCGCGGGCCTGCATTTCGTAGATTTCAGGGTAAGTGACGCCCAGGCGGCAACCGCGATGGCCGAGCATCGGGTTGAACTCATGCAGTTCGGCCGCACGGCGCTTGAGCGCATCTACGCCGACGCCCGCGGCCTTGGCCACTTCCTCGAACTCCGCTTCGCCATGGGGCAGGAATTCGTGCAGCGGCGGATCGAGCAGGCGGATGGTCACGGGCAGGCCCGCCATCACCATGAAGATCTGTGCGAAATCGTCCCGCTGTTCAGGGAGCAGCCTGTCGAGCGCAACGCGGCGGCCCTTTTCGCTGTCAGCGAGGATCATCTCGCGAACGGCGGTGATGCGGGCTGCGTCGAAGAACATATGCTCGGTGCGGCAGAGGCCAACGCCCTCCGCGCCGAATTCGCGCGCGACCTGGCAGTCCTGCGGCGTCTCCGCGTTGGCGCGAACCTTGAGGCGGCGGACCTTGTCGGCCCAGCCCATCAGCACGCCGAAGTCTCCCGCCAGTTCGGGCTGCACGGTCGGCACTTCGCCCGCCATCACCTCGCCGGTCGAACCGTCGATTGTAAGGATGTCGCCTTCCTTGAGAGTACGGCCCTCGATGCGCAGAGTCTTGGCGGCGTTGTCGATCGACAGGCTGCCCGCACCGGATACGCAGGGACGGCCCATGCCACGCGCGACCACGGCGGCGTGTGACGTCATGCCGCCGCGCGCGGTCAGGATGCCCTTGGCCGCGTGCATGCCGTGAATGTCTTCCGGCGAGGTTTCGACACGGACGAGGATGACCGAGTCGCCAAGCTCGTTGCGGCGTTCGGCTGTGTCGGCGTCGAACACAATCGCGCCCGAAGCCGCGCCGGGAGATGCGGGAAGGCCCTTGGTCAGCACATCGCGGGCCGCCTTGGGATCAAGCGTCGGGTGGAGCAGCTGGTCGAGCGCGGCGGGATCGACGCAGGCGACGGCTTCCTCTTCGGTGATCAGGCCCTCGGTTGCCATATCGACCGCGATCTTGAGCGCTGCCTTGGCGGTGCGCTTGCCCGAGCGGGTCTGGAGCATCCAGAGCTTGCCCTGCTGCACCGTAAACTCGATGTCCTGCATGTCGCGATAATGGGTTTCGAGAATCTGGAACACCCGCGCCAGTTCGGCGTAGGTTTCCGGCATCGCCTCTTCCATCGACAGCGGCTTGGCCCCTGCCCGCTCGCGCGCCTGCCGGGTCAGATATTGGGGCGTGCGGATGCCCGCCACCACGTCCTCGCCCTGCGCGTTGATCAGATATTCGCCATAATAAGCGTTCTCGCCAGTGGCGGGGTCGCGGGTGAAGGCGACGCCGGTGGCCGAGGTGTCGCCCATATTGCCGAACACCATCGCCTGCACATTAACGGCGGTGCCCCAATCGTGCGGGATCGAGTTCAGGCGGCGATAGACCTTCGCGCGGTCGGCCTGCCAGCTGCCGAAGACGGCGCTGATCGCACCCCAGAGCTGGTCGTTCACATCCTGCGGGAAAGGCTTGTTCCAGAGCTTTGAAACAAGGGCCTTATACTCGGCCACGAGCGCCTTCCAGTCGTCGGCGGTCATTTCCGTGTCGAGGGTATAGCCCTGGTCTTCCTTCGCGACTTCAAGGGCCTCCTCGAACGCGCCATGGTCCAGTTCCAGCACCACATCGGAGTACATCTGGATGAAGCGGCGATAGCTGTCCCAGGCGAAGCGTTCGTCCCCCGATGCGGCTGCAAGGCCGAGGACGGTTTCGTCGTTGAGGCCGAGGTTGAGGACCGTGTCCATCATTCCGGGCATCGAAATGCGCGCGCCGGAGCGGACGGAGACCAGCAGCGGGTCGGCCGCGTCGCCGAACTTCTTGCCCGTCACGCCTTCGATGTGGGCGATCCCGTTCGCGACTTCGGACTTCAGGCTGTCGGGGAACACGCCGCCATCCTGATAATAGCGGGTGCACATCTCAGTCGTGATGGTGAAGCCCGGGGGCACCGGCAGGCCGATAGCGGCCATGCCGTCCAGGTTGGCGCCCTTGCCGCCGAGAAGATTTTTGTCACCCTTGCCGCCATCATCGACGCCGCCGCCGAAACGATAGACATAACGCGTCGCGGTCGTGCTCATGCTGGCCTCTTCCATTTTCAACATAATCCCGGCTCTCCCTGCACTGATTGCCGTGTATTTGTGCGTTGCAGCAACATTCCTACAACAGGCGGGGCGATGAACGCACCCGCTTTTACGATGATCCCTCGCCTCTTCTATTCTTTCCGGGCGCTTCCTGACCCGGTTCTTACGAATTACCCTGCAATTTTCGAGAAATCTGCGACAGCGTGAACTGCGTCCCGCACCCGCGCCAGCAACGCCAACCGGGCGGATCGCTTCGCCGGGTCAGCGTCGTTGACCGTGACCTTGTCGAAGAAAGCGTCGATCGGCGCGCGTAATGTTGCGAGTGCGGCCATGGCGCCTTCGAAATCCTCAGCCTTAACGGCTGCGGTGGCGCGCGGTTCGGCTGCATCGAGGGCTGCCATCAGGTCGGCTTCGGCCGGTTCGGCGGCATAGGTCGGTTCGACCTTTTCGGCGGTTTCTACGCCTTCCTTCTTCAGGATGTTGGCGGCGCGCTTGTATCCGGCGAGGAGGTTGGTGCCGTCATCGGTGGCGATGAAGGATTGGAGGGCCGACGCTCGCAAGCTAACACGGTCCAATCGGCCATCATCGCGAGCATTCCACCGCCGCGAAGATTCTATGAAATCGTGTCGAATACCTGCATCTCGCTGCTGAACGCCCAACCGATCTAACAGAAAATCAAGCACGACGGTGAGCAACCGCCGACGCTCAACATCATTTTCGGAGAGAACAACACTTTCGTCCGATTGGCCAAGCCAAAACTCGATCGGGGCGTCCGTCACCATCTTGAGGCGATTTTCAAGAATCAGGCGAATGATCGCAATTGAAGCGCGCCGCAGGGCAAAGGGGTCTTTCGATCCAGTCGGATACTCTTTGATGTCAAAAAACGATAGTAGTGTATCCAACTTGTCCGCCAACGACACCGCCACCGTAACCGGCGCAGTTGGCACCTCGTCTCCCTGCCCGACCGGCTTGTAATGATCGCGGATCGCGTCAGCCACGGCGTCCGGAAGACCCTCGGCGCGGGCGTAGTAGCCGCCCATGACGCCTTGGAGTTCGGGGAATTCGCCGACCATTTCGGTGACGAGGTCGGCCTTGGCTAGGCGGGCGGCTTGTTCGGCCAGGTCTGCTAGTTGCGCAACCGTTGGGGCTTGCCCACCCCCGGCCCCTCCCGCTTGCGGGAGGGGGGAAGAAGTGATGATGCCTTGTTCTACCAGCCAGCGGGCGAGTTTGGCTACGCGGTCTACCTTGTCGGCGACGGTGCCTAGCTTTTCGTGGAAGGTGATGCGTTGGAGCTTCTTGGCGTGGTCTTCCAGGCTCGTCTTGCGGTCCTGTTCCCAGAAGAAGCGGGCGTCGGACAGGCGCGCGGCTAGGACCTTGCGGTTGCCTGCTATGATTGCTTCGCCGCCATCCTTCGCCTCGATATTGGCGGTGCAGATGAAGGCAGGCGCGAGCTTGCCAGCCGCGTCGCGCAGGACGAAATATTTCTGGTTTATACGCAGGGTTAGCTGAATGACTTCAGGCGGAACCTCAAGGAAGGCTGGGTCGAAATCGCCGAGCAGCGGCACCGGCCATTCCGTCAGACCGGCATTCTCCGCGATGAGGCCTTTGTCCTCGATCACGGTGTAGCCCTTCGCGGCGGCGGCTTCGTTCGCCTTGGCCTCGATGATCGACTGACGTTCCTGGTGGCTGACGATCACATGGCAGGCGCGCAGCTTTTCGACATAGTCGTGCGCACCACCGATGGTGATTTCGCCGGGGTGATGAAAGCGGTGGCCGAGCGTGGCGTAGCCGCTGCGCGTGCCTTCGATCTCGATATCGACAAGGTCTTCGCCAAGGATCGCAACGATGCCTTGCAATGGGCGGACCCAGCGGAGGCTTTCGGTCGTCTGCGAAGCGGTGCCCCAGCGCATGGACTTGGGCCAGGGAAAGGCGCGGACGATGGTGGGGACGGCTTCTGCCAGAACTTCGGCGGTGGCGCGGCCGGGCTTGTTGACGGTGGCGAACCAGACGCCGTCGCGGTCTTCTAGCTGACCCTGGGTCAGGCCGGTCTTGCGCAGGAAGCCTTCGAGCGCCTGCGCGGGGGCGCTGGTGCGGGGGCCTTTGAATTCCTCGCTGACGGCGGCGGTTTCCAGAGGAAGATTGCGCGCGATCAGGGCGAGACGGCGGGGGGTGACGAAGCTGTCGATGCTCGTCGGCGCGAGGCCAGCCCTTGCCAGTTCCTCGGTGAAGAGGCGGGCCAGGTCTTCCGATGCCTTGAGCTGCATCCGGGCCGGGATTTCTTCGCAGCGGAGTTCAAGGAGGAAATCGCTCATGCGAGTTCCTCCGCAGCCCCAGCGGAGGCTGGGGCCTCATGCCGGATGGTGAAGCGCGTGAGGCATGAGATCCCAGCTTTCGCTGGGATGACGGAATTGATCTTACACATCACGCGGCCCATCCGTTTACTTCCATCCACTTTTCGCACGATCCCTTCGCAAGGTCGCGGACGCGGCCGATGTAGCTGGCACGTTCCTGTACCGAGATGACGCCGCGGGCCTGGAGCAGGTTGAAGACGTGGCTTGCCTTGATCGCCTGATCATAGGCAGCGAGCGGGACGCCAGCCTCAAGGCTCACCTTGCACTCGGCTTCGGCGTCCTTGAACCAGCGGAACAGCTTTTCGGTGTCGGCGATCTCGAAATTCCATTTCGACATCTGCTGCTCATTGGCGAGGAAGACGTCGCCATAAGTGACGCCTGCGTCGTTGAACTTAAGATCATAAACGCTGTCGACGCCCTGAATATACATGGCGAGGCGTTCGAGGCCGTAGGTCAGCTCGCCCGCGACGGGCTTGCAATCGAAGCCGCCCATCTGCTGGAAGTAAGTGAACTGGGTGACTTCCATGCCGTCGCACCAGACTTCCCAGCCAAGGCCCCATGCGCCGAGCGTCGGGCTTTCCCAGTCATCCTCAACGAAGCGGATATCGTGGACCAGGGGGTCGATGCCGATCTCCACCAGCGACCCCAGGTAAAGCTCCTGAAGGTTCGCCGGGGACGGCTTCATGATCACCTGATACTGGTAATAATGCTGGAGGCGATTGGGGTTTTCGCCGTAGCGGCCGTCAGTCGGACGGCGGCTGGGCTGCACATAGGCAGCGTTCCAAGCATTGGGACCGAGGCTGCGTAGGGTCGTGGCGGGGTGGAAGGTGCCCGCGCCGACTTCCATGTCATAGGGTTGCAGGATGACGCAGCCTTGGCGACCCCAATAGGCGTGCAGGGTCAGGATCAGGTCCTGAAAGGAGAGCGGCTTGCCTGTCGCCACGGACGGTCCCTTGCGAAAATGACGGTTTGATCGCGCGCGCCTTGGCGCAGGCGGGCTTTAGGGTCAAGGAAAAGAGGGTGCGAGCGCGGTTAATCCGCTTGCTCAAATGCCCCCTGCCCCGCATGGATATGGCGAAATCTTCTGACGATGGATCGATGCTCGATATGAAATGGTCGCTTTCCCGCCTGATGGCCGCGGGCCTGCTGATGCTAAGTGGTTGCGCGCAGGAGCAGGAGGCCTCGGCGCGTCCCTCGGCCGCGAAGGCCGCTTATGTGACGCCTGCGCTGTGGCGGCTGCGGGACGAGGACACGACGATTTATCTGTTCGGCACGGTCCATGTACTGAAGCCCGGGAAGCAGTGGTTCAAGGGCGGGATCAAGCGGGCGTTCGATAGCTCTGATGAGCTGATCCTGGAGATCGTGGAGCCGGAAGACCCGCAGGCGATGGCCGCTACCATGGCGCACACGGGCTTGGCCCGCGATGGTGTGACGCTGTCGGACCGACTTACTCCCGATACGCGCGGGAAATATCAGGCGGCGATGGCTGCAAATGGCTTGCCGTGGCAGATGTTCGAGCCTTTCAATCCGTGGATGGCGGGCATGGCATTGGCGGTGAAGCCGCTGGAGAAGCTTGGCTATGAAGCGGAGCTGGGCGCTGAAAAGACGCTGACGGTGGCGGCGGAGACGGCGGGGAAGAAGGTCGGCGCTCTTGAAACGGTGGAGCAGCAGCTTGGCTATTTCGCGGGGCTGCCGATGGATAGTCAGGTCAAGTTCCTCAATGCCACCGTCGATGGCCTGCCAGAGATGGACGCGGAGTTTTCGCGGCTGATCGCGCACTGGCAGGAGGGCGATCCTGACAAGCTGGCGGCGGAAATGAACGAGTCGCTGGAGGCGACGCCCGAACTGGCGCAGGTGCTGCTGATCCAGCGGAACGGCAATTGGGCCAAATGGATCAAGGAGCGCTTGGCGCAGCCGGGAACCGTGTTCATCGCCGTGGGCGCCGGGCATCTGGCGGGCAAGGGCAGTGTGCAGGACCAGCTGAAGGATCTGGGCCTCACGGCGGCCAGGGTTGCCGAGTGAGCTTGCTGCGATGGTTGGGGCTGTGTGCGCTGCTGCTCATCGCGGCTTGCGGACGAGAGCCGGACTTTTCGGCCGTCGAGGGTGGGCCTGCGCTGTGGCGGGTGCAGGGCCATGGACTGGACGGCTGGCTGTTCGGCACGATCCATGTGTTGCCGCGCGGGATTGATTGGCGCAGCGGCGAAATCGCGCGCGCGATTGAGGCTTCGGATCGGCTGGTAATCGAATCTGCAGAGATACAGGACCCGCAGCGGACACGGGCGGTGTTCGAGATGATGGGGCGCAGTCCCAATCTGCCCCCGCTTGAAAGCCGGGTGCCTGCAGCGGATCAGGCCGAATTGAAGCGGATCGCTGACGATGGCGGGGCCGATCTGCGGGGGTTGTCGAGTTATGAAAGCTGGGCGGCTGCGATGCTCCTGTCGGCGGCGGCGCAGCAATCGCTGCATGTGAGCGCCGATCATGGGGTGGAGCCCGTGCTGATCGCAGCGTTCAGTGATGCGGGAAAGCCGATCGGCGGACTGGAGACGGTAGCGCGGCAGTTCGGCGCGTTCGACACGCTGCCGGAAGTCTCGCAGCGGCGGTTGCTCGCTCAGACGGTGGCGGAGGCGGACGGCATGAAGGCGCTTTACGAGCGCATCCTGCACGCTTGGCTGAAAGGCGACTTGGACGCGATTGCGCGTGAGGATCGGGGGGAACAGCCGGACGCGGCGGTTGAGCAAGCTGTGATGGTTGTGCGCAATCGGGATTGGACAGCGGCGATCGCGCAGTTGAAGGGGCGACCTTTCATCGCGGTAGGCACGGGGCATCTGACCGGGCGGGACAATCTTATCGGCCTGCTCACCGCGCGCGGATACAAGGTGACGCGGGTGCAATAGCGCCCCGCCCTTGCCTTTGCCCACCTTTCTGCTACAGGGCCGCCTTCCCGTGATGGTCATCCCTGGAGGCGTTGCGGGAAATTTTGACATATCAGCTTTTGGAGACACGCAATGAGCGAGCAGCTTACGCTGTCGGCCGAGGCACGCGATCGGGCAGGCAAGGGAGCCTCCCGCGCTCTCCGCCGTGAGGGCCGCGTACCCGCCGTCATCTATGGTAACAATGAAGAACCCCAGTCGATCCACGTCGAGGAAAAGCTCCTCAACAAGCTGCTCGGCACCGGCCACTTCTTCAATTCGGTCGTCTTCGTCGAAGTCGGCGGCAAGAAGGTCCGCACCCTGGCCAAGGATGTGGCTTTCCACCCCGTGAGCGACCGTCCGCTGCACGCTGACTTCCTGCGCGTTTCGGAACATGCCACCGTCCACGTCAACGTGCCGGTGCGCTTCGAAAATGAAGATGCATCGCCCGGCCTCAAGAAGGGCGGCGTTCTGAACATCGTCGCGCATGACATCGAACTGATCGTCGATGCAGCCGAGATCCCGGACGACGTCGTCGTCGACCTGAAGGGTCTGGACGTTGGCGAATCGATCCACATCAGCGCGGTGACGCTGCCCAAGGGCGCAAAGGCCGCACATGATGAGACCGACTTCACCGTCGCGACCATCGTTGCCCCGTCGGCCTTGAAGAGCGCCGAAGGCGACAACGAAACGCCTGCAGAAGGCGAATAAGCCTTTACCCGGCTAACCGATTACCGGTTTGCTCACCCCCGTTCGGGTTGAGCTTGTCGAAGCCCGCCTTTTTTTCCGGATAGAGAAAAGAGGCGCTTCGGCAGGTTCAGGCGGACGGGGGTTCGCTTTTTTGGAGATGTGGGATGCAGATCTGGGTCGGGCTGGGCAATCCGGGCACCCAATATGCGATGCACCGGCATAATGTCGGCTTCATGGCGGCTGACGTGATCGCCGACATGTATCGCTTCTCGCCCCCCAAAAAGCAGTTTCAAGGATGGGTGCAGGAAGGCCGCATCGGGCCTGAAAAGATCATCCTGCTGAAGCCCGCGACATTCATGAACGAAAGCGGCCGGTCAGTCGGCGATGCGATGCGCTTCTACAAATTGGCTCCCGAAGATGTGACCGTCTTTCATGACGAACTGGACCTGGCGCCGATGAAGGTAAAGGTGAAGCGCGGCGGCGGTAATGCGGGGCATAATGGCTTGCGGTCCACCGATGCGCATGTCGGGGCGGATTTCCGGCGGATTCGGATCGGCATTGGTCATCCGGGGCACAAGGACCGAGTGCATGGCTATGTGCTCGGCAATTATCACAAGAGCGAGATGGATGCGCTGGCCGACATGCTTGGCGCGATCGGCGCGGAGGCGGAGTGGTTGGCGAAGGGCGACGACGCGCGCTTCATGAATGAGGTTGCTTTGAGGCTCGCGGACTGACGAATTCCGGCAGCGGTACGGCCCGCCGCCTCACCCGCACGGCGAAATCCTTTGAATGGATTGCGCGGCGCAGCATTGCCGCGCCATAGAGGGTGCCTGACCTTCCACTTCTCAAGAGGATACAGGTGATCCAGACCGTCGCCACCAAGCCTTTCAATGACCAGAAGCCGGGCACGTCTGGCCTTCGCAAGAAGGTCCGCGTCTTTCAGCAGCCCCATTACGCCGCCAACTTCGTGCAATCGGTGTTCGACAGCCTCACCGGCTACGAAGGTCAGACGCTGGTCGTCGGCGGCGACGGGCGCTACCTTAATCGCGAAGTCATCCAAATCGTATTGAAGATGGCGGCGGCGAATGGTTTTGGGCGGGTGCTGGTCGGGCAAGGCGGCATATTGTCGACGCCTGCCGCATCGCACCTCATCCGCTCTGCTGGCGCGTTCGGCGGGCTCGTGCTGTCGGCCAGCCATAATCCCGGCGGCCCGGACGAGGATTTCGGCATCAAACATAATGTCAGCAATGGCGGCCCGGCGCCGGAGAAGGTGACGGATGCGATCCACGCGCGCACGCTGGCGATCGACAGCTATCGCATAGTCGACGCAGAGGACATCGACATCGACACGCTGGGGACGAACCAGCTTGGCGGTATGACGGTAGAAGTCGTCGACCCGGTTGCGGCCTATGCCGACCTGATGGGGCAGCTGTTCGATTTCGCAGCCATTCGGGAGATGATCGCCCAAGGCTTCGCCCTCTCCTTCGACGCCATGAGCGCGGTGACAGGGCCCTATGCGATTGAGATCTTCGAAAGGCGGCTGGGCGCGCCGTCGGGCACCGTGCGCAACGGCACGCCCTTGCCCGACTTTGGCCATCACCATCCCGATCCCAACCTCGTCCATGCGAAGGAACTATACGACCGGATGATGAGCGAGGCCGCGCCCGATTTTGGCGCAGCGTCTGATGGCGACGGCGACCGGAACCTGATCATCGGCCGCAGTTGCTATGTGACGCCCTCTGACTCGCTGGCGGTGCTGGCGGCGAATGCGCATCTTGCACCTGGTTATGCCGATGGGCTCAAAGGCATCGCGCGGTCGATGCCTACCAGCGGCGCTGCGGATCGGGTGGCGGAAAAGCTCGGCATCCCGCTTTATGAGACCCCGACCGGGTGGAAATTCTTCGGCAACCTGCTGGACGCGGGCATGGCGACGATCTGCGGTGAGGAGAGCGCCGGGACGGGCTCGGATCATGTGCGGGAGAAGGACGGCATCTGGGCGGTGCTGCTGTGGCTCAACATCCTCGCCGTGCGCAAACAGAGCGTGGCAGAAATCATGCAGACGCACTGGGCCACTTACGGTCGCAATTATTATGCGCGTCACGACTATGAAGCCATCGCCAAGGAGCGCGCCGATGCGCTGATCGCCGCGCTGCGGAATAAGCTGTCCACCCTGCCCGGCACATCCAATAGCGGCGGAACGGTAGAGAGCGCGGATGATTTCGCCTATACCGATCCGACAGATCAGTCCGTCAGCAGGAACCAGGGCATCCGCATCCTGTTCGAGGACGGATCGCGCATTGTGTTCCGGTTGTCGGGGACCGGCACCGAAGGCGCCACGCTGCGCGTCTATATCGAGCGCTATGTGGACCGCCACGGCAAGCTCGACATGGACACCGCCGACGCGCTCGCGCCGCTGGTGCGGGCTGCTCAGGAAATAGCGGATATCAGCGGCTTTACCGGCATGGATCAGCCGAGCGTCATCACCTGACAGACATAAAAAGTCACGGCGAGGAAATCGGGTGGCAAGGGGGAAAGACTAGGGACGCACCATGTTCCGTGTTCCCTTCGCCACCCTCCTTCTCGGCGCTCTTTTGGGTATCTCGCCCCTGCTGACTGGCGCTACTGCGCGCGCCGCGACAGCGGAAGATGAGCAGGTCTGGCTCAACCTGACTGCCATGGGGCCGGTCAGTGGCGACCTCATCTATTTCGCCGAGATCCAGCCACGTTTCGGCAATGGCGCATCGCAGCCGGACCAGACACTCCTGCGCGGCGCGGTGGGATGGAAGCTGTCCCCTAAGCTGTCCATCTATCAGGGCTATGCGCATGTCGTCCTGCCGTCACAAGGCGGTCGCGATGTCAATGAAGAGCGCAGTTTCCAGCAGATCAACTGGACGATCGGCACACCGTGGGACGGCGAATTATCGTCCCGCACGCGGCTGGAGCAGCGCTGGCGCTCGGACGGCGGCGGGATGGGTTGGCGGCTGCGGGAGATGCTCCGTTACGAAAAGCCGCTGAAGCCAGGCAGCCAAGCGGTCAATGCGCTGGTCTATGCGGAGGGTTTTGCGGCGCTAAACAGCACCGCCTGGGGGCAGCGAGCGGGCTTCGATCAGTTGCGCAGCTTCGTTGGCGCCGAAATCAAGCTGATGGGCAAATCGACCGCCGAGGTCGGCTATCTCAACCAGCTGATCAACCAACGAGGCGGGAATGAGCGCATGAACCATGTCGCATCGGTCACCCTCTTCTTCCGGCGCTGAGCACGCTCTGGCCTTCGGACGCGGAACAGGCTATCGGCCCGGCCATCATTTTGACGTGAAGGCAGTTCCATGGGTTTTCGTTGCGGTATCGTCGGGCTTCCCAATGTGGGCAAGTCCACTCTGTTCAACGCGCTGACGGAGACGCAGGCGGCGCAGGCGGCGAACTATCCTTTCTGCACGATCGAGCCCAATGAGGGGCGCGTCGCCGTACCCGACGACCGGCTTCAGACCATCGCCAAGATCGGCGGCAGCGCCAAGATCATCGAGACGCAGCTAAGCTTCGTCGATATTGCAGGCCTGGTGCGTGGCGCGTCGAAGGGCGAAGGTCTGGGTAACCAGTTCCTCGCGAACATCCGCGAGACGGACGCCATCGTCCATGTGCTGCGCTGCTTTGAAGATGGCGACATCACCCATGTCGAAGGCAAGGTCGATCCCATCGCGGACGCGGAGACGGTCGAGACCGAATTGATGCTGGCCGACCTCGAAAGCCTGGAAAAGCGCGTGCCTAACCTCGCCAAGAAGGCGGCGCAGGGCGACAAGGAGGCTAAGGCCGCCGCTTCGGTTCTGGGCCAGGCGCTCGACCTGCTGCGCGACGGCAAGCCCGCCCGCCTTACCGTGCCCAAGGATGTGGAAGAAGAGCGGCTCTTTTCGCAGGCGCAGCTGTTGACCGCCAAGCCAGTCCTCTATGTCTGCAATGTCGAGGAAGAAGCAGCGGCCGAGGGCAATGCGCACTCCGCCCGCGTATTCGAAAAGGCTGCGGCCGAAGGGGCAAAGGCGGTGATCGTTTCCGCTGCCATCGAGGCTGAACTCATCACCATGCCGATCGAAGAGCGCGCCGAATATCTGGAGGCTCTGGGCCTGACCGAAGCAGGGCTCGCCCGCATCATCCGCGCGGGTTATGAACTGCTGGGCCTCATAACCTTCTTCACCGTCGGCCCCAAGGAAGCCCGCGCCTGGACCGTGACCAAAGGGTCGAAGGCGCCGCAGGCCGCCGGGGCGATCCACACGGATTTTGAGAAGGGCTTCATCCGCGCCGAAACCATGGCCTATGCAGACTATGTCCAATTCAACGGCGAGGCCGGAGCCAAGGAAGCGGGCAAATGGCGGTCGGAAGGCAAGGATTATGTGACGCAGGACGGCGACATCATGCTGTTCCGCTTCAACGTCTGACGCCGTGACGCTGCGGCCCGGCCAGATCCCGGCCCAGCGCAAGGCCGCCTTTCCACCGAGCGTCGATGAACGCACGACGCTGCTGATCCTTGGCAGTCTGCCGGGCGATGCTTCGATCAGGCAGGGCGAATATTATGCTCATCGGGGCAACGCTTTCTGGTCGCTGATGGGGGATGTTTTGGGCGAGGATCTGCGTGCCCTTCCCTACGCCATGCGGCTGAAGCGATTGCGCGCGCGGGGCGTTGGCCTGTGGGACGTGATCGAGAGCGCCGATCGTGAAGGCAGCCTCGATAGCGCGATCCGGGGCGCGGAATTGCGGGACCTGAGCACCTTCATCGCGAGGCTTCCTGCCCTGCGCGCTGTGGCGTTCAACGGCAAGACAGCCTCACTTCATGGCCGCCGCCAGATCGGTGCGGCCACGGAACTGCCGCTCATCGACCTGCCATCCAGCAGCGGCGCCAACGCCATGCTATCGCGTGAGAAGAAGGCGAAGCTGTGGCGAACGCTATGCCAATGGATTGGCCCATCCTGACATTGACGTAAACGTAAGGCCCGCCTAGATCATCTCCTCAGGCGAGAGGTGCTGGATCAATGAGCGGGATTGTCTATTTTGAAGATGTGGTGATCGGCGACCGGCTGGACTTTGGTCCGCTGACGGTCTCGCGGGACGAGATCATCGCCTTTGCCGCAGAATTTGACGCCCAGCCCTTCCACCTTTCGGATGAGGCAGCTGCGCAAACACATTTCGGCAGCCTGTCAGCCAGCGGCTGGCATACGACGGCCCTGTTCATGAAGATGTTCGTCGCCAAAATGCAGACCGGCGGACATCAGGATGCAAGCCTCGGCGCCATGGGAATAGACGAACTGCGCTGGCTCCGGCCGGTCAGGCCGGGCGACACTTTGCGGGGCGTGTCAGAGGTGGTGGAGAAGAAAAGCTCCCGCAGCAGGCCGGAGATGGGCATCGTCAAAAGCAAGGTGACGATCTTCAACCAGCAGGATGAGCCGGTCATGACGATGATGCCGATCGCGCTGTTTCGCACCCGTCCGAACTGAACGGACCGACCGCCTCAGTTGCCCGTCGGCGGCAACGGCTGATTGGCAAGCGCATCCGCTGCCATAATTCGAATCCGGCTCTCGGCCGAACCCGACAATTGGACGAGATGCACCCCTGCGGGCAGGTCAAACCACACGATCTTCCGGATACCGGAGCATTCAGGACCATGGCCATGCGCGGCCGACGCGACCAGAGCGCGATCCGTCACGATATCGACCCAGGCGGAGCCGGACAGGCCTATCCCCACTCGTGCCGGTGCCTTGAGGGCCAGACTGAAGAGGCCGCCATGGCTTTTGGGCCACGGGCGCTCGGGTTTCACCACATATTGGACCTGCGCAGAAGGACGCAAAGTCGCAATGACCGGCTTGCCCAGGATCAGCCGGGGCGCGGAAGCCGCTTCGCCTCCCGCCGTCTCCATTCCGCTCTGGTTCCAGCTCCTCCATGGTTCCGGCGGCAGTGGCGCATCACGACAAGGTTCTGCGGCCAGCGCTGGCGCAGATAGGCACAGGGCAGCCAAGCTGGCGATCATGCGCATCATCATTTCCTCCCGAACAGCTTCTCAATGTCCCCATGGCCCAGCTTCACCCATGTGGGCCGCCCGTGATTACACTGTCCACTGCGCGGCGTGATTTCCATCTCGCGCAGCAAGGCGTTCATCTCCGCGACGCTCAGCACCCGTCCTGCACGCACCGATCCGTGGCAGGCCATGGTGGCAGCCACCAGGTCCAGCCGTTCCTTCAAGGACAGAGCATCGTCATAGGCGGCCAGATCATCGGCAAGATCGGTGACGAGCCCCTGCACGTCGCCCTGCCCCAGCATGGCGGGCACCGCGCGCACCAGCACCGCGGAGGGGCCGAAGCGCTCCAATTCGAGACCGAAGTCGCGTAGCTCCTCGACACGCGCTTCGAGCCGGTCACAGGCGGGCTCGTCCAGCTCGACGACTTCAGGGAGCAGCAGCGCCTGTGCGGCAACGCCCTGCCCGTCCATGGCGCGGCGCATGCGTTCGAGCGTCAGGCGCTCATGCGCGGCGTGCTGATCGACAATCACCAGCCCGTCCTCCGCCTCCGCTACGATGTAGGTGCGTGCCACCTGGCCGCGCGCGACGCCGAGAGGAAAGCTGCTACCCTCCGGCGCAGGGGCAGCGGCGGCTTCAGCTCGGGCTTGGGGCGGTGGCGCAATGAAGGATGGGCGGCGGTCAGCGAAAGATGTGGCTGAAGGCGCATAGCTTGACGGAGCGGCTTCGAAGATGGGAAGCGCGCCGATCGGCGTGGGCGAGACAGGCTCAGCCCGCCATGCAGAAAGGCTCGCCGGGTCCGCTTGCTGCACCGAGCGGAAGCCCTCCGCATCCAGAGCCCGCCGCACACCCGAGACGATCATGCCGCGGATCATGGCTGGGTCACGGAAGCGGACTTCGGTCTTTGCCGGATGGACATTGACGTCCACCTCCAAGGGCGGGACGTCCAGGAACAAGGCCACTACAGGATGTCGATCGCGCGCGAGCATGTCGGCATAGGCACCGCGTATCGCGCCGATCAGTAGCCGGTCGCGGACGGGGCGGCCGTTGACGAACAGGAACTGATGATCGCCCACGCCGCGATTATAGGTCGGCAGCGACGCCACGCCCGAAAGGCGCACGCCTTCGCGTTCGAGCGAAACGATGACATGGTTTTCGGCAAGCGCACGATCAGTGAGTTCAGCCACGCGGTCCTCCCGCGCCTCTCCGCCCTGTACGGCGATGGCCCGCCGTCCGTCATGCTCCAGCGTGAAGGCGACGGCGGGGTGGGCCATCGCCAGGCGTCGGACGACATCGAGGCAAGCGGCATATTCCGCTTTAGGCGAGCGCAGGAATTTGCGGCGGGCGGGTACGCGGGCGAAAAGCTGCTCAATAGTGATGCGCGTGCCGGGCGGCAGGGCGGCGGGGCCTTCCGACAACAAAGCCCCATTGTCGACCGTGCGGTTCCAGCCATCCTGCCCCTTGGGCCTGCTGTCGATCGAAAGCCGCGCAACGCTGGCGATCGATGGCAGCGCCTCCCCACGAAAGCCCAGGGTCGAGACATTCTCGATCGCATCGTCGGGCAGCTTCGATGTTGCATGCCGCTCCAGAGCAAGCGCGATCTCATCCGCAGCCATGCCACAGCCGTCGTCGCTTACCTCGATGCGGTCGAGCCCACCGCCGCTCAACCTTATGGAAATGCGGGTCGATCCGGCATCCAGTGCGTTTTCAACGACTTCCTTGAGCGCGCTGGCGGGTCTTTCGACCACTTCACCGGCAGCGATACGATTGACCAGATGTTCAGGCAGGCGGCGTATTGACATTGATTAGTGACTAGCCCAAGCGAGCGCTTTCCGCGAGCCGTTGCCCCCGAAAATTTTGCCTCATCACAGGGAATGATGACAGGGACGGCGGAACGTGGCAGGGACCTCCGAACGCCCCGGTTCGCGTCGCCGGGACGGGCGGGCTGAACAGGAACAAGCATGTCGATCTTTTCGCGACTTTTCAAACTCTCCTCCCAGGATATGGCTATCGATCTCGGCACGGCGAACACCGTCGTCTATGTGCGGGGCCGCGGGATCGTGCTGAATGAGCCATCGGTCGTGGCGGTTGAGACGCTGAACGGCGTGAAACGGGTCAAGGCTGTAGGCGACGATGCCAAGCTGATGATGGGCAAGACGCCCGATTCGATCGAGGCGATCCGCCCGCTGCGCGATGGTGTGATCGCCGACATCGACGTCGCCGAGCAGATGATCAAGCATTTCATCACGAAGGTGCATGGCGGCAAGTCGCGCCCCTGGCGTTTCCCCGAAATCGTGATATGCGTTCCGTCTGGTTCGACCAGCGTCGAACGCCGCGCGATTCGCGATGCGGCGAGCAACGCAGGTGCGAGCCAGGTTTTCCTGATCGAAGAGCCGATGGCCGCCGCGATCGGCGCCGACATGCCGGTGACCGAGCCGATCGGGTCGATGGTCGTGGACATTGGCGGCGGCACCACCGAGGTCGCAGTATTGTCCCTGCGTGGCCTCGCTTATACGACGTCAGTGCGCGTCGGCGGTGACAAGATGGACGAAGCGATCGTCTCGTTCGTGCGCCGTCACCACAATCTGCTCATCGGTGAAGCGACCGCCGAACGCATCAAGAAGCAGTTCGGCGTAGCCCAGCCCCCCGAAGACGGCGTGGGCGAGACCATCCACATCAAGGGCCGCGACCTCGTCAATGGCGTTCCCAAGGAAATCTCGATCAATCAGGGCCAGATCGCCGACGCATTGGCTGAGCCGATCAGCACCATCGTCGAGGGCGTTCGCATCGCGCTGGAAAATACCGCGCCGGAACTGGCGGCCGACATTGTCGATCAGGGGATCGTGTTGACCGGCGGCGGCGCATTGCTCAAGGGTCTGGACGATGAGCTGCGCGACGAGACCGGCCTGCCGGTCACGATCGCCGAGGATCCGCTGACCTGCGTCGCCATCGGTACCGGCCGCGCGATGGAAGACCCGATCTTCCGGGGCGTGCTGCAGACCGCTTAAGGTCAGGGGGACCACAGCATGGCGCGGCCATCCAGCCGACGTCCCGGCCATAACCGCAAGGCGCAGTACAGCCTGTTCGCCAGCTATGTTGTGGCGATTACGGGTGCGGCTATCGGCTTGCTGCTGCTTGCCGTGGCGATTTTTGATCCGACAGGGTTTACCGCGATCCGGGTGGCTACGGCGGAAATCTCCCGCCCCGCGTCGCTCGGTTTGCGCAATATGGTGAGTGGGGCAAGTTCGCTTGACGATGTGCTCACCGCCTATTGGCGCGCCGGATCGCAGAATATCGCGCTCCGCCATCAGGTGGATGCCGACCGCAACCGCATCATCGAAGCCAAGGCCATCGCGCAGGAAAATCTGCGCCTCAAGAAGCTGCTGAAACTGGTCGATGAAGATCAAAGCGATCTGCTGACGGCCCGGCTCATATCTTCATCCTCTTCCAGCGCTCGCCGTTTCGCGCGCCTGAACGCGGGGCGCTGGCAGGGCGTGCGCCCCGGCATGCCCGTGCGCGCATCGGAGGGGCTGGTCGGCCGTGTGCACAGCGTCACGCCCAATACGGCCGAGGTTCTGCTGCTGACCGACAGCAGCAACATCGTGCCGGTCCGCCGCGCGACGGATAGCGTCGCGGCGATCTCAACGGGTTTGGGCGACGGAACTGTCGAGATCCGATCGCTTGCGGCAGGTCGAAACCCGTTCAGCCCCGGCGACATCCTCGTGACTTCCGGCGTTGGAGGCATTTACCAGCCCAATATCCCGGTCGCGGTAGTCGTGCGGATCGCGGGCGAGATCGCCTATGGCGTGCCGCTCGCCAACCCATCGAAGGTGGACGCGGTGATAGTCGAGCGCTCTTTCGAGGAGGTGGTGACTCGCGGAGATCCGGCAGCGCCTGAGGCTGCGCCAGTCGAAGCGGCAGCCAACGCCAGCGCTCCATGATCGACCCGCATCTTCAGCATGTCCCGAAGCTGGGGCGCTCTCCGTCCAATTTTCGATTGGCCGGAACGCCGGTCATCACGGTGCTGCTTGGTTCGTCGATCACTATCTTGCCGGTGATCGCCCAAGCGCCTGTCATGCCGCCGCTGGGATTATTGCTGCTGCTGTCATGGCGGCTGCTGCGGCCGGAATTGTGGCGCGCCTGGATCGGGGTGCCGCTCGGCCTTTTCGACGATATCATGAGCGGTCAGCCGATCGGGTCGGCGATGTTCCTCTGGACGGTGATGCTGATCGGGATCGACGCGATAGAGCATCGCATGGTGTGGCGAAGCTACCGGCAGGACTGGCTAATCGCGGCGGCTGCCATTATCTTCTGCGTTGCCGGGGGAGTATTTTTTGCGCGGATCACCGGCGGAGGAGACATCAAGCTGGAACTGGTCGCGCCGCAAATGCTCTGGACGATCCTGCTCTTTCCCTTCGTGGTGCGGCAATGCGCCAGGATCGATCGCTGGCGCGTGATGGCATGAAGCTGCCAAAGCTCAAGCGGAAGACCGTTACCGAAGCTTCGCTGTCCTTCACTTTCACCCGCCGGGCCATGGTTGTTGGGGGCTTACAGGCAGGGATCGGCGCCATGCTGATCAGCCGAATGGGCTGGATCAGTGTCGCCGAGAACGAGAAATATAATCTTCTTTCCGAAAGCAATCGCGTCAACCTGACGCTCATTCCACCACGCCGTGGGTGGATATTGGACCGGAACGGCCGCGCGCTGGCGAATAACCGTACCGACTTCCGCGTCGACCTGATCCCCGAGCGTGTCACTGATCCCGAAGGCACGATCCGCAGCCTGACGCGATTGCTTTCGCTCCCGCCCGAAGAGGTGGATCGCATCCAGACAGAACTCGAAAAGGCGCCCGGCTTCCGTCCTGTACAGGTAGCCGAGAAGCTGACCTATGATCAGTTCGCGGCGGTCAGCGTCCGTTTGCCCGACCTTCCCGGTGTCGCTCCCAGCCAGGGCTTTTCCCGCTATTATCCCGCAGGCGCCACCGTCGGGCATCTGCTCGGTTATGTCGGCGCGGCGTCGGCGAAGGATTTTGAGGAGCGCAGGGACCCGCTGCTGATCACCCCCGGCTTCAAGGTCGGGAAGGACGGGCTCGAGAAATCCTTCGACAAGGAACTTACTGGCAAGCCCGGCGCCAAGCGGGTCGAGGTGACTGCGCGCGGAAAGATCGTCCGGGAACTCACCACCCGGCCTGACTCGCCTGGCCAATCGATCAAATTGACCATCGATGCGGGGCTGCAGGAATATGCGGGTCGCCGTCTGGCGACGCAAAGCGGGTCGGTGGTCGTCATCGATTGCAGCAATGGCGATGTGCTCGCCATGGCCTCCATGCCAAGCTTCGATCCGAACAGCTTTTCCGATGGCATCAGTCATATGGAATGGGAAATGCTGTCGAAAGACGATCATGTTCCTTTACGCAACAAGACATTGCAGGGGCTGTATCCGCCGGGCTCCACGGTAAAGCCGATGGTTGCGCTAGCGCTCTTGGAAGCCGGCATCTCCCCGGCTGATCGGGTTAATTGCCCAGGTGCGATCCGGGTGGGGAACACGCTTTTCCACTGCCACAAGAAACGCGGCCATGGGGCGCTCGACATGCGCGGCGCCATCGCGCAGAGCTGCGACATCTATTTCTATCAAATGGCCCAGCGCATCGGCATGGACCGTATTGCAAGCATGGCGCACCGGGTCGGCATGGGGCAGAAATTTCCCCTACCCTTCCCGAGCCAAAGCTATGGCACAGTGCCTGACCCAGCCTGGAAGCTCAAGAAATATGGGCAGAAATGGCAAGTCTATGACACAGTGAACGCGACGATCGGGCAAGGCTATATGCTCATCAATCCGCTCCAGATGGCAGTCATGGCGGCTCGATTGGCGACAGGGCGGCAGCTGATGCCGAACTTCATCCACGGCGCGCACAGGCCCGAGCCCGCGCCGGTCGGTGTGGCCGAGCAGCATCTGGTGACCATCCGAGATGCCATGAGCGCGGTGGTCAATGGCGGCGGTACCGGCGGCGCCGCGCGCATGAGCATCCCTGGTGTCCTCATCGCGGGAAAGACCGGCACAGCCCAGGTCCGGCGCATCACCATGGCCGAACGCGCAGGCGGCGTGCGCGGCAACGCGTCGCTCCCCTTCAAGCTGCGCGACCATGCGCTGTTCCAAGGCTTCGCGCCGTTCGACAATCCGCGCTACGCGATCGCATGCATCATCGAACATGGCGGCCATACCAATCGGGTGGAGGACGCGCCGATGATTGCGAGCGACACCATGTCCTTCCTTTTCGATCAGGCGAAGGCCATGGAAAAGCTAGAGACGCTGGAAAAAGGCTGGGGCGGTCCGCCTGCCGAGCGTCTGGCGCGGCAGATGGCGGCGTTCCGCCTTGCCAAGGCGATCGAAAAAGGAGAGGCGCCGCCTGCTGCAGCCAATGCTGCTGAGGCAGCGAATGCCAGCAATGGCGCGGCTCCGGCAACAGCTTCGACCCCCGTCGAAGATGACGCGCCTCCGCCGCCCGGCCCAAGCACGGTGGCCGACTGATGGGCATCATACCTCAGCCCCTGACGGAATTTCCTTGGCGCGTTCTCGGAATCCTACTCGCGATCGCGGGTTTTGGCACGCTTGTGCTCTACAGCGCAGCGGGCGGCAGCATCACGCCATGGGCGATCAACCAGGGCGTGCGGTTCGTCATCTTTTCGGTCATGGCCTTCGTCATCAGCCGGGTGCCGCTCGAACTCTTCGCGCGGTTCGCTTTTCCCGCTTACGGGGCCGTTCTCATATCGCTGGTGCTTGTCGAGCTGATCGGCGGTGTCGCGGGCGGTAGCCAGAGGTGGATCAACCTTGGCTTCATGCAGTTGCAGCCGTCGGAGTTCATGAAGCCTATCATCGTACTGGCCGTCGCCCGCTTCTACGCCCTGCTGCCCGTGGGAGAGATCCGCCGATGGAACGCCATATGGCCCGCGCTGGTCCTGATCGGCGTGCCATGGGCGCTGGTCCTGGTGCAGCCAGACCTTGGTACGGCAACGATGATCGCGGCGGGCGGCGTGACGGTGATGTTCCTTGCCGGATTGCCACTGCGGTTGTTCGTAGGGTCGGGACTGGCAATCGCTGCCATCATCCCCATCGCGTTCAGTTTCCTGCATGACTATCAACAAAAGCGCGTCCTGATCTTCATGGACCCTGAAAGCGATCCGCTCGGCGCAGGCTACCATATCAGCCAGTCGAAGATCGCGATTGGCTCCGGCGGCATTTGGGGCAAGGGCTTTCTCAAAGGCACCCAGAGCCATCTCGATTACCTCCCCGAAGGCCATACCGACTTCGTTTTTGCTACCATGGCGGAGGAGTGGGGCTTGGTCGGCGGGGTGTTCCTGATCGGCGCTTTCCTGTTGCTGTTCCGCTGGGGTATCGGCGTATCGCTGCGCACGCAGGATAAATATGCCCGGCTGGTGGCTGCAGGCCTGACAACGACGATCTTCTTCTACGTGGCTATCAACCTGATGATGGTGATGGGCCTGGCGCCGGTGGTCGGCATTCCCCTGCCCTTCATGTCATACGGAGGGTCGTCCATGCTGACCGTGATGCTGTGCATCGGCATCATCATGGCCATCGAGCGCTCTACGCGCCGCGGTGGACGCAAGCCCGGAAATTGGGGCTGACACTCGGTCCTGTGCAAAATTTTTTGCACAGCCGCGATTTACTGTTTCCAAAGCCGGACGACAATGCTAACTGCCCGCCCACGCCACGGCGAGGCTCCAAACGGAGCCATCCGGAAGCGAGTGTGGACGCATAGCTCAGTTGGTAGAGCAGCTGACTCTTAATCAGCGGGTCCTAGGTTCGAGCCCTAGTGCGTCCACCATTTCCCACCATTAATTTAGTAGGTTAGAGGCTGCCACTCACTTTAATCGATAAGTGGGACAGCTTTCATTTGATCTGCGGCAGCGCCATTCTTCTCTACTCCGCTGCCAAGCCTGCGCTAGCCGTTGGAACGGCACCAGCCATTGGGTCATCGAACGCGTAGCCCGGGATTTCTGAAAGCAACTCTTGCTCGAAGAAGGCGCAGGTGATCGCCAGCCCCTCAGCGAGTGGGACGCGGGGCTGCCAGTCGAGCAGGGTACGCGCACGCTTGATGTCGGGACGGCGGCGGCGGGGGTCATCGATTGGCAGCGGCTTGCGGATGACGCGGGATCGGGTGCCGGTCTGCGCCTTGACCAGTTCCAGCACCTCCATCATGCTATATTCTTCCGGATTGCCGAGGTTGATGGGTTGAAGGTCCATCACGTCGGACTCCATCAGGCGCATGAGCCCATCGACCATGTCAGACACATAGCAGAAGCTGCGCGTCTGGGAGCCGTCCCCGTAAATGGTGATGTCCTTCCCCGACAGCGCCTGGCAGACGAAGTTGGAGATGACGCGGCCATCATCCGGATGCATGTTGGGGCCGTAGGTGTTGAAGATGCGGGCGACGCGTACATCAGCGCGGCCCAGACGGGCGAAGTCGAAAGCGATCGCCTCCGCTGCCCTTTTGCCTTCATCATAACAGGCGCGGGGACCGGTGCAGTTTACCCAACCACGATAATCCTCACGCTGGGGATGCGCTTCGGGATCGCCATAAACCTCACTGGTGGAGGTGAGCAGGAAGCGAGCACCATTCTGTTCCGCCAGACGGAGCAGGCGGTCGGTCCCCACGACGCTGGTCAGCATCGTATGTTCGGGGTCCGCCTGATATTGCGGAGGGGACGCGGCGCAGGCGAGATTATAGATGCGCGTGACGTCCCGGCGGCGAGTCACGGCGTCTGGCAGCGGATCGACAATGTCCGCGCGAATGAAGGTGAAGGCACGATGCCCCTCCAGCATCTCCAGATTCACTTCGCGCGAGGTTTGAAGATTATCGAGACAGATGACTTCATGCCCCTGCTCCAGAAGAGCGCGGCAAAGATGAGAGCCAATGAACCCGGCTCCGCCTGCGACCAGCGAAACATTTTTCTTCATGCTTATCATCCGTTCTTATCCTTCTCCCTGTCCGGGGGCGTCATCCTGCAACTGCGATCTTTTCCTGCGCCTGCATCGCCGTGGCTTCCTGGAGGTAGGTTTCAAGCTGCTGCGCGCGATGCTCTGCCGTGTGTTCGGCCAAGATGCGGGTGCGGCCCGCTTCGCCGACACCCCTACGATCTTCATCCAGCGCGACGATCACCTGCTCGGCATTCCAGGCGAACAGGATTTCCTTGTTCGGGGTCAGCAGGTCACTAAGACCCGGCCAAACATCCGAGATGATGGTGGTGCCGCAGGCCCCGGCCTCGAAAAGCCGGACAGACGGCGACCAACCCGCTTCGATCATGTCGGCACGGGTGACGTTCAGGGTGAAACGTGAAGCGGAGTAGAAGGCGGCATGGTCTTGCGGAGGCAGATGCTCGATCCGCTCGACATTGGTCGGCCAGTCGATGTCGGCGGGATATTGTGGCCCAGCGACGACAAAGCGTTTGTCCGGCATCAACCGCGCAGGCTCGATCAACAGGCGCTCCAAGGTCGGTTGACGATCCGCGCTGTAGGTGCCGAGATAGGACAGGTCCCAACGCTTGGGCACATCCATCGGCTGGTAAGCGACCGGATCGACCGAACAATAGAGCGCGCGGGACATGGGTGAGCCATATTCACGCTCCAGCAGATCGAGCGTCGGACCGCCGGTGAAGGAGCAATAGACATCATATCCGGCGATGAGGTCGGCCGACAGATAATCGCATTTGCCCGCGCGCAGGGTGGCGAGGGTGACTGGCGTATCGATGTCGTAAAACAGCGTCGTACCCAAGGCGTGGCGCTGCACATATTGGCCGACAGCTTTGCCGTCGGGCACATAGGAGCCAACCATCACTGCGTCTGCGGCCTCTATATCCGCGCGCCACAGGTCGAGCGACTGAAGATCATCGTAGAAGGCCAGTCGGCAATAGTCCGGGTCCAGCAAATCCCTCTGGCTGGCGTACCAAGGCACGTCGCGCTCCAGAAACAGGATGTCATGACCCCGCTGGGCGAAGGCGGACAGCAGAGCGCGGAAGGTGGTGGCATGGCCATTGCCCCAGGAGGAGGACAGGCTGAGACCGAGGACGACGAGTTTCATGCTCTTTCCATCTCCTGCTGCTGAGTCTTGGCTGCGCACCGCTCGCGCAAAATGGCATCCACTTGCTCACCGCGGAGGGCATAGCTGTGCTCGGCACGGACGCGGGCCAGCGCGGCACGGCCGATCGTTCGTGCGCGTTCAGGTGTCAGCGCGGCGACATGGTCAGCGACATCCTGACCATCACGGGCGACCAGCACTTCTTCATCCGGCTTCAGGAACAATTCGATGCCTTCCCAAGCATCGGTGATAAGACAGGCCCCTGCCCCCGCGGCTTCGAAGACACGGGTTGCAGGTGAGAATCCGATGTGCGCCATGCTGTCGCGGGCGACGTTCAGCACTGCGAGTGGCGTGCAGTTGAAGGCATTATGTTCCGCTGTGTAAACATGGCCGCGATGGCGGACGTTGGATGGCATCGCCTTGCTTTCCCACCCGTTGCCACCAATCAGGAAGCTGCGCTCGCACAGCAAGGCGGCGGGTTTTAGGAAGAATTCCTCAACGCGCGCTTCGCGATCGGGCAAGCGGTTGCCGAGGAATGCCAGGTCACAGGCAAAGCGCGGGTCGGGCTCGACCGGGAAGTGGCTCTGCGGGTCGAGGGCGTTGTAGACCGGGATGCACTCCTGCGCGCCCATCTCTCGATAGGCGTTCACCACCGGGGCGCCACCACCATAGGTCAGCACGAGGTCCAACCCCGGCAGCGCCCGGCGGACTGCATGATCGGGCGCGGCCCGCATTTCGTCCAGCGTCGCCGCTGCGTCCACATCCCAGAAGATGCGCAGCGCTTCTGGGCGCGCGCGCTTCATCACGCCCTGCAACAATTCGTCGTCGAACACGCCGACCCCGCTTGCCTTGACCGCGACGTCTGCGTCTGCCGCCTCGTCCATCACCGCAGCCAGTGCCTTCTCGGTTGCCGAATAGACGACCACGCGCGCCCATTCCGGCGGATCGATGTCGCGATGCTGCTGGCGGTCGAAGGCATCGGGCTCATAGAAAGTGACGTCATGACCCCGCTCGGCCAGTTCGCGCAGGATGCCGCGGTAATAGGTCGCCGCCCCATTCCAGTAGGAGGACAGCAGGCTGGAACCGTAGAAGGCAATTCTCATGCGACATTCCTTGCAAGCGAGGTCGGATTGGCCGTGGTGTCGAGCGAGGCGATGATCCCCAGAAGCTGCTCGGCGCGATGGGCGCAGCTATGACGGCTGCGGATCGTCTCAAGTCCGTTGCGGATCAGCGACGCGCGCAAATCCGGCTCGGCAGCAACGGCGCGAAGATGGCGTGCCATCTCCGCCCCATCGCGAGCGAAGAGGAAATCCTGACCAGGACGGAAAAGCTGTTCGCTGTCCTCCCAGGGTGCGGACAGCAGTGGAATGCCGCACGCCAGCGCCTCGAACACGCGGATGGTCGGGATACCGGGCAAAAGATCGGTATAATAGCGGCGCGGAACATGGACCGTGGCGAGATGCCGGGCAAAGATCGAAGGCGCGCGGGCATTGGCCGCCCAGCCATGGTAGCGGACGCCGTAGCGCTCCAACGTGGCGAGCGCCTCGTCAGGATAGCGCACGCCATAGATGTCGAGTGGCAAGTCAGCTTCGGCTGCCGGACGAAAGAGGAAATCTTCCAGTTCAGCAGTCCGCTCGCCGTCGCCCCAGTTGCCGATCCAGACCAAGCCTAGGCGTTCCTGCTCAACCTGTGGTGGATGGAAATGCCTCAGGTCGGCTGCTTCGTGCCAAGTCCATACCCGGTCGCCCCAGCCCCAACGGCGATAGACCTGCGACAGCGTCTCTCCAAAAGCCAGCACGCCATCAAAGCCGGACAGATCGAAGGCCCGGAGTGCTTGCGGGTCCGATACGGCCCGATGGTGCGTGTCATGGAAGAGCAGCGTGAAGGCTGTGCCTTTCGCGCGGAGCTTGCCAAGCGCCGCTACCAGCGCGGGTTCGTTCCATTCGTGGACGATGACGACGTCCGCACCATCGACCAGCGCGTCCAGTTCCACATCCGGTCCGTAGCTGAAGGTCTTTAGGTCCGGATAGGCGGCATGGAAGGCGGCAAGTCCGACCTCCCCATGATCCGCCAGTAAGTTGGACAGGCTCCAATTTCCCTGGGGCTCCAGCGCCAGCACATCATGGCCGAGCGCCGCCAGTTCCCGCAGCACGCCGCGCAGGAAATGCGCATTGCCATGGTTCCAGCAGGAAAGCAGCGAGTGGGTGAAGTAGCGGATCTTCATGCGGCGACCCTCTGTTCGGCTGTGGCATAGTGACCGGCCATGGCAGCGGCCATCGCAGCCGGGTTGTAGCGCCGGGCGCGTTGCTGAGCCCGCTGACCGGCATCCAAGCGCGCGGCGCGATCGCCCAGCATATGCTCGATCGCCCGCGCATAGCTTTTGGGATCGTGGGGATTGACGAAGGTCGCGGCGCCCTCCCACAGTTCGCGAAATGTCGGGATATCCGACAATATGAGGGCGCATCCGGCTAATGCAGCTTCCAGCACGGCGAGGCCGAACGGCTCATACAGTGCTGACGACGCGAAGATGGGCCGTTCGCTCAGCCTTGCAGCAAGTCCGTGCTCATTGAGCGTCCCGATCGCTTGAAGTGCCTGGATGGAGAGCGCCCCTCCTTGCGGTGCTTGAACCGGACCGGCGGCGAGGATGGGAACGCTGATCCTGGCGGCCGCTTCATCCAGCACTCGGGCATTCTTGCCCTCATCCCACAAGCGCCCGGCGGTGAAGACATAGTCCCGCATCGGCTTGCGCGCCGGGACTGCGAAATGCCGTCCGTTGTGCACGGGGAAAGGCGACACCCCATAAACCTGCCGGACCGCCTCCGCGAATGAAGCGCTGGGAGTGATCGCGATCGTAGCATGTTGAAGTCCGCGCGAGACCATGTCTGTCCGCCAGCGGAAATCCTCTGGCATCTCACCGCCGTGGACTGCTGCCCACCAGGTAGCGACGCAGCTATGCTGGACCGCGATGACGGGACAGCGATACCGTCCCATGCTGATTAGTGCCGGCGAGTGGACTTGGACCAGATCCGCGCCGAGGTCGCCTGCCATTTGCGCCAGCCGCCGCTCGGCCTCCAGCACTGGAGCAGGATCAGCCGCCAGCCAGTCAAGCTCCAGCCCGCTATCCACCAGTTCGATATTGGAGGACTGCGCGATGCCGTCGCGCGCCGAATGATCGGGAGAAGGACCCATGACTGCAAGCGTGACCTGATAGCCGAGCGGCTCCAGCGCGCAGGCAAGGTCGGTCGAATATTGCCAGACGCCGCCGACAGCATCGCATGTGAGCAGCAGATGACGCATGGCCGTCAAATCGCCCTCGCCGCCATTGCGGGAGCGGCAGAGGCGCTGCTCTCCGGCCTTTCAGCGAGCAACCACTCGGCGAGGTTGGCCACGCCCTGCTGCCAAGGGGTGCGGGATTTGAGGTTCACCGCCCTTTGGAGGTTGCGCGTGTCCGCCACGAAATAGCGCTGATCGCCCGCGCGCCAGTCTGCCATGTCGATGGCGGGCGCACGGCCGACATAGTCGCCGATGAAACTCAGGATCTGGTGCAGGCTAACGGCATTGTCGGGCCCGCCACCCAGGTTGAAGGCTTGCCCGCTCAGCTTGTCGATGTTGCGCCACACGGCAAGATAGGCATCGACCGCGTCCCGCACGTCGAGGATGTCGCGAACTTGGCAGCCATCGCCATAAAGCATGATTCGCCGCCCCTCGATCGCACGGATCAGGAAATGGGCGACCCAGCCCTGATCCTCCGTCCCCATCTGCCGCTGTCCATAGATGCAGCTCATGCGCAGCACGGCGGTAGGCACGCCGAAGCTGCGGCCATAGTCGAGGACATATTGATCCGCTGCTCCTTTGGAACAGCCATAGGGCGTGTGGAAATCGAGCGGGCGGCTCTCGTCTATGCCATGTTCGCGCAGCGCCCGTTCGGCGGGATGGTAAGCGTCGCCTTGCAGCTGGAACTCAATATCCTCCAGGCCGCCGTAGACCTTGTTCGTCGATGCGAAGATCACCGGCGGTGGAGAGACGCAGCGCCGCGCGGCTTCTAGGACGTTGAACGTGCCCAGCATGTTGACTTCAAGGTCAGCGCGCGGGTCGGAGAAGCTGGTGGTGACGGCCACCTGTGCCGCCATGTGGAACACAGCCTTGGCCTTCGCGACGGCGCCCGCCACAAGCCCTTCGTCTCGTATATCCGCGATGATGGGGATGACGCTGGCGCCGTGGCGTTCTTCCAGCCACGCAAGGTTCCGCTGGACGCCTGGTCGGGCCAGGCTGTCATAGATGATGACCTCCTCACCCTCGCTTGCCAATCGGTCTGCGATGTTGCTGCCGATGAAGCCTGCTCCGCCCGTCACCAGGACGGGTCTGCGATCCGCCGACTTCACGCCACCAATCCTCTTGCTTCAAGCTCGGCCCGCGCCTGATCGACGCGGTCGTCGGCGGTCTGCTGCGCCACCCATTCGGCCAGCTCGGCCAAACCTTCCTGGAAGTCCTGCCGCGCCTGGAACCCCAGTGTCTCCTCGGCGAGGCTGGTGTCGCAGAAGCAGTGCCGTATGTCGCCGGTTCGCGCCTTCCCGACGATCTCAGGCTCGATGCTGTTACGGCCCATGGCCTGCGCCAGCTTTTGCGCCACTTCAGTCACTGACCGATCATGACCCGATCCGATGTTGAAAGTGCCGCCCGCCGCCTGCGGCAGTTCCAGTGCGTCAGCGAAGGCGCGCGCCACGTCGCTCACATGCACGAAGTCGCGGCGCTGCTCGCCATCTTCGAAGATCATCGGCTTCTGCCCATTCAGCAGCCGCGATGCGAAGATTGCCAGCACCCCGGTATAGGGATTCGAAAGCGCCTGCCCCGGCCCATAGACGTTGAAGAGGCGGAGGCAGACCCCCTCCATCCCGTAGGGTGCTGTCATGATGTGGGTCGTGCGTTCCTGCACATATTTGTTGAGCGCGTAGATGGAGGCGAGATTGGGCCGCTTCCATTCAGGGGTGGCGATTGGCGTAAGGGCGCGCCCCGATGCGTCAAGAGGGTCCCAGACCTTCTGGTTGTCGCGAATGGCGCCGCGCTCTGCATCCTGCACAGTTTGCCCGTCCGCATCCCGGTAGAGCCCTTCACCGTAAATACTCATCGACGAGGCAGTGACGACGCGCCGAACTGGGTTGCCGATCAACCGTTCGAACAGCACCGCCGTGCCCACGTCATTGACGGAGGTGTACCGTTCAACTTCATACATGGACTGCCCGACCCCCACTTCGGCGGCGAGATGAACTACGCTGTCCATGCCTTTCAGGGCACGCTCGACGACATCGCCGTTGCGGACGTCTCCGCGGATCAGTTCGACCTCCGCATCCAGATCCTCCGGCCGTTGGCCATCTCCATGGACCTGCTCGATCAAACTATCGAGGACGCGCACGCTGTGACCGCGCGTTAGCAACTCCTTGCAAACCGCCCGGCCGATAAAGCCCGCTCCGCCGGTGACGAGTATCTTCTCCACGGCCAATCCCCTCATGATGATGAAACAGCCGCCGGAGAGGCAGCTCATTGCAACAGGGCAACAACAGGTAATGGCAGCAGCAACATCTTCTTCTACTGGCAAGTTCCCTGATAATTGGTCGGAAAGAGCCATATTGATAGTCCGAATATCGTCGGTTACTAATCTATATTACCGTTGATAACTTAAATTTATCATTCGCTTTTACTTGCGTATGAAACTCGGATCGGATATGGAACTTTCCTTACTTAGACATTGTTAGCAGCATCTATGTTGATGCTTGCAACACCTCAGAAAACATGTGCCACTTGTATTCACCTCGTCCGCCATGGCGCGCATGACGAGTTAGGACGGGTTCTGAGCGGCCGCGCGGGAGCCATTCCTTTGAACGAGGAAGGATGCCGCCAAGCCGCGGCTCTGTCGCGTTGGGCGAAGCAGGAAAATATCAGCGCGGTTTACACCAGCCCTCGCGCCCGCACTTTGGAAACAGCTTCCGTCATCGCAGCCGCTGCCGAGTTACAGATCGAGATCGCGCCGCAGCTGGATGAAATCGACTTTGGTGCGTGGAACGGCAAAGGCTTTGCCGAACTGAGCGAAGATCCTCTTTGGCAGCGCTGGAACGACAGCAGGGCCACCGCCGCGACCCCTGGCGGAGAAACGATGGTCGAGGCCATCGACAGGGGCACCGACTTCCTGCACTCTTTGGCCGGAACGCAGCCCGGCGGCACGTTCCTGTGCGTCACCCATTGCGACATCATTCGCGGAATGGTCGCCCATTATCTGGGGCTGAGCTTCGACAATCTCCTGAAATTCGACATCCAGCCCGGATCGATCAGCACGGTGCTGCTCGGCCCGTCCGGCGGTCGCGTCACTCGCCTGAACGAGGTGCCAGCATGAAGACAATGAAGATCGCCGCCGACCACAAGGATGATGGCGACCTTCGCCGTCGGATTGAAGAACTGGGCCCCTGGTTCCACAATCTGCACATCGGCGGCATAGAGACCGCGCCCGACCATTTCCTAGGCGACTACCCCGCGTTCAAATTTGCCCGCTTCGCCGATGCTCTGCCCGAAGACCTGTCCGGCAAGTCGGTCCTCGACATCGGCTGCAACGCCGGTTTCTATTCCATTGAGATGAAACGCCGTGGCGCGGCCGAGGTCGTCGGGGTGGATTCAGATGATCGCTATCTGGCTCAGGCGCGCTTCGCCGCCGATGCGCTGGGGTATGAAGATATCAGCTTCCATAATCTGTCCGTCTATGATGTGGCGAAGCTCGGGCGGCGGTTCGATGTCGTCATCTTCATGGGCGTGCTCTATCATCTGCGGCACCCGCTGCTCGCGCTCGATCTGATCCGCGAGCATGTCGCTGGCGACCTGCTGCTGTTCCAGACGATGCAGCAGGGTTCGGCCGATGTACTGCTGGTGCCGGAGGATCATCCCTTTCATGTCCCGGGCACCAACCAGCCGCCGACCTTCTTCGATAATCCCGCCTTTCCGCGCATGCACTTTATCGAACGCAAGTTCGCGCATGACTGGACCAACTGGTGGGCGCCCAACAAGGCGGGCAGCCAGGCATTATTGCGCGCGGCAGGCTTCACCATAGAGGCTGAGCCTGAAGAGGAAGTCTATCTCTGCCGCGTCGCTCCGGTCCCCTATGCGGACGTGATGGGCAGCGCAGCAGTCTATCCAGCACAAGCACCGCAGGAGGGAACGCAGGCATGATCGAAGCCGCGATGATCTGGAACGAGCCCAACAACAAGTCGCATTGGGACCT
>CAMPHR010000012.1 GCA_946886075.1 uncultured Novosphingobium sp. | reverse complement strand
GGGGTGGGGAGCCCCGCCAGAGCGGATGGATCGACAAGGATCAGGGGCAGGCGCATGGCCTTGGCGAGGGGGGCGAGCTGGGCTCCCTTATGCGTCAAGGTAGCGAGAGCCGTGACGGTCTCTCCATGGGCGTGGAGCGCCGCGCGTAAGCATTGCTCGCCCGCTTCGCTGCGGCAGCCAAAGCCCGCCACGATCATAGGGTGACGCTCCACTGGACCAGCGGATAGGCGGCTTTCCACCCGCGCCGCGTGCCGATAGGTGCTGCGCTTGCCATTTCGATCCGGAGCAGCTCACCGCCCAACCGTTCGTGCCAGCGTGCCAGCAGAGCCTCGGATTCGAGCGTCACCGCATTGGCGACCAGCCTCGTAGGTTCGCCGGGCAGGGCGATGATCGCCTCCATGAGCGCATCGCTAAGCCCGCCGCCGATGAAGATCGCATCGGGCCGGACCCGTCCCTCGAGCACTGCGGGAGCGCGGCCTTCGACCAGCAGGAGTCGATCCACGCCCAGACGTCGCGCGTTTGCCTTGGCCCTTGCGGCGCGCACCGGGTCTGCTTCGAACGCCAGGGCTTGCGTCGAGGGATGGCTCAGCAGCCATTCGATCGCGATCGATCCCGATCCCGCGCCGATGTCCCACAATGTCTCGCCCGGTCGTGGGGCGAGCGCCGACAGCGTGAGCGCGCGTGCGGGGCGCTTGCTGATCTGGCCATCATGGTCGAACCAGCTGTCCGCGAGCCCGCTCGCGCAGGACATTATTTCACCGTCGCCCGCGACTTCCACGCCGACCGCCACGGGATGCGCGATGTCGTTAAAGGCGAACCGGTCGGCCTGTGCCTGCCGGAGACGCTCGCGTGGTCCGCCGAGCGCCTCCATGATGTGCAGCATCGACGCGCCAAAGCCCGCCTCTGCCAGATAGGCGGCAAGTTCCTGCACCGCAGCGCCATCCCGGAGCAGCACCAGGGCACGGCGTCCAGGCGCGAGCATCGGCCTCAACCGGTCTAGCGGCGCGGCATGGAGGCCGTGGCAGGTGACATCCTGCAATGCCCAGCCCAGCCGGGAGGCAGCGAGGGAGAAGCTGGACGGCGCGGGATGGGAAACCCATTCGTCGGGCCTCAGATGCCGGGTGACGCTCGTCCCCGCGCCGAACCAAAAGGGGTCGCCAGAGGCCAGCATCACGATGGGCGCCCCTCGCCGGGCGAGCAGGGCCTGCACACCATCCTCGAATGGCACTGGCCAGCCCTGCTGTTCCGCCTTAAGGGGTGGCAGCAGCGCCAGCTGGCGCGGCGCGCCCATGATGACGTGCGCTTGTTCCAGCGCGGCGCGCGCGGCGTCGGACAGGCCCTGTGCCCCATCCTCGCCTATGCCGATGATCGTTAGCCAGGGAGCCTCAGCCGCCATGCGCAACATCCTGATCCTTGGCGGCACGACCGAGGCAAGCGCGCTCGCCAAGGCGCTGGCCGAACGCGGCGAGCACGCGGTGCTGAGCTATGCCGGACGCACCGGCAATCCGCGTGCCCAGCCGGTGCCAGTGCGGGTCGGTGGTTTTGGCGGCGCGGATGGTTTGGCGGCTTTCCTCAAGGCAGGGGCGTTCACGCATCTTGTCGACGCGACCCATCCCTTTGCCGCGACGATCAGCGCCAATGCCGCCGCAGCGGCGCGCGATGCAGGCGTCGCGCACTTGATGCTCACCCGGCCGGAATGGCGAGCGGCGGAGGGGGACAGCTGGACCCATGTGCCTGACGTCTCTGGTGCTGTCCGCGCGCTTGATGGCCCGGGCCGTCGTGTGATGTTGGCGCTCGGGCGCATGCATGTCGAAGCCTTCGCCGCGCAGCCCCAGCATCATTATCTGCTGCGCTTCGTCGATGCGCCAGACGTGCCGCCCGCGCTGCCGCGTCATCACCTGCTGGTAGATCGCGGCCCCTTCACATTGCAGGGCGACCTTGCCCTGATGCGCGGTCATGGCGTGGATTTGGTCGTCGCGAAAAATGCCGGTGGCGAGGGGGCGCGCGCCAAGATCGACGCGGCGCGTATGCTCGGCCTGCCCGTCATCATGATCGACCGCCCCGCCATGCCAGAGGTGCGGATGGTGCATGCAATCGGCAGCGTGCTGGCGTGGATCGATCATTCGGCCCATCGCGGCGTGTAGAGGATCGGGCGGGCTGCTCCTTCGATCAGGCGCGTTCGGCTTGATCCGACGATCACCATCGTCCGCATGTCGGCCATTTCGGGCGTCGCCTCGCCCAGCGTCACGACCCGCAGTTGCTCCTCGGGCGCAGATACGGCGCGGGCGAAGAGGATCGGCCGGTCCTCGCCACATTCCTCCCGCAACACGTCTAGCGCGCGGGCGAATCCGTCCGGCCGCGCCTTTGACCTTGGGTTGTAGAATGCCATGGCAAAGTCAGCCTGCGCGGCGAGGCGCAGGCGCCGCTCGATGAGCGCCCAAGACTTCAAATTATCCGACAGGTTGATCGCGCAGAAATCATGCCCCAGCGGCGCGCCCGCTCGGGCTGCGGCGGCGAGCATGGCGGTTATACCGGGCAGAACGCGAATGTCGATCGTGCGCCACGCGGCTGGCCCAGCCTCCAGCGCCTCGAACAGCGCAGACGCCATGGCGAACACGCCCGGATCGCCGGAGGATGCCACCACTACGCGCCGCCCCTCCGCCGCCATCTCCAGTGCATGCGCCGCCCGCTCCAGCTCCACCCGGTTGTCGGATGCATGGCGAACGAGATCCGGACGATCGGCCACGCGCGCGACATAGGGGGCGTAGCCGACCAGATCGGTCGCCTCGGCAAGCGCCTGTGTAACTTCCGGCGTGACCAATGCTTCAGCGCCCGGGCCAAGCCCTGCAACCGCCACCCATCCGCTCATGGCCGCCGTCCCTGGCCGTGGATCAGCAGGATGGAAAAATAGCTCGTCACCGCCTCCGCCTCGCGCAGCGGGGTGATCTTCTGGTCCGCCATCGTCGCATATTCGACCAGCCAGGCGCAGTCAGCCTTGCCCGCTGCCTCCACTGCGCGGCGAAGCTTGGCGAGATTGCGGCCGATCTTCATGACGACCAGCGCGTTGGTGTCATGAATACGGCGAGCCAGCTCCTCTTCAGGCAGGGTCGCCATCAGCACCGTCAGCACATCGTCGCCCCAGCTGATCGGCGTGCCGCTCGCGGTCCAGGCGCCCGACATGCCAGTGATGCCGGGCACGATCCTCACCGGCGCGAGGGGCGACAGGCGGCTGTGCAGATGCATGAAGCTGCCGTAGAAGAAGGGGTCGCCTTCGCACAGGATCACGACATCCTCGCCCGCCTGCACCAACCCATGCAGATGCGCAGTGCATTCGGCGTAGAAGGCGGAGAGGCATTGGTTGTAACGCGGATCGCTGACCGGGATTTCAGTCGTCACCGGATATTCCATCGGATATTCGACAGCGTCGGGGCGCAGCAGTCCTTCGACGATCTTTCGTGCGTGGCCGTGGCGGCCGGGCTTTCGGAAATAGGCGATGTGGCGCGCCTCGCGGATCAGCCGGTCGGCGCGCACGCTCATCAGGTCCTGCGCGCCGGGGCCAAGGCCCACGCCGTGAATCGTTCCGCTCATTCCGCTGCACTCGCGAGTGCGTTGACCGCCGCCACGGTGATCGCGCTGCCGCCCAGTCGGCCTTCCACGATGCAGCAAGGGACGGGCTGGCTTTGCCAGAGTGCCTCTTTCGATTCTGCAGCGCCGATGAAACCGACCGGACAGCCGATGATCGCCGCCGGGCGGGGGCAGGCGGGGTCTTCCAGCATGTTGAGCAGGTGGAACAGCGCGGTCGGCGCGTTGCCGATCGCGACGACAGCTCCGGCGAGATGGGGTCGCCACAGTTCCAGCGCTGCCGCCGATCGCGTGTTCGCCATCGATCGAGCGAGATCGGGCACCTCGTCGTCGTTCAGGGTGCAGATTATTGCATTGCCAGCGGGCAGGCGCGCGCGCGTGATTCCTTCCGACACCATGCGCGCATCGCACAGGATCGGCGCGCCTGCCTCCAGCGCGGCGATCGCGGCTACGGCAAAGCCGGGGGAAAAGCGGATATGCGGCGCGAGGCCGACCATGCCCGCGGCATGGATCATCCGGACGGCGACCCGCTCTTCCTCCGGCGAAAAGCGGTCAAGCGCCGCTTCCTCCCGGATCATGCGGAAGGATTGGCGATAGATTTCCGCGCCGTCTGTTTCGTAAAGATGCGGCATCAATGGGCTCCGAAATGGGCGAGTATCTGATCAAGCGACAGGCCCGCATGCAGCGGTGGCGCACCCGCGCGCGCATCATGGGCAAGGTCGAAGCGACCCTCTCGCCCGGTCAGCACGACCGCCGCCTGCGAAGGACGAGCGCAGCCCTTGGCGCAACCGGACACATGCAGGTTCGGGACATGAGGCGCGAGCCGGGCGGCCAGTTCGCGAGTGGCGACGCTTGACTGCGGGCAGGCAGGCGCACCCGGACAGGCATCGGCAGAAAGGCGCGGGTCGGCCGGGTCATCTGCGGGCGCGCCGCTGCCCTCCAGCACCAAGCCGCGCCAAGGCGTGACGCGCACCGCGTGCGTGTCATACCCAATGGCGGCAATCAGCGCAGAGGCTTCGATCCGGCCGAATGGGGCGGCATGGAAGGGGCCGGGCGCGGCGTCCAGAGCAGCAGTGCGAGCCCGGGCCGGGGCGGGGACTTCGATCGCCTCTGCGGGCAGCGCAGCATGCCGCGCCATGCGTCCGGCCTGAACACCGCCGCTCGCGACGAACCAGTGGGTCATGCTGATCAACCCGTCCACGGCGTTCGCTGCGCTGACGGGAACACCCCGCGCGCGTCCGTCCGCTCGCAGGATCAGCGAGCCGCCTGCAGCTCGTTCGACGCGGAAATCCGCTGGCGCATCGCCCAGCACCGGCGCAGGCCCGGCATCGATCGCGAAACCGACCTTGGCGGGCAGGTGCGGCAGTTCCTCCAGCCGTGCGGCAAGTTCAGTCGCGATCAGGGCGCTGTCATCGCCAGCATGCCAATCCGGGTTGATGATCATCGGCGGCTGGCGGTCCTGCTCTGCATCAGCATTTGCGAGACCCAGCATGACCAGCCGCTCCATCAGTGCGCGGTGATCCGCTTGGGCAACGCCCCTGATCTGCAAGGCGGCGCGATTGGTGACATCGATATGGCCATTGCCAAAAGCGAGCGCGGCTTCGCACAGCCCCACCATCTGCGCCCGGTTCATCCGGCCGAGCGCCGGTCGCACCCGCACTAGCAGCCCGTCGCCGGCCATCATCGGCCGCCAAGCCGTCGGGCACCAGCCGCGCACGCCTGCGCCGGCCGCGTCACGCCGCATCACCTCCCGCATTGCTCCAGCCCTCCAGCACCTGCGCCACGACAAGCGGACGGCACGCACAGGCGGGCGATCAGGCCGCACGCCTGCACGGCCGCAGCCGCACGAATTCGTCGCTCAAACGGAGAACCGAGCCGTGACCATCCCCTGGATCATGGCAAGAGCGACCTTTGCTCCGGCAGGTCTCCTGGCTTGCGGGTCACAGCTTGGCATGGGGCCTTCCCGGATCGCTCCAGTGGCTGGCCGCCCGTTTGGGACTGACCGGTCCATGCCTTGCTCGCCGCTCACAGTTGCAGGGACAGCCGCGGATTAGGGAGGATTTCCTCCCGCACCGCGTTCCCAATTAAGCCCCTTGGCGGGGCACCGGCGCGATCGATGAACCGGGCGAACCCGGCTCGACGCGCTTCATAATGGGGATGCAGGCGAAAGGGAAGTAGCCATGGGCCGCTTCCTTGCGTCCGTCGCGCGTGGCCGCTACGCCCGCACCAACATATGCAGAATGGAGAGGAAAAGATGAGCGATTTCAGCTTCGAGGGCACCAGCCGCTTTCTGGAAACGGATAAGGGGCGGCTCCATTATCATGAGGCGGGATCAGGTCCGGCGCTCCTGCTCCTCCACGGGTCCGGCCCGGGCGTCACCGGTTGGGCGAATTTCCAGGGCAATCTGCCCTTCTTCTCCCAGCATTTCCGCACGATCATCCTGGACGCGCCCGGCTATGGGAAGAGTGATCCGGTCGATGGCGACCCGGTCGGCGTGGCCCGCGACGCGGTTGTCGCCTTGATGGACGGCCTTGGCATCGATCGCGCCCATGTCATTGGCAACAGTTATGGCGGGATCATCGGCGGGCATCTGGCGGCGTCCCATCCCGACCGGGTGCTGCGCTACATCACTATCGGCGGGATCGGCTTCAACATCACCTCGACCTTCCCCAATGAAGGGCTGACCCGCCTAGTCGATTTCATCGAGGACCCGACGCGGGAAAACATCATCGCCTGGCTGGAATCGATGGTCTACGACAAGGCGATCATCACCGATGAACTGATCGACATGCGCTACAAGGCGGCGCTGGAGCCGGTGACGATGGAAAGCAGCCGCAAGATGTACACGCGCGCGGCCCTCGGCTTCATCGCCCAGTCGATGAGCGGGCCGGGTGTGTCGCAGCGTATCGATTATCTGGGCAAGATTCAGGCGCCGACGCTGATCATGTGGGGGCGTGATGACAAGGTCAGCCCGCTGGACGGCGCGCTGCTGCCGATGCGGATCATTCCGAATGCCGAACTCCACGTCTTCCCGCGCTGCGGCCATTGGACGATGATCGAGCATAAGGACCGGTTCGAAGCGTTGGCTTTGGATTTCTTGCGAGGGTGAAAAACAAACCCCACCCCCGTTCGGGCTGAGCTTGTCGAAGCCCTTCACTTCTCTTGAAGAAGTGGAGCCCTTCGACAGGCTCAGGGCGAACGGGGGAGAGGTATGGGAATGACCCTTAACGCCGCACCACCACCGAATGCCAATCCGTCCGCTCCTCCCAGCCCCGCCGCTCCAGCTCGGGCACATCCTCCTCGCTGACCGGCCGCCCAAGGCACAGCAACCCCAGACATTCCCAGCCCACGGGAATGTCCAGCATCGCGTCCACACCAGCAGGCTCCATGATCGACACCCACCCCATGCCGATCCGCCGCGTCTGCGCCGCCAGCCACAGCGTATGCACCGCCATCACGCAACTATAGCGCCGCGCCTCCGGCATGGTGACAGCGCCCAGATGATGGCCGGTCTCTGTCCCATCGTCGCAATAGACGGCGAACAGCACCGGCGCCTCACGCAGGCCATGCAGTTTCAGGCTGCGATAGAGCTTGTCCTGATCCCCGTCATATTCCTTGCCCGCTTCCCGCACCTGGCGGTCGACATGGCACGCCAGCCCCTCCCGCAACTCCGCCGTCTCGATCCGCGCAAAGCGCCACGGCTGCGACAATCCCACTGACGGCGCGCGATGCGCCATGCTCAGCAGCCATTCGACGTCCGCCTCGTCGATCGGATCGGTACTGAAATGGCGAATATCCCGCCGCGCCCGTACCAGCGCCTCGAACTGCGCGCTGTCGATCGGGATTATGGCGGGTCCGCTCATGTCAGAATTCGATCCCTGCCTGCGCCTTCACGCCGCTGCGGAAGGGATGCTTGACCAGTGTCATCTCTGTCACGAGATCAGCCGCCTCGACCAGAGCCTCGGGCGCGTTGCGGCCGGTAATAAGGACATGCTTCATCTCGTCCCTGCTCTCCACGGCCTCAAGCACCTCATCAACGGGCAGATAGTCGTAGCGCAGGACGATATTAAGCTCATCTGCCAGCACCATATCATAGGCGGGATCGGCGATCATCCGCTTTACCTCGTCCCACGCTTCACGGGCGAGCGCGATGTCGCGGGTCTTGTCCTGCGTGTTCCAGGTAAAGCCCTCGCCCATCGGCTTGAATATGACATTGTCAGGAAACGCATCGAACACCACTTTTTCTCCGGTGGTCATCGCGCCCTTCACGAACTGGACGACGCCAACCTTTTTGCCATGACCGATGGCGCGCACCACCATGCCCAGCGCGGCGGTGGTCTTGCCCTTGCCCTTGCCGGTATGGACGATCAACAAGCCCTTCTCCTGCGTCTTGGTCGCCATGATCTTGTCATGGGCGGCCTGCTTCTTCTTCATCTTCTCGGCATGCTCTTCGGGGGTGCGTTCGATCATGGGCGGTCTTCCTTCAGTTGGGCAAGGATCATGGCCGCGCTGTTCGACCGTGGCCGCCACAGCCCCCGGTCCAGCGCTTCGTGGAGTCGCGCGGCGGTCTCGCGCAGCGCGGCGGGGTTGGCTTCGCTCATGAAGGCGCGCACGGCGTCATCCTCGATGAAGGCGGCGTGGACGGCATCGAAATGATGGTCCTTCACGCCATGGGTCGTGGCGGCAAAGGCAAAGAGATAATCGACCGACGCGGCAATTTCGAACGCGCCCTTGTAGCCGTGGCGCATCATGCCCGCGATCCATTTAGGGTTGGTGACGCGCGCCCGTACCACGCGGCCGATCTCATCCTCCAGCGTCCGGACGACCGGCCGTTCGGGCCGACTATGGTCATTATGATAGCTGAGCGGTGTGCGTCCCGACAGATGCTCGACAGCCGCCGCGATCCCGCCTTCGAACTGATAATAGTCGTCGCTGTCGAGCAGGTCATGCTCGCGATTATCCTGATTCTGGATCAGGGCGTCGGCCTCGCCCAGCCGCCGCGCGAACAGGTCGCGCTCCACATCGCCCTCGACCCCGCCGCCATAGGCATGGCTTCCCCAGTCGAGATAGACGTTCGCCAAATCCGCCCGGTCATGCCACAGCCGCTCGTCGATCATCGCCTGCAATCCCGCGCCATAAGCGCCCGGCTTCGACCCGAACACACGCGCCCCCGCGCGGCGCAGCGCCGCCTTCTCAGGCGTTCCTTCCGCGATCAGCGAAGCAGCTTCGGCACGGTGCCGGGCGGCGGCGGGATTGTCTTCATCGGGCTCATCAAGCGTCATGACGGCGCGGGCGGCGCTGTCGATCAGGTCGATCTGTTCCGGGAAGGCGTCGCGGAAGAAGCCCGATACGCGCAGGGTTACGTCCACGCGCGGGCGATTAAGTTCGGCGAGCGTCATCACCTCAAAGCCGACCACGCGCCCTGATCCCCAATCCCAGCGCGGCCGGACACCCATCAGCGCCAGCGCCTGCGCGATGTCGTCGCCGCCGGTGCGCATGTTCGCCGTGCCCCATGCGGATAGGGCAATGGCGCGTGGATAGGCGCCTTCGCGCTGGAGATAGTCCTGCACGACCAATTCCGCTGACTTCTGGCCAAGGTTCCACGCCGCGACGGTGGGCACCGCGCGCGTATCGACCGAATAGAAATTGCGCCCGGTCGGCAGAACTTCAGGCCGCCCCCGCGTCGGCGCACCGGACGGGCCGGGCAGCACGAACCGCCCATCAAGCGCCTGAAGTAGCGCCGCCTTCTCCGCCTCTCCGCAAGCATCCACGCGTGGCGCCAAATCATTGCGGATCGTCTCCAGAACTTGCCCGCTGGCAGGCCCCGGCGCCGTATCTTCTGTATCGAGCAGATGCATCGCGTAAAGCTCCAGCCGCTCGACGGTGTCGCCCGTGCTGCGCCACACGTCCGGCGTCATATGGGCCAGTTGCTGCGGCCTCAGCCCTTCCCAAGGCATCCCCATCCCGCAATCGATCGGATCGAAACCCAGCGCCAGATCATCGGCCAGAGCCCGCAACAGCGATTGCTGCCCGTCATCCAGCCCCCTCGGGCAACGGGCCAGCGCGATCAGCAGGTCGCGGCGCAGCGTCCCTTTAGGCGATCGGGTGAAGACATGCAGCCCGTCGCGGATCTGCATTTCCTTCAGTTCACACAAATAGTTGTCGATCGCCGCCAGCGCATCATCGCCGCTGCCCTGCGCGCCTGCATCCTTGTCCAGCCCCTGCGCCGCCGCCAGCGCCAATATATCCCTTCGCAACGTCTCCAGCCTGCGCGGGTCCATCCCCGCCGCCAGATAATATTCATCGACCAGCGCCTCTAATTCCTTGAGCGGCCCATAAGTCTCAGCCCGCGTCAGCGGCGGCGTCAGATGGTCGATAATGCATGCGCCGATCCGGCGCTTCGCCTGCGTGCCTTCGCCCGGATCATTGACGATGAACGGATAGATTTGCGGGATCGGTCCGGCGCAAATTTCGGGAAAGCAATTCTCCGACAGCGCGATTGCCTTGCCCGGCAGCCACTCCAGATTGCCATGCTTGCCCACATGCACGACCGCATGGACGCCAAACGCCTCCGCCAGCCAGATGTGAAAGGCGAGGTAAGCATGCGGCGGCGGCAGCGCCGGGTCATGATAGCTGCTCTTGGGATCGACATCATAGCCGCGCGACGGTTGCACCGCGACGACGACATGGCCGAAGCGATGCACCCGCAGGGCAAAGGCGCCGCCCGCGCAGGATGGATCATCCTCCGGCTCCCCCCACCGTTCCGTCACCGCCCGCCGAGCGCCTTCGGGCAAGCGCCCGAACGCTGCCCGATAGTCCGCCAGCGGCAGCGCGCACGTCGCCTCGCTCCCCGTCATCAACCGCATCAGCGCCGCGCCCTCGGTCGGGGCTTCGCCGACCGCATAGCCCGCCTCCGCCAGCGTCCGCAGGATCGCCGCCGCGCTTTCCGGCGTGTCGAGCCCGACGCCGTTGCCGATCCGGCCGTCCCTGTTTGGGTAATTGGCAAGCACCAGCGCCACGCGCCGCTCCGTTTCTGGGGCGCGACGCAACCTTGCCCAGTTTCCAGCCAGTTGGGCGACGAAGCTCACTCTATCCGCCAGCACCTGCGGCACGATGATGCTACATTCCGTCCGCGCGTCGAAGCGCGCCGCCGCCTTGAAAGCCACCGCCCGCGTGAAGATCCGCCCGTCCACCTCCGGCAAGGCGATGTGCATCGCCAGATCGCGCGGTCCAAGGCCCCGTGCGCTGTCCTGCCATGCCGCCTGTTCTGCGCTGGCGAACATCGTCTGGAGGACGGGGCAGTCCGACTGCTCCAATATCGATGGCGTGCGCGGCTCGCCCGGCGCCGACGCGGCGAAGGCGGTCGCGTTCAGGATCACGTCAGGCCGCACCGCCCCCATCACCCCTTCCAGATAATCCCGCGCAAAGGGTTCGCGCAGCGCCCGCACATGCACCGCCAGCACGTTCAGACCTGCCTCGCGCAGCCCCGCGATCATCGCGTCCACAGCTTCCAGCGTCCCGGCGATCAGCAGGGCGCGATAGAAGAGGAACAGCACCGTCGGCTGCCCATCTGTCCAACCCGCTTTCACCTGATCCAGCACCGGACGCTCGACCCCCGGCAGGTACAGCCCGGCGTCAGCGACCGGCACCGGCGGGTCGGCATAGCCCGCATCCAGTCCCGCGATCTGCGCGGCCGTCTTCAGGAAAGCCATCGCATTGGCGATGCCCCCCTGGCGCAGATAATCGCGCAGCAGATCGCATGTCTCCGCTGGCAGGGTGGAGGCTAGCCGCAGCTCCGGATCATCCTCCCGCCCATCGGCGATCGCGGCGAATGCTATCCCCTTTTCGCGCGCGACATTGGCAATTTCCTCAATGCCATAGGGCCAGTAGCTCTTACCCCCCAACAAGACGACGCACACGAATTTCGCGTGGGAAATCACCTTTTCGACATAGAGGTCGACCGAATAGGGGTGCTTCAATTGCAGCAGGTTGGCGAGCCGGATCGACGGCGCGCCATCGCCCAGCATCGCCGCCGCGCTCGCAAAGCAGGCAAGGTCGCTGTCCGCCACGGTCAGCAGCACGATGTCGCCCGGCGACTGGCCAAGGTCGATTGCTTCGTCGCCGTTCGAAACGGTGCCCGGCGTGGCGGTCAGCAAATGCATCAGGCGGCCGCCAGCTGTCCTGAAAGCGCGCCCTCGATCGCGGCACGATCCAATCCCGCCTGGCCGATGACTACCAGCCGTGACGCGCGTACCTCGTCTGCCTGCCACTGCCGGTCGAAATGATGCTGGATGCGCGGCCCTACCGCCTGAATGACCAGACGTGCCGGGCGCCCGGCGACGGCGACAAAACCCTTCACCCGCAAAATGTCATGATCGGCGATGGCCCGCTCCAAAGCGGCGAGCAGTGGCGCAGGATTGCCAACCTCTCCCAGCTCCAGGACGAAGCTGTCGAAATCCTCATGATCATGATCGTCCTCATTATCATGATGGGACGGGCGCGCGTCGATCTGCTCCTCGACGCCCGCGCCAAGGCCGAGCAGGATGGCGGGGTCGATCTCGCCCCGCGCGGTGCGCAGGGTGCGGACGCCGGGCCGCACTTCGCCGCCCAACTGCTGTTCAAGCTCTGCCAGTTTGTCCGGCGCGACCAGATCGGTCTTGTTCAGCAGCACCAGATCGGCGCAGGCCAGCTGGTCCTCGAACAGCTCCTCGATCGGGCTGTCATGGTCCAGCGTCGGGTCGGCCGCTCGCGCCGCTGCCAGCGCTTCCTCGTCATGGGCGAAACGCCCCGCCGCCAAGGCATCCGCATCGATGAGCGCGATGACGCCATCCACCGTCGCCCGCGTGCGGATATCCGGCCATTGGAACGCCTTCACAAGCGGCTTGGGCAGGGCGAGGCCCGATGTCTCGATGATGATGTGATCGGGCGGCACGTCGCGGTCCAGCAGCTTCTGCATGGTGGGCAGGAAGTCGTCGGCCACCGTGCAGCAGATGCAGCCATTGGCGAGTTCGATGATATCCTCATCCGGGCAGGCCTCATCGCCGCAGCCCTTCACCAGCGATCCATCGACGCCGACATCGCCAAACTCATTGATGATGAGCGCGAGCCGCCGCCCGCCCGCATTTTCGATCAGATGGCGGATCAGCGTTGTCTTTCCGGCACCGAGAAACCCGGTGATGACCGTGGCGGGAACCTTGCTCATATTGTCTGTCCTTGGTTGGGGATGAGCACTTCGATTTCGTCGAAGCGCTTCCAGCGGTAGATGATCCAGCTCACCAGCCAGCAGGCGGCGAACAGGCCGATGATGAAGAAGCCTAGGCTGTTGAAATGCTCGCCAAGATCGGCGGCGATTGACCAGATGCCGCCCGTCAGGCCCAGCTTGTCGCCCAGCAACGCCGCAGCCTCGATCCCGCCGATGACGATTGCGACCAGCGCCGAGACCAGCGTGATGGTGATGTTGTAGTAAAGCTTGCGGATCGGCTTCACGAACGCCCATTGATAGGCGCCCATCATCAGCGCGCCGTCCGCCGTGTCGATCAGCGCCATGCCCGCCGCGAACAGCAGGGGAAAGATCAGCACCGTCGCGATGGAAAGCCCATTGGCTGCCTGTCCTGCGGAGAGGCCGAGGATGGCGACTTCGGTCGCCGTGTCGAAGCCAAGGCCAAACAGAAAACCCAGCGGAGCCATGTGCCAGCTGCGCGTGACCAGACGGAATAGCGGCCGGAACAGGCGCGACAACATGCCCCGGCTGCCGAGCAATATGTCCATATCCTCATCAACATAGGTGCCACCGCTGCGAACATGGTTGAAGGTCTTCAGAACCGACCGCAGGATCACCAGGTTCATCGCCGCGATGGCGAAGAGGAAGCTTGCCGAGATGATCGTCGCGATCGTCCCGCCAATCTCGCCCGCCGCCTCGACGCGACTGAGCGCGCTGGCGGCGAAGGCGATAAGGACCGCCGCGATCAGCACGATGGCGCTGTGCCCGATGGCGAACCACAGGCCAACGGTCAGCGGCTGCTGTCCATCCTGCATCAGCTTGCGCGTCACATTGTCGATGGCGGCGATATGGTCGGCATCGACCGCGTGGCGCAGGCCCAGGCTCCAGGCGAGCAGGGCGGTGCCGAGCATCATCGTGTCGCCCGTGAAAAGCATCAGGGCGCATATCCATAAGCCGATATTGGCGGCGATCAGCAGCGCGAACATCCATGTCGCGCGGCGGCGCAACGCCGGAACTTGCATAACCATCGGACGGCTTGGCTCCCGTCGGCGTCAGCGAGACTGGACGGGACCTCCGCTAAGCGGCCGACACCACGCGCCGGACGGACGCATCATAGCGCCCGGCACGCATGCCGATGCGGTCCCGCCGCACGCGTCGCTCAGACGGAATACCGTGCCCCGGCCATCCCCTGGGCCAAAGCAAGAGCGACCAGGCGCCGGCAGGTCTCCTGGCTTGCGGGTCATCGCTCGACACATGGCCTTCCCAGGCCTCGCATGATTTAGCGTCCGGCCCAGTGGCTGACCTCCGATCGATCCGGAAGGTCGCTATGCGTCTCGCTCACCGCTTACAGTTGCAGGGACAGCCGCGGATTTGGGCGCCTTGTCGGCAGCCCGCACCGCATTCCCTTTGAAGCCCTTTCGGGCACCGGCGCGATCGGGGCCGTGCATAGATGGCTTGGCCGCCAAAGGGAAGCGGCAGTTGCAGGCGCAGCTCATATTGCCGCGCGAGGCCTGCCCGCCTAGACCAGCCCGATGCAGCGTCCTTTCTCCTTTACCCGTATCACCGCCGATGGCGAGGCATCGCCTGTCGCGCGCGATCTGGCGGAGGAAGTGCCGGTCGCGATCGAATTCAACGGCGTGGGATATGCCGTGCTGATGGCGACGCCTGCTGACGTTGCGGAGTTGGTGCAGGGGTTCGCGCTGGCCGAACGGCTCGTCATTCCGTCAGACGCGCCGCTTGACGTCGATGTCCATGCGACAGAGCAGGGCCTTGTCGCGCGGGCCACCCTGCCGGAAAGCCGGGTCGAGGGGTTGCTCGGCCGGGTCCGTCATCGCGTCTCCGATTCCTCCTGCGGCCTGTGCGGCGTCGAAAATCTGGAGCAGGCGATGCGCCAATTGCCGCCCGTGACGGCTCGTTCGGAAGCAAAGCGGCAAGCGATCTTCCGCGCCTTGCAGAATCTTCCCGTGCATCAGCCGCTCAACCGGCAAACCGGTGCTGCCCACGCCGCTGCTCTCGTCGGGACGGATGGCACGATCCGCCTCGTTTTTGAGGATGTCGGCCGCCACAATGCCTTCGACAAGCTGATCGGGGCGATGCGGCGGCGGCAATCGTCGTGGGACGGCGGCTTCGCGCTGCTGTCTTCGCGCTGCTCCTTTGAACTGGTGGAAAAGGCGGTGCTCGCCAACTGCCCGCTGCTTGTCACGATATCCGCGCCGACGCGACTTGCCGCCGAGCGCGCGGCGGGAGCCGGGTTACCCATCGTCGTGCTCGCACGGCCGGACGCCATGTTGGCGGCAGGCGACTTGCCCGGCTGACGTTGGGCTCCTCCATCTACCGCTTGCGGGCTTGGCCTCGCCTGATTATCAGCAGCGCCGCGACAGGTTCCCCGATCGGGGATCAAAAGGGAAGTCGGGTGCAATGCCCGCGCTGCCCCTGCAACTGTAAGCGGTGAGTGGACCGGCCATGCAGCCATTGGGAAAATAGCTCCCGAGAAGGCGGCCGGTGCGCAGCGACCCGTGAGCCAGGAGACCTGCCTGCCGCAGTCGTTCTTCGACCGGACAGGGTGTGCCGGACGAACGGGGTTCCCCTCGCGGACGACAGCCACCGCCTTGCCGCCATCGGGCGGACAGGGCCGTTTGCGGTTCGATTTGCGGGAGGGCCATGGTGACGGTCTTTCATGTTCACATGGTTATGGAAGCGGACGGCTGATGCTGTGCGCTGTCGAAAACAAGGCGTCGGTGGTTGTCTGCTCGACCTGCCGCCTGTCCACCGATCAACGGGAAGATGCCGCAGGACGGCGCGGTGGGGCGTTGCTGGCTGAGGCCATGCGCGACCTTCAGGCGGCAGATCCTGCTTATGAGGCGATCGCCGTGCAGGATATGCCCTGCCTCTTCGCCTGCCAGCGTCATTGCACCGTCCATGTCCGCGGCCCGGGCAAAGTCGGCTATGTCATGGGGGACTTCACACCGGACGCCGACGCTGCCCGCGCGATCCTCGACTATGCCCTGCGCCACGCCGCCAGTGAGGAAGGCGTCGTTCGCTATGCCGAATGGCCGCAGGGAGTTAAGGGCCATTTCATCGTCCGCACACCGCCTGAAGGCTTCGTGTGCACATGATCCGCTTCGAGGACCGTGCGGGCTTTCAGGCTGCACTCGCCGCGCTGCCCGAATCGGACGCGGAAACCGTTGAAGCGGCGGCGGCACGGCAGGCCACTTTGACGAAGCCTGCCGGATCGCTTGGTCGTCTTGAGGACATCGCACTATTCATGGCGGGATGGCAGGGCCGCGAGCGCCCGCGCGCCGATCGTATCCGCGCCGCCATCTTCGCAGGCAACCATGGCGTCGCCGCGCGCGGGGTGAGCGCCTTCCCACCTTCCGTCACGGCCCAGATGGTGGCGAACTTCCAGGCCGGGGGCGCCGCGATCAACGCACTTGCCACCGCTTGCGGCGCGGATCTGGTCATCGTCCCGCTCGCCCTCGACAATCCCACTGCCGACATATGCGAAGCGCCCGCCATGACGGAAGCGGAATGCCTCGACGCCCTGAATGCGGGCGCGGCCGCTGTGCCGGAAGATTGCGACCTGCTCTTCACCGGCGAGATGGGCATTGCCAACACCACCCCCGCCGCCGCGCTTTGCCTTTACGCCTTTGGCGGCGATGCGCAGGATTGGACGGGTAGGGGCACCGGCATCGATGAGGCAGGCCTCGCTCGTAAGACGCAGGCCGTACAGGCCGCGCTCGGGCTGCATGGCCTCCATTGCAATGACGCCTTCGAAACGCTTCGGCGCCTTGGCGGGCGGGAGATCGCGGCGATGGCGGGCGCCATTCTCGCCGCGCGCATCATGCGAGTGCCAGTGCTGCTCGATGGCTTCATCTGCGGCGCGGCGGTTGCGCCTCTGGTCCGCGACAATCCCGCAATCACCGGCCACTGTCTCGCAGCCCATTGCTCAGCCGAAGCAGGCCACGCCCGCCTGCTCGAAAAGCTCGGCCTTGATCCGCTTCTCCACCTCAACATGCGCCTCGGCGAGGGGAGCGGCGCAGCCGTCGCGGCGCAGCTCATCCGTTCGGCTCTCGCGGCGCATGCGCAAATGGCGACGTTCGCGGAAGCCGCCGTTGCTGGCGCGCTATGAGCCCGCTGGCGCTCCACCTGATGCGCCATGGCGCGCCGCAAACGCCCGGCCTCCTGCTGGGCCATATGGACATGCCACCCGGTCCGGCCGCCATGCAGCTGTGTATTGAGCGGTCGCGCGCGGTCGCCTTTGATCGCCTGACAAGCTCCGATCTCGACCGCGCCCGCGCGCCTGCCGCCTTGATCGCAGCGGATCGCCAGGTCCCGCATCAGACCGACCCGAGATGGCGTGAATTGCATTTCGGAAAATGGGAAGGCGCGGACCCCGCGACACTGTCGGCCGATGACACGGCTCGCTTCTGGTCATCTCCCGACGACAACCCGCCACCGGAGGGGGAGCGCTGGTCTACCCTGTGTGATCGCGTCCGCCTCGCGCTTGGCGAGATAAGCCAGCCAACCCTCATCCTCACCCACGCAGGAGCGATCCGAGCCGCACTGACGGCGCTTTGCGGCTTCACCTACCAGCAGGCGTGGACCATCGACCTTCCCTATGCCGCATTGCTCACCCTGCGCTTTTGGCCGGGGGAGAAGCCAAGCGCGCAGATCACTGGCTTGGTCACATGACCCGCCTCATCCTCGCACTTCAGCTCATGACCCGCCTGCCACTGCCGCAAGTGCGCGCGGAGGAGAAGGACTTCGCCGCCGCCATCCGCTGGTTCCCCGCGAGCGGCATCGTCGCCGGCCTGGCCATCGCCGCCGCCTTGGCGATCGGTATTCGGACCGATCCATGGCTGGCCGCCTTGCTCGGCCTCATCGCGTGGGTGGCCGTCACAGGAGCGCTCCATCTCGACGGTCTTGGCGACATAGCCGATGGAGCCGGAGCGGCGCATGGCGACCCGGCGAAGCTTTCCGCCGTCCTCGCCGACCCGCATATCGGCAGCTTCGGCGTGGTTGCGATCGTCCTGCAGCTGCTGGCAAAGCTCATCCTGCTGCGCCTCTGCGCAGAGCAGGTTCCTCCGCTCATCCTCGTCGCCGTGCCCTTCATTGCCCGGATCGGTCCGCTGGCATGGACCCTCTGGCTGCCGCCGCTCCATCAGGGCTTGGCCAGCCAATTCAGGGATGGCCTCGGCGTCTGGCACCTGCTCGGCTGGGCGGCACTGGCCGCAGCCTTGTGCCTCTTCATCCCTGCGCTTCTTGCCGCCGCTGTCCTCATCCCGCTCTGGGCTTGGTGGCTCCACAGCCGCATCGGCGGCATCTCTGGCGACGGCCATGGCGCGGGTATCGAACTTGTGGAAAGCGGCCTGCTCGCGGCACTGGTGCTGGTGCGATGAGCGGGATCTTTCACTGGCATGGTGGGCGTCTGGCCGCGGCGCGGGAGCATTATGGGGCCACCAGGGACGATTGGATCGATCTGTCCACCGGCATTAATCCAATCGCTTGGCCGGGAGCCGCAGCGATCCATCCGGACTGGCATTCCCTGCCTGATCCCGCAGCGCTGGCCGATCTGGAACAGGCCGCCGCCGCATATTTCGGAGTTGGCCCCGATCATATCTGCGCACTGCCGGGCAGCGAGACCGGTTTGCGCCTGCTTGGCCAGCTCATCGATGCGCCCGCCTGCCATATCCGGCCATCCTACCGCACCCATTCGCAGGCGTTCCCCAATTCGCTTGGCTTGCAGGAACCGGAGGCAGCGCCCCCGACCACTGCGCTTCTCCTTGCCAATCCGAACAATCCTGACGGTCGGCTTTATACTCGGGGGCAGATGCAGCTGCTTCTGTCTCGTCAAGAGAAGCAAGGCGGTTGGCTGATCGTCGATGAAGCCTTTGCCGATTCTGTGCCCGGCGCGAGCATCGCCCATGAGGTCGCGGACGATCGCCGCCTCATCATTCTTCGGTCCTTCGGCAAATTCTTTGGGCTGGCGGGCGTGCGGTTGGGATTTCTACTCGGCCCATCCCCTGTCATCGCCGCCTGCCGCCGACTGCTGGGAGATTGGCCGCTGTCCGCCGCCGCCATCGATTTCGGCCGCGCGGCCTATCGCGATCGGCGCTGGATCAGGGAGACGCTCGCGAGCCTTCCAGAGCGCGCCGCCAGCCTCGACGCATTGCTCACCCGCCACGGCTTCATCCCGCGCGGCGAATGCCCGCTATTCCGGCTGATCGAGACGCAGGACGGGGCTGCGCTCTTCAACCGGCTCGCGCGCCAGGCCATCCTTACCCGACCGTTTGAAGAGCATCCGACCTGGCTCCGTTTCGGCCTGCCCGCTGACGATGCCGCTTTGGCCCGGCTGGACGAAGCCCTTGGTTGAGTTAGCCGCACTGATCCTGGACGCCGCGCTGGGTTGGCCAACGCGGCTGCACGCGCGCATCGGCCATCCGGTCGGAGCGTTCGCCCGGATCATCGCCGGGTGCGAGCGCCGCTTGAACCTGCCCACCTTTGCCGCGCGGCGCCGACGCGCAGGGGGCGTGGCGACATTGCTGATCCTCCTGATTGCAACCGTTGCCGCCGCATGGGGGGCGGAACAGCTGATCCGCCATCTGCTGGGCTCATGGGCCTGGGTGGGCCTCGCGCTGGTCGCATGGCCCGCGCTTGCGCAACGCAGTTTGTTCGATCACGTCCTGCCCGTGGTACAGGCTCTTGAGGCAGGCAATCTCTACGCTGCTCGCCGCGCTGTCGGCCACATTGTCGGCCGCGATACCGCCGCGCTGGATGAGGCAGGCGTTGCCCGGGCCGCCATAGAAAGCCTGGCGGAAAGCTTTTGCGACGGGGTGGTGGCGCCGCTTTTCTGGCTGCTGATCGGCGGTCTTCCGGGCATCTGGGCTTATAAGGCTGTCAACACGGCGGACAGTCTGATCGGCCATCGGGAGGAGCCGTTCGCCGCCTTCGGCTGGGCCGCCGCGCGGTTCGATGACCTCCTGAACCTGATACCTGCACGTTTATCCGGGATATTCGTTTGCGTTGCCGGTCTGGGCGGCTGGCATATCCTGTGGCGCGATCATGGCCGCCACGCTTCACCCAATGCGGGCTGGCCCGAAGCGGCGATGGCGGGTGCTTTGCATATTCGGCTTGCCGGGCCTGTCGCCTATGACGGCGCCTATCATGCCAAGCCATGGATTGGCGGGGAGGGGGCCGAAGCGACGCCTGCGCATGGGCGCGCCGCGCTGTCGCTCTATATCCGCGCCTGTGCGCTGCTCTGGCTGGTGGTTGCCGCGATCGAGGGGTTCAGCAGATGACCATATTCCAGAAACTGCTTGTCCTGGGTGGAGCGCGGTCTGGCAAAAGCCGCCTTGCCGAGGCGCAATGCGAGGCCTTGCCCGGCACCATCACTTATATCGCCACGGCTCAGGCGTTCGACACGGAGATGCGGGAGCGGATCGCTACCCATCGCAACCGCCGCTCCAGGCGATGGCGGACGGTGGAGGCGCCGATTGACTTGCCCGCCGCGATCCGGGACGCGCAGCAGTCCGGCCCGATCCTTGTCGATTGCCTCACCCTTTGGCTGTCCAACCTTCTGCTCGCGGAAAAAGACATCGGCCGCTGGAGCGAGGAGCTGATCGCCGCCATTGATGGCTGCGCCGTCCCCATCGCGCTTGTCAGCAATGAAGTCGGCCTTTCCATCGTTCCTGACAATGCCCTCGCCCGCCGGTTCAGGGATGAGGCAGGGTTTCTCAATCAACATGTTGCGGCCGCTTGCGACACCGTGTTGTTCGTCGCTGCCGGTTTGCCCATGACGCTCAAGCAGCTTCGGTGAAGAAACACCGCCGCATCTGCTCATATCGAAAATCGCCGGTTTCATTGGTGCAGCTTGCCGTAGAGGCGGAATAAATTCATTGCGCGAATCGACGGCGTGATAAATGGGTGCGACCGGCTTGCCTGTGGTCGATTGGATCAATATGGCACGCCCAATAATTTTTGGAGGGGTTTTATGGGAGCCAGCGATCATGGCAGGGGCGATATGTCCCGGACCGGGGGGAAATCGGAAGACCACCAGGGTGTCTTGATCGGATCGCGGCTTCTGGACAGGGGATAAGTCAGTGAACGCATTGAATGCAGATTATCTGTTCGTCTTCATCTTGGCGGCGTTTCTTGGTTTTCAGCTGATCAAGAAGGTGTCGCCTTTGTTGCACTCGCCCTTGATGTCGCTGACCAATGCGATTGCGGCGGTGGTGATTGTGGGGGCGATCACGATCACGGGTGAGGAAGGGGCGACGCCGCTTGCCCGGACGCTGGGCTTCATCGCGGTATTCTGCGCGACGGTGAACCTGGTCTCCGGGTTCATGATCACCGATCGCATGCTCAAGATGTTCAAGCCGCGGGGGAAGTAACAGATGGACGCCTTCGTACCATTCGCGGCGATCGCCGCATCGGCCCTGTTCATCCTGTCCCTGATGTGGATGAGCCATCCCTCGACCGCCCGACGCGGCGTGCGCGCGGGCGAGATCGGCATGGTCATCGCCATCATCGGCGCGCTGGTCCAGCATGAGGTGGTTGACTATAACCTCATCATTATCGCGATGATCGCGGGCGCGGCGGCGGGTATCCCGATGGCGCTGCTGATGCCGATGACCGCCATCCCGCAGCGGACCGCCATCTCCCACGCCTTTGGCGCACTCGCCGTCGGCCTCATCGGTGCGGCTGAATATTATAAGCATGCCCATGCGGAATATGCCGGCGGCTTCATCATGTGGGCGCTGATGTTCGAGATGCTGCTGGGTTTCCTGACCTGCACCGCATCGATCATCGCCTTTGCCAAGCTGCAGGAACTGATGGGGAGCCGTCCGGTGTCCTTCCCCGGCCAGCGCATTTTCAATGGCGCGGTGGCGCTGGCGACGGTGGTGATCGGCGTGATGCTGGCGCTTGACCCGACCCAGACATGGCTGTTCCCGGCCTTTGCCGCGCTTGCCCTGCTGTTCGGTATCCTGCTGGTGATCCCGATCGGCGGCGCGGACATGCCGACCGTCATCGCGCTCCTGAACAGCTATGCGGGGCTTGCAGCATCGGCCATGGGCTTTGCGCTGGGCAACAAGCTGCTGATCGTCGCGGGTGCTCTGGACGGTGCGTCGGGCTTCATCCTGGCGGTGATCATGTGCAAGGCGATGAACCGCAGCTTTGCCAACGTCATGTTCGGCGGCTTCGGCACGGTGGTCGCGGGCGCGGCGGGCGGCAAGGACGATCGCGTCGTGCGCTCGGCTTCAGCTGAAGAAGCCGCGATGCAGCTGGAAAATGCCAGCACTGTCGTGATCGTTCCAGGCTACGGCATGGCCGTCGCCCAGGCGCAGCACAAGGTCAGCGAGCTCTATCAGGCGCTCACCAAGAAGGGCGTGGACGTCAAGTTCGCGATCCACCCGGTTGCGGGCCGCATGCCCGGGCACATGAACGTGCTGCTGGCCGAAGCGAACGTGCCTTACGAGCAGCTGGTCGACCTGGACGACATCAACCCTGAACTGCCGCAGGCGGATGTCGCAGTGATCATTGGCGCGAACGACACGGTGAACCCGTCGGCGCGCGACGATCCCAAGAGCGCGATCGCGGGCATGCCGATCATCGAGGCGGACAAGGCCAAGTCGGTGTTCATCATCAAGCGTTCGATGAACGCGGGCTTTGCCGGGATCGACAACCCGATCTACTACAATGGCAACACCCAGATGCTGTTCGGCGACGCCAAGGACATGGTCGGCTCCATCGCCAAGGAACTGAGCGGCGGCGGCAGCGGCCTCCACTGACCACCCGCACAACACCAGACACAAAAAGCCCGCTGCCCACAAAGCAGCGGGCTTTTTGTTGCGCAATGGTCGGAAGCAGGTGCGGCCACGCCGCCGCCGCTATTGGAGAACCACTATGGCTGCCTGACCCGCCCCTTGAAGCAACCGGCCCGTGCTTCTGCCAACCACGCCACCATCAAACCCTTGATTTCGCGGCATCATCTAAAGTGCCAACAATGACACTTTACCCTCAGGCAAAGTGTCACCCGTGACAAAAGCGACCAAATCACGCCGCAAGGGATTCACATTGGCCTCTACCTGTGCTTGATTCATCCCCGTTATGTTTCACGGTTCGATCAGGCACTCTTCTTCGTCCAGCGGTGATTTGTCCGCGCTGCTCGACCGGCTTGCGCATGCAAGCACGCGGCCGCGCTATGCGTTCATGCTGCTGACCCTGATCGCGGAAGTCGCGCGGCCGGACGGAAGCGCAGGGCCGATGGTGGCCAAGGATGGTCGGCCGGAGCCTCTTCGCGATTGGTTGTGCGATGCCTTGACCCCGATGGGAGGTCGCGACCCCCGGCGTTTGGCCCTTGCCGCGCGTGTAAAGGCAGAGCTTGCGGGGGAGGGGCGTCTGCCCGCTGACGCGGATGCCGCCAGCCTTGCGATCGAAGAGGAAGTGAAGCTGCGCGTGCGCGCCTCCGGCAAGACCAACCTCAGCCGCGCCGTGTCGGAAATGGTGGCGGCAGGCCTGCTCCGCCGCCATTATCAGGGATACCGCGTCGATCACCATAATCGCGGTGCCCAGCGGCAGGCTGTCTATACCCTCACCGGCCTGGCCCGTATCCTCGTAGCGCCAGCCACCGGGCCAGTGCCCCAGCCACTTCCACCCGCCCCGATCCCAACGCCTGCGCGGCCTCGCCAAGGCGAGCTTGGCCTTTGAAGAGCGCACGTCGCACTGGCGACGAGACATGCGGGCCGCGTTCGGCAGATTGGACCACAGCAGATTAGCAGAGCCAATAAGCCACTATCCGGAACATTTTCGGCAAGGAAGCACCCGTCATCCGCGTCTGCGGATCGCCACAGCGATAATATTTAGCATCCGACCTCTCCATAATGTTGACGAGAGACAATTTTTTGGAGACGCTCTTCCCGATCAGTCAGCGCCAGCGCAGCGACGGCCGCATGCCCTTCCAGCATGCCACGCTGGAGTTGAAGCGCCGGGACACGCAGGCATATACAACAGCTCAGGCTCAAGGAGTGAGACGTGAACAAGGGATCATCAAGCCGCTTTGACCCGGCCAGCTTCCGCGAAGTGGCAGGCCTTTTTGAACGTCATGTGGGGCAGGGCGATATCGCGGGCGCCGTGCTCGCCGTGGCGGTCGGTGACGAAGAGCCTTGCTTCATCTCCGTTGGTGAAACCGGCTTCGGAAGTGGGCGGCCCGTGCAGCCCGACAGCTTGCACCGCATCTATTCGCAGACGAAACCGATCACCGGCGTTGCGACGATGATGTTGGTGGAAGAGGGGCTGATCGGTCTTGATCAACCTATTGGTGAATTGCTGCCGGAACTGGCGAAGCTCGACGTGCTGGTTTCGGAAGAGGGCGATGCCGTGCGCCCGGCCAAGCGACAGCCGGTGGTCCGTGATCTGCTGACGCACTCTGCAGGCTTCAGCTACGGCCAGCAATTTTCCGCCCTTGCCGCGCGTTATCGCGAGCTTGGCCTCATGCCCGGTGACCGGATCGAGGCGCATCGCGACGGCGCGGGGGAAGATCCACGCGACCTGGCGCATATGGTCGAGCTGCTTGGCACCCTGCCGCTTGCTCGTGATCCGGGCGAAATGTTCGAATATAGCCTTTCGATCGACGTGCTCGGTGCTCTTGTCGAGCGGGTTTCGGGGCGAGGCCTCGACACATTTTTTGACGAGCGCATCCTGGGCCCGCTTGGCATGGCCGATACCAGCTTTGTCGTGCCTGCTGAAAAGCTCGACCGGCTGGTCAATCTGCATGAGCGTGGTGAGGACGGAACCTGGCGTCTGGCCGATGGTCCGGCCGACAGCGCTTACGCCCGGCCCGCGCTTCTTTCAGGCGGTGGTGGACTGGTCTCGACCGCCCGGGATTATGCGCGGTTCACGGCGATGCTCGCGAACGAAGGGGAATATCGCGGCACCAGATTGCTGAAGCCCGAAACAGTCCGTCTGGCGCGCTCCAACCTCTTGCCCGCCGGGCTGAATGCCCAATTCTACGGAAATGTGCTGACCGAAGTCGGCTTTGGCGCGGCGATGCAAGTCAATATGTCAGCGTCACGGACGCCTCCGGGTCTGTTCGGCTGGGGTGGCGCTGCGGGGACTGGCATGTGGGTTGATCCGATCCATCGGCTGCATGTGGTGCTGATGACGCAATATTTCCCGCCGGAGATCAACCTGACCTTCCGCGAAGACCCTGTCGCCGCAGTCTATAGCGACCTCGGCCTGTGGCCTGCCGGGCCGAAAGCGATATTGGACTAGAGCATCGCGCGGAAAAGTGGGGACCCGTTTTCCGCAAAAACGATGCGACGACAAACAGCTAGAGCGCGCAACCTGCGTCAGATTTAACGCAGCGCGCTCTGGCGGAGAAGACCGGGCATCAGCCGGTGCTAAGACGCCAAGCGAGCATGGCGAGGGGGCTCGACGGTGCTTTGCCCTAGAGCCCGCAGGGAGGAAGCTTCTCCCTGCCGCTACCGTCACATCTATCAACTCATCGCTGGCGGGTGGCGCCGGGCGACGGTTGCGCCACCTGCTGGTCTATTGTTCCGAAGATCGCCGCGCCCGCATCATCCTCCATCCAGATCCGCACCCTGTCGCCCCATCGCAGGAAGGGCGTGTGAGGCTCCCCTTGCAGGATCGTCTGGACCATGCGGGCTTCGGCGATACAGCTATAGCCAAGGCCACCGTCGGCAGCGGGTCGCCCGGGGCCGCCGTCCGCATCGCGGTTGGACACGGTGCCTGATCCCACGATCGTCCCGGCGATGAGCGACCGCGTCTTGGCGAGATGCGCGATCAGCATGCCGAAATCGAAGGTCATGTCGACACCCGCATCCGCCCGGCCAAAAGGCTGGCCGTTCAGGTCCACCTTCAGCGTGCCGTGTAGCTTCCCATCGCGCCATCGCGCACCCAAAATATCGGGCGTCACGAAAACCGGCGACAATGTGCTTGCGGGTTTCGATTGGTAGAAGCCGAAGCCCTTGGCCAGTTCGCCTGGAATGAGGTTGCGCAACGACATGTCGTTCACCAGCCCAACCAGCCGAATGAGGCCGCGCGCTTCCTCCGCGCCGACGCCTTGCGGCACGTCATCGGTGACGACGACGACCTCCGCCTCCATGTCGCAGCCCCACGCCTCGTCGGCGAGCGAAATCGCGTCGCGGCAGCCCAGGAAGCTGTCCGACCCGCCCTGATAGACCAGCGGATCATGCCAGAAGCTGTCGGGCAGTTCCGCTCCACGCGCCTGCCGTACCAATGCGACATGGTTCACATAAGCTGACCCGTCCGCCCATTGATAGGCACGGGGCAGGGGTGCGGCCGCCTCCGCCTCGCTGAAAGGCTGGCCTTCCACCGCGCCGCTTTCAAGGTCGCGGGCGAGCGCCTCCAGCCGGGGTGCGATCGCCGCCCAATCGTCCAGCGCGGCCTGCAGTGTCGGGGCGATCGCCCGCGCGTCGGCATAGGAGGACAGGTCGCGCGACACGACAACAAGGCGGCCGTCGCGGCCGCCCTTGAGGCTGGCGAGCTTCACGCCTCGGGCTCCTCATGCAGCCACTGCGCATGGCGGGGCGCTCGCTTGGTGCGGCTCCATTCCTCCAGCATCAGCGGGGCGACGCGCTTCAGTTCCGCATATTGTTCAGCTGTGCCGATGTTGCAGGCCAGTTCGATGCGATGGCCATTGGGGTCAAAGAAGTAGATCGACTTGAAAACCCCGTGCCACGTTGGTCCGAGTATATCGACGCCCTGTCCCTCCAGATGCGCCTTTGCAGCGACCAGCGCGGCTTCATCCTCCACTTCGAAGGCGATATGCTGGACCCATGCGGGTGTATTCATGTCGCGGCCCATCGCAGGCTGGGTCGGCAGTTCGAAAAAGGCCAGCACATTGCCGCCGCCGCAGTCGAGGAAGACGTGCATATAGGGATCGTCCTCGCCGGTCGAAGGCACCTTGTCCTCGGCAAAAGCGGTGATGAAGCTCATTCCGAGCATGCGCGCGTACCAGTCCACCGTCTCCTCTGCGTCGATGCAGCGATAGGCGACATGATGGATGCGTTTCAGAACGGGTGCGGTCATGCCGATTGCTCCACATTCAGCGCGCCCCGCCGCATCTGATCACGTTCGATGCTTTGGAACAAGGCGGTGAAATTGCCCTCGCCAAAGCCCTCATCCTTCTTGCGCTGGATGAATTCGAAGAACACCGGGCCGATCGTGGGTTGCGCGAAGATCTGGAGCAGCAGGCGCGGGTCGCCCGCTTCCGTCGATCCGTCGAGCAATATGCCGCGCGCCTGCAACTGATCCACCGGCTCGCCATGGCCGGGAAGGCGCTCATCCAGCATCTCATAATAGGTCGCGGGCGGCGCAGCCATCAGCGGTGTGCCCATCGCTTTCAGCCGATCGCATGCGGCGATAAGGTCATCACACAGCAGTGCGATATGCTGGATGCCCTCGCCATTATAGGCGCGCAGGAACTCGTCGATCTGGCCGCCGCCGGTCTTGCCCTCTTCATTGAGGGGAATGCGGATTTTCCCGTCCGGGGCTGTCATCGCGCGGCTGGTGAGGCCGGTATATTCGCCCTTGATGTCGAAATAGCGGATTTCCCGGAAGCCGAAGACGCGCTCGTAAAAGCCCGCCCAATGCGCCATGCGGCCGCCATAGACATTGTGCGTCAGGTGATCGATGATCCTGAAGCCAGCACCGACCGGATGCCGCTCCACACCCGGCTCATAGACGAAATCGATGTCGTAGATGGACAGCGCGCCGTCCTCGCCCTCATAGCGGTCGATGAGGTAGATGATCGATCCGCCGATACCGCGCACGGCGGGCAGGCGCAATTCCATGGGGCCTGTGCGCACTTCCACTGGCTCCGCGCCGCGCTCCAGGGCCATGGCGTAGGCCTTCGCCGCATCCTTGACGCGCCACCCCATGCCGCAGGCGGACGGACCATGTTCGGCGGCAAAATAGGCAGCGGGGCTGCGTGGTTCGTAATTTGCGATCAGATTGATGCCGCCCTGTCGCCAAAGCTGCACGTCTTTCGACCTGTGGCGCGCGATCATGGCAAAGCCCATCGCGGTGAACACAGGTTCCAGCAGACCCTTCGCTGGAGCGCTGAACTCCACAAACTCAAAGCCGTCCAGGCCGATGGGATTATCGAAGTCAGTCATGCGCGTATGTCCCGCAAAGCCGATGTTGCGCGGCGCTCAAAGCATCGGCACGTCACTTCCCTATCTGGTGATCCGATATTAGCATGGGCGACTGAATTTATCTGCTGCAGATATTTGTTGCCGATGTGACGGTCGCCACCGGGTCGTCGCACTTTGCATTGTCACAAATGAAATACAGGGCAGCGGCGCCTGTCTGATTCGGGCGTTTAATTGTATGATTCATTACCGGCATTTCCATCTGCGACGGGGTAGTGCGATGACGATCGAAAATGAAACGGTGGTGAGGCTGGTCACGACGATCCTCGGCGAGGACAGGGGCGCCCGGATCGCCGCCATGCTAGCGCCCATGCTCCCCACCGGAAGCGAGGACTATTCGAGCGTCACGCGCGCGCAAATGGCAGCGGCGATGAACATGCTGCTGTTCGCCGGATTGCTCGACCGGGTGCCGAGCGCGGCCAGCTATGCGGCGGATGCCGTCGCAAGCGGCCGCCGCTTGTGTTTCGATCATGGCGCGATCCGCACCGTCGCCCTCGTCAATGGGAATTGCGGGGCATTGCCGCGCGGCGAACTGGCGTTCCGGCGTATATTAGAGCCACTGGGCTATGAAGATGCGGCGACCTATCCGCTCCCGGCGCTGCGCATGACAGGCCGCGCCTACTGCCATCGCGACTTCCCGGAAACCATCCCGCAATTCTTCGTCAGCGAATTGCATGTGGACCAGTTCGACCCGGCGTTCGGCAGGGTGGCCGATCGTGTGTTCGGCAACTCTCAGGACCCGTTGGACGATCAGTCCAAAGCGGCGCTCGATCAACTCGCGACGGGACAGCCCATCCCGTTCGACGTTGCCCGCACGACGCTGCCCACGCTCGTCGCAGCCTTCGGCCGTCATCATGCCCTCTGCACGGTGGCCGATTATGAAGCCCTGCGTAGCGCATCGGCCGAGGCCGCCTGGACCGCGACGGAGGGTAACGCCTTCAACCACGCGACCGACCGCGTGCCCGATGTCGTCGCCTTGGCGGAAGAGCTGAAGGCATTGGGACATCCGATGAAGGACAAGGTAGAATTGTCCCGTAGCGGTCGCGTCCGGCAGACCGCCTTTCGCGCTGACATGGTGGAGCGGGAGTTCGTAATCGAGGCAGGTGGTACGTGCCTCATGACGGTGCCGGGCTCCTTCTACGAATTCATCAGCCGGGATGTAGACCCCGCCACCGGAAAACTTGACCTGTCCTTCGACAGCGGGAACGCCACCGGCATTTTCCATATGACCAAGCAATGAGCGTGGCGCAGCGGGCCGTCGATTATTGCGCCTATCCCGCCGCCAGTTTCGAAGCTACGCTGCTGCGAGAATTGGCGGTTCCGGGCCTGACATGACGGACAAGCATTTCTTGAGCGACGACATCGGCCCTGACCGATCGGTGGTGGAGGCTGCCGCGGCAGCGCCGATGCTGGAGCAGGTGCTACAATGGTCGGCTGTGAACAGTGGCTCGCGCAACCTGCCCGGTCTGTCGGCGATGGGGTCGCTGCTTTCGGACGCCTTTTCCGTGCTGCCCGGCGACATGGAACGGCGGCCAGCAGCAGCGGTGACGTCGATCGCGGCGGATGGGCGGGAGGACAGCCTATCGCTGGGCGACAATATTCTGCTGACCGTCCGTCCGGATGCGCCGCTGCAACTGCTGTTTACGGGCCATATGGATACCGTATTTCCGGCGGACAGCAGCTTTCAGCATTGTAGCATTGATGGTGATCTGCTGAACGGCCCCGGCGTCGCCGACATGAAGGGCGGAATAGCGGTGATGCTGGCGGCACTGCGCGCGTTCGAGGGATCTCCACTTGCCGCGCGGATCGGTTATCAGGTCGTGCTGAACAGCGATGAGGAGATCGGCTCGCCTGGCTCCGCGTCACTGTTGCGGGAGGCGGCGAATGGTAAGCAAGCCGCCTTCACCTATGAACCTTCCGCGTTGCCCGATGGCACGCTGGCAGGCGCGCGGCCGGGAAGTGGCAATTTCTCGATCATCGTCACAGGACGCAGCGCCCATGCCGGGCGCAATCCCCAGGACGGGCGCAACGCAATGCTGGCCGCTGCCGATATTGCCTTGCGGCTGGAGCAACTCGCGGGTGAGGGTCTTTCGGTCAATCCAGCGAGGATCGACGGTGGTGGGCCCAATAATGTCGTGCCCGACCAAGCCATATTGCGCGTCAACATGCGACCCGTGTCGGTCGATCGTCAAAAGATTGCCGAGGGCGCGATGCAGGCGATCCTGGCGACGGTGGCGCAAGCCCGTGAGGTGATGATCCATGTCCATGGCGGCTTTGGACGGCCGCCCAAGATGCTCGACCCGCAATCGCTCGCCTTGCTGAATATGGTCAGCGATTGCGGGCGGCGGCTCTCACAGCAGATCGGCTGGCGCGATACGGGCGGGGTGTGCGACGGCAATAACATCGCGGCGTGCGGCGTTCCGGTGGTGGATACGATGGGCGCGCGCGGCGGATCAATCCACTCGCCCGATGAATATCTGATCGTGCCTAGCCTGGGTGAGCGAGCGGCGCTGACGGCGCTGCTCCTTTGCACCCTGGCGAGGGAAGGCGTACCTCGCCCGGTCTGACGTCCTTATTTCTGAACTGCGGGGACGGCTTGCTATTCATGATTGGCAAGGCCAAATCAGGGGTGTTGCCGACAAAGAGAGTATCACGGATGAACCGTCTTGCGCGCGCTGGCCTGCTGCTGACTGCCCTGGCCCTACCCGTCTTGCCACTTGCGGCACAGCATGCCGGTCATGCCGGACATGCCAAAACCGAGCGGGGAGACGCGATTGCAGCCGCCGTCGCAGCGCCCAGCCGAAGCGCTGCCAACAAAGAACGCGATAAATATCGCCATCCAGCAGAAACGCTTGCCTTCTTTGGTATCGAGCCCGGCCAGACGGTAGTAGAATATAGCCCCGGCGGCGGCTGGTATACCGAAATCCTCGCGCCTCTATTGCGGGAGAGAGGAACATTATATGCGCTCCAGCCAGCAGGGCGATATCTTGAAAACTACCGGAAGTTCCTGTCCGCAAAGCCGGGCGTTTACGACAAGGTCAAGCTGGTTTCCTATCCCGATCAAACGGCCCTGATCCCGGCGGGCAGCGTCGATACGCTGCTCACCTTCCGGAACGTGCACAATATGGTGATGGCCGGTACGGACACAGCAACCTTCAAGGCCTTTTATGATCTTCTAAAGCCCGGTGGGACGCTCGGCATCGTCGATCATCGACTGCCCGAAGACCGCGACAGCGCGCTGGAAAAGAAGAGTGGCTATCTCAAAGTCTCGACCATTCGGCGTCTGGCGGAAGCAGCGGGCTTCGAATATTTGGGAGCCTCGGAAATCAACGCCAATCCGAAGGATGGTGCAGACTGGCCAAATGGCGTTTGGACCCTGCCGCCCACTCTCGCAAAAGGCGATGCGGACAGGGCGAAATATCTCGCTGTCGGTGAAAGCGACCGCATGACGCTGAAATTCCGGAAGCCTCTGCAGTAGGGGGATATTCTCTTCCCCCGGCCTCCTATCGCTGGGCAGCAGACAAAAATCAGCTGCCGCCCGAGGAGCCCAGCAAGACGTTTACACCATAGGCTGAGCCTATGGCATATCCCCAGCTCGATATTTTACTTCCTGTCCGGCAGCTCTCATCAAAAGAGGGGAGAGGAATGTGAGATATGCGATTCCAGGTCAGCCGTCGGCAATTCATCGACTCTAGCGCCGCCCTCATGCTCGCCATGGCGACGCCAGCTGGATCGGCGGCCAAGCCGGGGAAATCTGCCGCGGCGCGCGTCATCGTGGATAACGACTTTGCCGGTGATCCGGACGGCTTGTTTCAACTGGCCCACCACCTGCTCTGCACGTCCGTGGACATCCCCATCATCATCGGTTCGCACCTTCCTCTGCAGTTCGGCGGTCCGGCATCGGCATCGGCGGCAGTCGCCAAGGCGCGTGAATTGTTGAAGGTGATGAGCCGCGCCGACCGCCACGATCTGTTTGTGGGAGCAGAGTCACCAATTGCTTCGCGAACTATGTGGAAGGCCAGTCCCGCGACGGCAGCCATCGTTCACGAGGCGCTGCGGGAGGATAGGCGAGAGCCCCTTGTCTATGCCGCCGGGGCAGGCCTTACCGAATTGGCGCTTGCCTGGCTTGCGGAGCCATGGATTGGAAAGCGGATCAAGCTTGTGTGGATAGGTGGAGGCGAACATCCCGGTCTCGCCTATCCTCCACCGGGGCCAAAAGAGGCTGAGTTCAACTTCGCGATCGACCCGTTGGCCGCTCAGATAATCTTCAATGAATCCGATATCGAAATCTGGCAGGTGCCGCGCGACGCCTATCGACAGATGTTGTTCACGTCAGCGGAAGTCGATGAACTCGCGGCCTTCAGCCGGTTGGGACGATTTCTGAAACAGGAACTGGCCCTGACCCAAGCGAAGCTCGCGAACATCGTGGGCCTTGCCGACCTCCCGCGATCAGAAGTCTATGTGCTGGGCGACAGTCCGCTGGTGACCCTGACCGCGCTAATGACGCCGATTCAGCCAGATGCGTCGTCCAGCCGCTACATTCTGAAGTCTACGCCATTTCTGACGACGGACGGGGCTTATCAGGACAGGCCGGGTAGCCGTCCGATGCGTATTTATACGTCTATGGACGCCGGAGTGACCATCCGCGACATGATCAGCAAGTTTCGAGCAGCGGCATAGCAGGTTCCTTCCGATGGTACCGAAGCGCACGCTCAAGCAGCCACACCCGGCCGTTCGCGGGTTTTCCACAATGACCAGCCGATCCCTGCGGCAAGGATAGCGAATGTCACGGATAGCGACGCAACCGGCGGGATCTTGGCGAGGCCCAGCGCGTCGGCGACGAAGATCTTCGACCCGATGAAGACCAGCAGCACGGCCAGCGCATATTTCAGGTAGTGGAAGCGATCGACCATCGCCGCCAGCGCGAAGTAGAGCGCCCTCAAGCCAAGAATGGCGAAGATGTTTGAGGTGTAGACGATGAATGGATCGGTCGTGATCGCAAAGATCGCGGGCACGCTGTCCACGGCAAATACTACATCCACGATTTCCACCATCAGCAACGCCAGCATGAGCGGCGTCATGTACCAGCCTGCTTTTCCGGTGCGCGGATCGGTCTGCTTTATCCAGAAGTGCTCGCCATGGAGCGTGTCGGTTACGCGGAAGTGACGGCGCACGAACTTCAAGACCGGATTGGCGGCGACGTCATACTCCTTGTCCGCAGATAGCCACATCTTCACGCCCGTCAGGATCAGGAAGGCGGCGAAGACATACAGCACCCAGCTGAACCGCTCGACCAAGGCGGCTCCCACGCCGATCATGATGGCGCGAAGCACTATGACGCCCAATATGCCCCAGAAGAGCACGCGATGCTGGTAGATGCGCGGAACAGAGAAGTAGGTGAAGATCATCGCGATGACGAAGACATTGTCCATCGCCAGGCTCTTTTCGACCACGAAGCCGGTCAAATAGTTGATGCCCGCCGTCGCGCCCATGTGCCACCAGATCCAGCCGCCGAACGCCACGCCGAGCAGGATGTAGACAGCGGAAGTCAGCAGGCTTTCCTTGACGCCGATCTCCTTTGACTTGCGATGCACGACGCCCAGGTCGATGGCCAACATCAGAGCCACGATGCCGAGGAAGCTCAGCCACAGCCAAAGCGGCGTACCAAGCCAATCAACGAACAGCCAACCCATCAACGTCTCCTCTACGGCCACAAAGGACCGACCCTATTCTTTCGACATCGGAAACGCGCGCAATTGGCAAACGGACCCAACACAACATGCATTAAGTTATATTGCCATGTGTCTTGGCGACCTGGTCGTAAATCGAGCATCAGGGTGTCACGCGATGTGCTTGGCCTGTCCAACCAAATTCAGATCGGCTATTCACTGATGCGCATGAAGATCGAACCAGCCCAAGATCATGACCGGCCAGCCTTGATCGGCGGCGGCCGCACCGGAGATCTGATCCGGAGCAAGGACTGGGCCGATACCCCGCTCGGCGCCATGGAAAGCTGGTCGCCTGAGCTGCTGTTCAGCGTGCAGACACTGGTTTCTTCCGCTGTGCCGATGGCGTTGCTGTGGGGCGTCGATGGCGTGATCGTTTATAATGAGGGTTATGCGGAGGTGTGCGGGCCCCGGCATCCGGCTGCCTTGGGCGGGAAATTACTTGAAATCTGGCCTGAAGCCGAGGATTTCAATGCAAAGGTCATCGCGGCCGGGCTGGCAGGCCAGCCGCTCAGCTTTCGCGCGCAGGAACTGGAACTCTGGCGCAAGGGGCATGCCGAGAAAGTCTGGATGGACCTGGAATATGTGCCCATCCGCGATCGGAACGGCCGACCTCAAGGCAGTTTGGCGATGGTGTTCGACATCACCCATCGGATAGTTGCCGAACAGCAATTGGCCCGAAGCGAAGAATTATATCGCTTCCTCGACGAGCTTGGTCAGGCCTTGGCCGATCTGCATGATGCGGACGAAGTGCTCAGCGTCACGACCCGGATGGTCGGGACGCACCTCACTATTTCCAACTGCGCCTATGCAGACGTGGAGGACGACGAAGATGGCTTCACGATCCGGGGTGACTGGCACGCACCCGGATCGCCATCGATCGTGGGTCATTACAGCCTCGCGGCCTTTGGACAGTTGGCCGTTCAGGAACTCGGCGCAGGACGGCCGCTGATCATCAACGACACTCTTGCTGAAATCGCTCAGCATGAAGCCAAGACGTTTCAGGACATCGGCATTGCAGCAACGATATGCATGCCATTGATCAAGAACGGCAAGCTCCGCGCGTTGATGGCCATCCATGACAAGGTGCCCCACGCCTGGACAGATTATGAGTTGGCGCTGATCCGGGAAGTGACGGATCGATCATGGGCTCATATCGAGCGGGTTGGTGCCGAAGCCAATCTGCGCTCAAGCGAGGAGCAGCTTCGCCTCGCGATCGATGCCGCCGAGATTGGCCTATGGGATGTGGACCACGTCCGGGGGACTCTTTTCTGGCCGCCCCGGGTTAAGGCGATGTTCGGAATTTCCGCCGATGTGCCCGTTACGATCGCCGATTTTTACGCCGGCCTGCACCCCGAGGATTACGAAGCCACAGCCGCCGCCTTTTCTACGGCGTCCGACCCGGCCGTAAGGGCAGTCTATGACGTTGAATATCGGACGGTGGGGAAGGAAGACGGGATCATCCGCTGGATAGCGGCGAAGGGACGAGGCGTCTTTGATGGCGACCGCTGCGTCCGCGTGATCGGCACCGCGATCGACATAAGCAGACGCAAGGAGACCGAGCAGGAACTGCGGGACCTGAACGAAACGCTTGAGCAGCGCATCGCTGCGGGACTGGCGGAGCGCAAGCTGCTGGCGGATGTCATCGAAAATATGACAGCCATGATCTTCGTCGCGGATCTGGAATTGCGATGGCTGGCCATAAACAGGGCGGCCGCCGACGCCTTTGAGGCTCTCTACGGCATCCGCCCGACTATCGGCGCCTCGATGCTCGAAGCCTTTGACCAGATGCCAGACCAGCGGGACCATGTGCGGCGAACCTGGGCGCGCGCGCTGCGCGGCGAGGAATTTACACTTGTCGAGGAGTTCGGGCATCCAGAGCGGGGCCTTCGCACCCTCGACATGACCTTCAACACCTTGCGCGACAGCGCCGGGCGTCAGATTGGCGCCTATCAGATCGTGCATGACGTGACCGACCGGGTTGCGGAGCAGCGCCGCCTGGCAGAAGCGGAGGAGCAGCTAAGACAGGCTCAGAAAGTGGAGGCGCTCGGACAGCTTACCGGCGGGGTCGCGCATGACTTCAACAATCTTCTGACACCGATCCTCGGTTCGCTCGACCTTCTGACGCGCAGGCAGGTGGGCAGCGACAGGGAACGCCAGCTGATCGCAGGGGCGCTGCAATCAGCGGAAAGGGCAAAGACGCTGGTGCAGCGGCTGTTGGCCTTTGCACGACGCCAGCCGCTACAGCCGACCGCCATCGATGTCCGCAGCCTCATTACCGGAATGGGTGACCTGGTGGCCAGCACCACCGGGCCGCAAGTCAAGGTGATGGTTGAAGCGCCCCATGATCTACCACCTGCGCGCGCCGATTATAATCAGGTCGAAATGGCGCTGCTTAACCTGAGCGTGAACGCGCGGGATGCAATGCCGGAGGGGGGCACGTTGCGGATCAGCGCGAATAGTAGAGAGGCCGCCGGAGACCATGCCGATCTCCGCCCCGGCAACTATGTCGTCATTTCAGTGGCCGACACGGGTGTCGGCATGGACGCTCAAACCATCGCCCGCGCGATAGAGCCTTTCTTTTCGACCAAGGGTATCGGCAAGGGAACGGGCCTTGGCCTGTCGATGGTTCACGGGCTGGCCCAGCAATTGGGTGGCGGAATGCTGATCTACAGCCAGCCTCAGCTCGGTACGAACGTGGAGCTTTGGCTGCCAGTCGCCAATGAGGCCGCGACTGCCGCAGCCGCCGCTGTCACGGCAACATTGCCCGCGCCGAGTGAACGCGGCCGCGCGTTGCTGGTCGACGATGAAGCAGCCGTGCGGGCCAGTACGGCGCATATGTTGGAGGAAGCGGGCTTCCAGGTCACGGAAGTCGGTTCAGCCGAAGAGGCGCTGGAAACGCTCGACACGGGTGCCGACTTCACATTGCTGCTGACAGATCATCTGATGCCGGGAATGGATGGCACGCAGCTGGTGAGGATGGCGCGCTCCCTCCGCCCTGCTTTACCTTGCCTCATCGTTTCCGGTTATGCAGATGTCGACGGAGTGGCTCCCGATCTGCCCCGCCTGACGAAGCCGTTTCGTGCAGAGGAACTGCTGAACGCTCTTTCTGCGATCGGGGCATGAGCGTGATCGTGGGATGTCGGAATGGAACGCCGGGCCGCCTTGGCTGAGTTGCTGGGCTCATTGAACAGCCATCGGAGAACTAATCAGCTGAGCGCACTTGCGGAAAAGCAGGGGCTGCGCGGAACGGCCGGGCAGCCCCTTTTTTATTTCAGCTAAGCCTTAGCGCTCGCCGAAGCTGTAGCGTAGCTTGACGCCGTACATGCGCGGTTCGCCATATAGCGATGCGAAGATGCCGAGGCCGTTATAGCTGTTGGCATTGCCGACCCGGTACAGCTTGTTGGTCGCATTGGTGACGAACAAGCTGGCGTCCAGGCCGGTCTGGCGAATATTCCGCCAGTCAAGGGACATGTTGAGGAGGCCGTAGGGCTCCAGCGTCGATCCCGGCTCGAACGACGGGTCGCCCGTGGGCGACGTATGCTGTTTGGAAAAGTGCGAATAGCTGATGAGGTAGGACAATTCGCCCATATCCTTGCCCATCGGCAGCTTCGCCGTCGCATGGATATTGTAGATATAGGGCGTCACGAACTGGAACGGGATGCAACTCGCATCCACCGTGCCGCCAAAGGGAACGACTGCAAAGCCGCCGCCGGGAAGACAGGTACGATCCGCGCCCAGCGAGGTGAATTGGTACTTTTTGTAGTCAGCATCGGTGTGGCTGAAGGTGCCGCCGATCTCCAATCCGTCGAACGGCCGGATAGACGCTTCTGCCTCGATACCCTGGATGGTAGCGGTGGCTGACAGGATCTTCGCGCCGCCTGCAAAGGTGGTGAGATTGAAGTCGGAACCAGGGCGCTGGATATTTTTATAATCGGAATAGAAATAGGTGACGTTTAGGCGGCCCGGTACTGATCCGATGTTCCAGTCGGACTTGAAGCCCGCTTCATAGCTGGTGAGCTTTTCAGGGTCGAAGGTGCGGAACTGCTCGTTGACGGCGACCGAGTTGAAGCCGCCTGCCTTGTAGCCGCGTGTGATCTTACCATAGACCATGAGGTTATCGACCGGCTTATAGTCCAGGCCGATGGTCCAGGTGGGAGCCTTCGTCTTCAGCGTCGCGTCATAGCGGCAGTCCGCGGGGCTGGGGCGCGGAGTCACGCCCAGTACCGAACAAATCACGGTGCCATTGGCCAGCGGCGACCAGGAGGCATTGAAGCCCTTCACCGTATCCCATGTATAGCGATACCCAGCGGTCAGGCGCAGATTTTCAAGCGAGGGGGAGAATGCACCGAAGTCGAGCGTGCCTTGGCCGTACAAGGCTCGTGACTTGTTGGTGACACCGCTCAGGGCGCGACTGCCCGCGCAGGTAACCGGATTACCGGTATTGTTCGGTGAGCAGAATTGGACAGCTGCGCCCTGCCATACCGACGCAGGTTTCGTGTCGATGTAGAAGCCACCGACTGCATAGGTAAGATGGTTATCGAGCGCTTTTCCCTGCAACTGCAGTTCTTCGGTGAACTGTTTCAGGTAATCGCGTGGTCCGGTAAGGTTGACCTCATTATTATAGCCCGCAATCGGAATGCCGAACTCGTCGGTCAAGCCAGCAACCGGAAAGTCCGGGAAGTTGGCGCTTTGCGAGGTCTGATAAGCCTGCAATGGCGTGCCGTCATTGTCGTTACCATAATCGGACTTCAGCTTCTGGTAGCTTATGATGTTACGAAGCGTAAGCGCCTCGCTAATCTCGAAGTCGGTCGTGTTGATGACCCCCCAGGCGTCGATATTACCATAGCTGTCGACATCGCTCCGCGTCCTGCGGGGGCCGATCTGCTGGGAGATTTCCGTCTGCCGGTTATAAATCGCTGCGCAGGTTGGCGTGGCGCAATTTCCGGTAACTAGTGATCCGATGCGGAAACCGCGGTTAATATAACCAGCACCATTGTTACGCGACCTGGAACCATAGACCATCAGATTGTTGGTGAGCTGTTCCGTCGGCTTTGCGAGGATGCTGACGCGGCCGGTGTACCAATGCTGGTTGTCGCGGTCCTTGTCCCAGACCAAGTCCTGGGTGTAGCCGGTGCGGTCATAATAGGCACCAGCCACGCGAATGGCGAGCTTGTCCTCGATAAGCGGGATGTTGAGCGCGCCTTCGATGTTGACCAGGTCATAATTGCCGTAGGAGCCCTGGATATAACCTTCCGCATGATCCGTGGAAGGTTTGTGCGCCGACAGCAGCACCGCGCCGCCGGTCGTGTTGCGGCCGAACAAAGTGCCTTGGGGCCCAGAAAGAACCTGCACATTCTCAAGATCGACGAACTGCCCCGGACCGCCCTGAAGGCTGAGGCTGATCGAGGCGATGAGCGGCACTTCGTTGAAGTAGGTCGCTACTGAGGGCAGCGCCAGGAAACCGGTCGACTGGCCACGAATGGAGAAGCTCTGCACATCGCGGCTGGACTGACCCTGGGTGCCGACCACCAGCGAGGGAACATTGCCGTACAGCTTCTGCGGCTCGGTGATATTCAGATCGCGGATGCGCTCCGGCGAAAATGCACTGATGACGATCGGCACGTCCTGCGCGCGCTCCTCGCGGCGTTGGGCTGTAACGATGATGTCGCTGATCTGAGCATTCGTGGCTGCTTCAGCCTGCGGAGCCGTCTGCGCCTGCGCCGGGCTCATCACAACAAGACACGCTACACCTGCAAAAAGCGGCGCTACGGAGCGCCTTTTGAACCTTTCCATGCTCTCTCCTCCAAATTTTTTGTTCGAGTTTTGATCTTGTGAAGAGGGGGTATGGGGATGGCCGACGGTTGATCCGCCGAGGATTATCCTGCCCCTGCACCTCCCCCTACGCCGGTTCGCGCAGGTGAATGATGACTTACTAACCCGGAGGAGGAGGCGGCGATTTGCGCAATTCCGCATAGACGGAAGAAATTTCTGTATAGTCTACGCTTTTTCGTTGCCTCAGGCGGAGGCAGTGAGGGTTGCCGAGAAAAATCGTCGCAATCATGCAGTTCGCCGACGTTACGCTGCGCGCGCAACGGGTGTCGCGGAGGCAAAAGCCCGCTTGACCGTCTTGAAGCCCACCGATGACGATTGCGGTCGGTGGACCTGCCTACGCAGCCTGTTTCGAAGACATGTTATCCGACTGCAGTTGTGCCGGGGCCAGTCTGCTGGGCGCATCTAAGCTCAAATAGGCGAGCCGACGAAGCTCGCGTCGGCCGCGCACAACGGTATCGAGGATAAGACCAGAGAAGCCGCACAAGGCAGCGACGATCCCTAGCCCGATGATCAGCACCGCGGTCGGAATTCGTGGTACCAATCCGGTTTGGGCAAAAGTTATCGCGAGTGGAATAGCCAGTATTATCCCTGCAAGCAGAAGCAGACCGGCAATGACGCCGAAAAACAGCAGGGGACGTTCCACTCTGTACAGAGTGAAGATGGTGTTGAGAATTTTTAGCCCGTCGGAATAGGTGCTCAGCTTGGAGAAAGATCCTGAAGGGCGCTCAAAATAAGGTGTTGGTATTTCATAGCAGGGCATTTTAAGTACGAGCGCGTGCACACTGATTTCTGTTTCAATTTCGAAACCAGCAGAAAGCGATGGGAAGCTCTTCACGAAGCGCCGGGAAAAAACCCGGTATCCGCTCAATATGTCGGAAAAGCTCCGCCCGAACAGCTGGGCCAATATTCCACTCAGCATTGCGTTGCCGAAGCGATGGCCGGGGCGGTAGGCTGCTGCCGCCTCTCCGATGCGGCTCCCGACCACCATGTCGGCGTTTTCCTCCAGCAGCTTGGCAATCAAGCTGGGGGCTGATCCGGCGTCATATGTCGCATCCCCATCAGCCATCACGTAAATATCTGCATCCACGTCCGCGAACATCCGGCGCACTACATTGCCTTTGCCTTGAATTCTTTCGGTTCGGACAATGGCTCCTTCAGCCTTCGCTACTTCTATAGTCTTGTCTGTCGAATTATTATCGTAGACATAGATCACAGCCTTTGGCAGCGCTGCCCTAAATGCTCTTATTGTTTCTCCGATAGCTGCTTCTTCGTTGTAGCAGGGGAGGACGACGGCGATTGCCGGCTCTGTCTCGCTGTTGATCACGGCTGCTTGCTCCGCATTGATCGTTCCAGATACTTCAGCTCCGCATGAAGATGCCTATACTCTTTGGATTTAATCCGTCGGCGACAGACTGGCAGCGACGGTGCGGAGCGCCATAACTGAAGTGCTCACCAGCGCTGTTCACGACCTTACCAAATGCGCGGCTCGCGCTACACCAAATGGCGCTGCGATTTTGAGCATGGAAGCCACCCTGAAGGGGCATTGCGATGGTGAAACCGTGATGCCACGATCTTGGCGGCCTAGGTCCATTGGATATGCGAGGGGTAAGCAATATGTACCGGCAAACACCGGCCGCGTGGCAGCAAGTGACCACCGCGTCGAGAACCGTTGCAGAGCTTACAGATATAGTCCGATCTCATCTATTTTCCCGAAGGTGGGCGGGACCGGCCTTGCTGATCTGCGTGGCGACCGTGATTTTCCTTCTGGCCACGCCTTGGGGGATGGGGGTCACACCGGATTCCATATTCTACCTTGGTTATAACACCGCGCTGCACCCCAATGCTCCAGGTTACAGCTGGCTGTTGGCGGGAGCGGTAGGCATCGGGAAAGTGGCAGGACTGGGTGAATTGACGATGGCGGCTGTCGTCAATTGGCTTCTCCTTAGCCTCAATCTGCTTCTAATTTGGATCATCGTAGAGCGTGGGACGGGCGATCGGCTCATTGCGACGGTGGCGGGCGCTCTTTGTCTCACATGCCCGATGTTCATCGACCTTCATGTGCGAATTCTCTCGTCGGCCTTGTTTATGTCTGCGCTTCTCGCGTCGATTGCCGCGCTCTGCCGACATGTCGAGACGGGCAGGGTCGGCTGGGCCGTTGTGTCGGCGGTGATGGCGGTGGCTGCCACTCTGGTCCGCTTTGAAGGTGCGGTCCTTTTCGTGCTTGGCCCGTTGGCGATATTGTTCTTGCGCTCCGGCGCGCCTTCGCTGCGCGGCCGTGACGCTTTCCTCTATCTCGCGGCCACAAGCGCCAGCTTCATAATCTGGCTGGAATTGAACGCAGCAGCTGGAGGCAGCGGGACCGGGCGCGAGTTCGGCTTTTTCGGCAACTTGAATGGTCCTCTTTTAAAGCAAGGCGTGTCCTCTATCCTTGCCTATGTTCTGCCCAGCAGCATGCTCCCGTTCGTCGTGCAAATTTCTGTTCTGTTGAGCTTGGTGATCCTGTTCTGCGGTTTCTCGGTTGCATATATGGCTCACTGGCTTCAGCGGCGGCGCGGCGGCGAGCGCCCCCGGGATTTTGACACCCTCGTTCCGATCGGGATGGTTTACATTCTGGGCCATCTCATGTTTCTCGGCTTGTCGAGTGTGATTGAGGCGAACCTGCCGTTCAAAACGCCCTACATGTTGCCCATCTACATTGTAGCGATACTGTGCGCTGTAATGCTGGCGGCAGGCCCTTCCACGCGTCCCCGATCGCCCGCTGCTACGCTCTGTCTCACGGCGCTGACCGTCAGCTTCCTTAGCTTGAATGTCGTCCGGACAGCGGCGCTCGTCAGCGAATTCAGACATGAGGGGATATTCTACACCAGTCCCAAATGGATGAATTCCGAAACCATCGCGACGGCCAAACGGCTTGATCCGGATGTGGAGCTGGTCAGCAACGGCGCGGATGCGCTCACCTTCCTGGCCAGCGGGCGCAAGATCGACTGGATACCGTTCAAATTCGATCGCCGGACAGGGCTGAAACATCCGAGGGGCTCATACGCAGATCAGTTGTACGCGCTGCGCAAACGCCTGGATGCAGGCTTGGCGGCTGTGGTCATCCTCGACCGCATCGACTGGCGCTTCTACCAGCCGACGACGCAGCAGCTTGTGCGCGACCTTGACCTGCGGCAGGTCGCGCACGGAAATGATGGCCAGATCTATTGCTCAGCACGAGGAATGCGATCTCATGGATGCGTCTTGCGGAATTGACCGCGGGAATCTGGCTGATGACGGGCCGAAGGCTGTACAGCCCTCGACCATGGCCCGCCCGTTCAGAAATCCACTGAAGACAGCATCGGCAAAGGCCTATTTCCCAAAACTTCCTATGTAGAGCCCTGCCGAGTGGCCGGACTTTCCGGTGGGGTCCTTGATCGCAAAAGCGATGCGGCGGCCGTCGGGGGAAACGGTTGACTGATGTGCCTGCGCACCAGACGGGCTGACATTGGTCAAAGGCCGACGGGACTTGCCGTCCATGGTGATGGCGAAGATGTCGAAGCCCTTGCCCGAGTTGGCGGCTGCGATCTCCGCTGCATTGCTTTTGCCGGTCAGGCGCAGGATCTGTTCGACGCCCGGTTTGATATGGGCGCTGATGCCGCGATAGGGACCGTCGGGATCGGAATGGATGTTCGCTTCCTCGAGCCCATAGCGTTCGTCCGGGAAGACGTGGGTTTCGTTATGGGAAGGGGTGGCGTAGACCTTGCTCACGGCCTTGGTCGCGATGTCCACCTTGTACATCTCGCTATCGAGCGCGGCCATTTCGGTGGTCCAGAACATTACGCTCCGCCCGCCATCGATGAAGTCGTAGGCTTCGGGAAAGCTTGCAGGGCCGGGTTTGCCGGGGCGATAATCATAGAGGCTCTGCTGATCGGCGAGGTGTGCAGTGCGTCCGTTATTGACCAGTCGTGCCTTGGTGAGGTTGAGGCCCGTCCCGGTCGGGCGCGACCATGCGATATCGACCGATCCATCGGCGTTGGGGCTCCGCGCGATCGCAATGTCCCCCATCACTCCGCTGTTCAGCGGAACCGGCCGGGCGAGCTTCTTCGACATCCAGAACAATTGGGTCCGGGCCGCATCGGCCGCACCGCCACTGCCGCCCTTCATGCCCGGCGCTGCTTCGATGAGAAAGCTGTTGTCCGGCAGGTAAAAGATGCGCGTGACAAACTGCGTGTCGCCGAACTTGCAGGTCAGGCAGCGTATCTTCTTCGTGCGCACATCGATTTCATATGCCGGGCCGTCGACCAGATCGTCCTTCGTAAACGCAATGCGGCGGCCATCGGGCGACCAGTTGGGGCGGTTGCCCCACTCCAGGAGGCGTTCCTGATGGAAAGACGCGGTCAAATAGTCGATCTTGGCATCATTAGTATCCTTGGCCTGCGCGGAAGGCGCGGCGCCGGGGAAGGCTGCGGTCAGCAGTGCCGCGCCCAAGAGGCGGGCAGCGAGGCGAGGTTTATGGCGGCCGATGGAATGGGTCACGCTTCAGGCTCCTTATTTCGATATTCTAGTGAATGAGTGCGGGGGCGCTGCCCAGCTTTTGCAGTACGGCCGCGCGGTCGGGTATGGAGGCCGCCGCACCGAAGGACTGGACCGCAATGGACGCGGCCATGTTCGCCTCGACCGCGGCCTGCTCCATCATGATGCCTTGAGCCAGTCCGGCGGCGAGATAGCCGCAGAAACAGTCGCCTGCGCCGGTCGTGTCGATCACCTTTGCGGGCAGCCCAGCGATTCGCCGGACTCTGTCTTGCCCTATGATCGCCAGACCATCGGCACCCAAGGTCACCAGCAGGGTCTGACGAGGTTCCAGTCCGAGCCGACTTCTGCTCGACAATAGCCCATCGTCATCCAGCAGCAACTCGCTATCCGGCCCAGCTAACAGCGTCAGTTCACTTTCATTGACGATCAGCAGATCGCAGAGCGGCAGAAGTTCGCGCGCAGCGGCCGATGCGGGCGCGGCGTTGAGGATGGTGCAGGCTCCGGCGGCGCGGGCGCGCTGGAACAGGGCGGCCGTGGCCGCGACAGGCGTTTCCATCTGGGCGAGGCAGACGTCTTCCGGGTCAAGATCAGCCTTTGTCGCCAGCGCGGGATCGACATCATTATTGGCGCCTGCGATGTGGACGATCTGATTATCCTGCGGCGATGTCGCCACCAGCGCGCAGCCGGTCGAGGCGGAGGTCGCACGCACCAGTCCGGTATCGACGCCATAGCTGGCGAGCGCGGCTAACATGCTGGCACCATCCTCATCCTGCCCGACAGCGGCGATCAGGATGCAGCGCGCGCCCGCGCGTGCCGCGCCCACCGCCTGGTTCGCACCCTTGCCGCCCAGTTGGCGCGTCAGGCTGATCCCAGACACCGTTTCTCCTGCGCAGGGCAGGCGCGGCGTGCTGACGATAAGGTCGACATTCACGCTGCCCAATACGACGACTTTCCCCGCGCCGGTCATCGTCAGCCGCCCTGCTCAAGCAGCGCAAGTTTCGCGACGCGGCGGCGGAAATGCTCCTCGTCGCTGAATTGCGCGGCAAGGAAATGGCGGATGATGTCGAGCGCGATCTGCGGGCCGGTGATCCACGCACCGATGCAGAGAACGTTGACGTCGTCATGCACCACCGCCTGCCGGGCCACATAGGTGTCATGCGCGACGGCGGCGCGGATGCCGCGTACCTTGTTGGCGGCGATGCAGGCGCCCGCGCCGGTGCCGCACAACAGGATCACGCGATCGGTCTGCTTGTCGAGGATGGTCTGCACCGCGCGCCGGGTAACGTCGGGAAAGTCCACCGGCTCTTCCGACTGCGCGCCGACGTCGATGATGTGTCCGCTATGACGGCCAAGCAGGTCCAGCACCGGCGGGCGCAATGGAAAACCGGCATGGTCGTTGGCGAAGCCGATGACGTCCCGGAACGGGATCATCTGTTCGTCACCCGGTAGTGTTTCTGGTTTGCGCATTGATCCCCGTATCCCCCTGTCAGTGCCGCTTTCGCAGTCTTTTACCGGCAGAATCGAACTGCCCACTGGCGCTTTGATTATGCTGTGGTATTACCAGTTTGGAATCCGATCAAGGGGGAGGACTGAATGACGCAGGGCAGGGAGGAAGCGATGGAGCGCGGAAGGCTCGCCGCCTTCTGCGTCACTGCTCTCGCGATCCAGGCTTACGCGACGCTGGTCACGGTATTCCTGCCTGAATTTTATGCCAATGCTCTGGCGCTGCCGGTAGGCGCGGTCGGCACCGCTTTCATGACGGTGCGGGTGCTGGACCTGATGATCGACCCGTTGCTGGGTGGGATGATGGATGCCACGCGGTCGCGCTGGGGGCGATATCGCCCGTGGCTGGTGGCGAGTGCGCCGATCCTGATGTTGTCGACCTTTGCCCTGTTCCAGCCGGAGCGGGGCGTCGGCATGGCCTATCTGTGGGCATGGCTGTTTATCGCCTTTATCGGTTTTTCGATGATCGTGCTGTCGCACCTTGCGTGGACGGCGACCCTCGCCACCGGCGCGGCGGAGCGGACCCGCATCTTCGCCTGGTGGCAGATCTTTGCGACGGCCGGGCAGTTTTCGATCCTCGCCATACTGCCGGTCGTCGCAAGCGCCTATCCGGGCGATCCGGGGGCGGGGATGCACGCGGCGGGTTGGGTCATGATCGTGCTGATCCCTGCCGCGATATTGCTGGCGATCAAGACCACGCCGGAAAAGCAGCCTTCCGAGGGCGCTCAGGCAGCATTGGCCCTGCGCGATTATGTCGCGCTCTTTTCGCAGGGTCCGGTCGTCCGGCTGGTGCTGGCAGACTTGCTGATCGCGCTATCGACCGGCGTCGCAAACGCCGTGGCGCTGTTCTTCTACATGGGGCAGCTGGGCTTCGACCGGGCGGCGGCCAGCACGCTCATCCTGATCGCCTATGCCGCTGCTTTTGCAGGAACGCCGCTGTTCGCGAAGCTCGCGGGACGGATCGGCAAGGCGCGAGCGCTGCAGGCGGGCGCGTTGATCCAGGCCGCGCTGCAACTGCTCATGGCGACGCAGCCTGCGAACGCATTCTGGCTGACGGCTGCCAATGTCGCGGCGCTCGGCCTCTGCATACCGATTGCCTGGTTCCTGCCGCGCGCGCTGATGGCCGACGTTGCCGACGCCACCCGCGCCCGCTTCGGCGTCGATCGCACGGGATTGCTTTATGCGACGCTCAACGGATCGATGAAGCTGGCGCTGGGGCTGGCGGTGGGGCTTGCCTTCCTGCTGCTCGGCTGGTTGGGCTTTGATCCTGCTCATGCCAGCGATCCGCGCAACGCCATGCCGCTGCGCACATTGATCGGCATCGTGCCCGCGCTGTTTTCCGTTGGTGTGGTCCTGTGCATGATGCGCTATCCTGAAAACTCCCTGCGGGAAGCGAGCCGCAAGGCCGCACTCGCCTGATCCCTCCCCAACCGAAAGACATTGCCGATGAACCGCCGCGATCTGCTCAAATCCTCTGCCTTGTTGATGCTGGCGGCGGGCATGCCCGCGATGGCGCGCCGCAAAGCCGCTCCGCTGCTCGGGACGGACGGCGCGGGCGTGCAGCTGTACATGTTCGATCCGGACCTCAACCGCGATTTTGACGGCACGCTCGCCAGCATCGCTGCGGCGGGCGTTCGCTCCGTGGAGCTTGCGTCGCTGCACCGCCGCTCGCCTGCCGAATTCCGCGCCGCGCTGGACAAGGCGGGCCTCACCTGCCGGAGCGCGCATGTCGCGGCGTCATCATCGGTCCCGGGAGCAAGCGGACTGAATTTCGACGATCTCGACAAGCTGGTTGAACAGCTCAATATTCTGGGATCACGCAACGCCGTGCTGCCGCTTTTCCAGTTCCCGAAAGACCCGATATGGGGTCCGCCGATCTCCTTCATGTCGCTGATGAAGCCGGGAAGCCCGCCTGTCTCCGCCGACCGCTATGAGCGGATGGCCGACTTCCTCAACGAGAAAGGCGCTGTCCTCAAGAAGCATGGCATTCGCATCGGCTACCATAATCATAATGGCGAGCTTGCGCCGATCGGCGCGAAGACAGGTTTGCAGATCCTGATCGAACGGACAGATCCAAGCACCGTCGATTTCGAAATGGACGCCGGCTGGCTGGCAGCGGGCGGGCACGATCCCGTGGCATGGCTCAAGCGCTATCGCGGCCGTTTCACCCAGATGCACGTGAAGGACATCGCGGCGGGGACGCAGGTCAACTATCACATGCAGCAGAAGCCGACGGAGGTCGGATCGGGCACAATGAACTGGCCCGCCATCCTGAAGACCGCCCAAAGCACGGGCGTGCGCAATTTCTTCGTCGAGCAGGAGCCGCCTTTCACCGGCGCGCGTATCGACTCCCTCCACAAAAGCCTTTCCTATCTGCGCAAGCTGGAGACCATATGATGAAGCGCCGCCTCATGAGCCGCACCGCGATCTTCGCGTTCCTGATGGCAGGTGCAATGCCCGGACAAGCGCAGCAGGAAGCCGCATCGACGCTGCTGTTCGATGATGTGACAGACACGCATGTACCGGTTTCCAAATATCTCCACGCGCTGGATGTGGCGTTGGTGGATGTGGATGGCGACGGCGATCTGGACGCGGTGCTGGCAGTGGAGATGAGCGCGAACCGGCTCTACATCAATGATGGGCAGGGTCATTTCACCTGGAAGCAGGGTGCGCTCGGCACCAAGGCGCATGATACGGAACATGTGCTGTCCGCCGACTTCAACCGCGACGGCTATCCCGACCTCATCTTCGTCGCGGAAGAGGATCATGCTCACCAATTGTTTCTCGGTGGACCGGGTGGCGTATTTGCCGACGCGTCGGACCGGTTGCCGAAGATGAGCGAGGGCAATGGCTTGGCGGTGGGCGACGTCAATGGCGACGGCCTGCCCGACATCGTCATCGGCAATTCAGCGGAGGAGCGCCCCGGCAAACCGCGCGCTTCGGGACAGAATTTCCTGTGGCTGAACGACCCGAAGCAGCCCGGCACCTTCATCGACGCTACCGCCACCCATCTGCCCGCCTATGAGGACGATACCCAGGACATCGCGCTTGCCGATGTGGATGGGGACGGCGATCTCGACATGGTGGTCGCGAACGAAAGCCCACCCAACCGCCTGCTGCTGAACGATGGCAAGGGGCATTTCCGGGAGGCGCCCAAGGCGCTGCAACTGCTCGCACCGCTTGAAACGCGCGAGGTCCATGTGTTCGACGCCAATGGCGACGGGCGCCCCGACATCCTGTTCCTGAACCTGACCAGCAACAACAAGAAGTGGGACAAGGACCCGCAAGCGCGACTGCTGATCAACAACGGGCGCGGCAAATTCCGCGATGAAACCAAGACGCGCCTGCCGGAAAACCGCTTTTCCAGCTGGGGCGGCATGGTGATGGACTTCAACCATGATGGCCATCCCGACCTGATCGTCGGCGCGATCGATGTGCCGGGATTCAAGCCGTTGCAACTGCGCGCCTATGCCAATGACGGCAAGGGCCGCTTCAGCGACGTGACGGCGACGGTCATGCCCGCGGCCACCGTCGGCCGCAGCTGGAGCATGGCCAAGGGCGACGTCAACGGCGATGGTGTCGAAGATCTGTTCGTTGGTACCTGGGGCACGCAGGCGCGCTTGCTGCTGGGAAAGAAAGCCAGGTAGTTCGAAGGTAATCCTGTTCCGCCAGATGAAATCGCCCTTTCCGCGCAACTTGCGATTTGCAGGTTCAACCGGCGCTTTGTAAGCCGGTGGCTTGGCGGTGGGCGAGGAACGAGCATTGACGGACGGGGACAAGGTGAAAGCGGCGCGGATCGCACTGGCACGGGAGATGTTCGACGTCGCCCTGACCGCGGTGTCGGCTGAACGCTGCTTGCCATCACACCTGCCCCCACCGCCGGAAGGCCGACGGCTGGTGCTCGCGCTGGGCAAGGCCGGCGCGTCGATGGCGGGCGTGGCGCTGCGCCATTCGCCGCCGGGGACGCAGGTGATCGTCCTCATCCCCTACGGTCACGGGCTCCCGCCCGGCAGCTTGCCCGCCGATGCGCTGGTCATCGAGGCGGGGCACCCCTTGCCCGACCAGCATGGCCAACGCGCCGCGCAAATGATCCAGGAAGCGGTGCGCGGTCTTGGCGAGCAGGATCAGCTGCTCGCGCTGATTTCCGGTGGCGGGTCGGCGCTGCTGGCATTGCCGGTCGATGGCGTATCGCTGGACGACAAGCGCCGGGTGACCCGTGAGTTGCTGCTATGCGGGGCGACCATTTCGCAGATCAATTGCGTGCGCACGCACCTGTCGCAGGTCAAGGGTGGCCGCCTTGCCGCACTGGCACATCCGGCGCAGGTGGTTACCCTGGCCTTTTCCGACGTGCCGGGGGATGACCCGGCGCTGATCGCGTCCGGTCCGACCGTGGCGGATCGAACGACGCTGGACGACGCACGGCGGGTGATCGAGCGATATCGCATTACCGTCCCCGACAATGTGATGGCGGTGCTGAACGATGATCGGCATGCAACGCCGCGGCCCGGATCGCCTGAACTTGCGCGGGCAGACACACGGATCGTCGCGCGAAATCGCATGGCGCTGGAGGCTGCGGGTGAAGTCGCGGCAGCGGCGGGATACAGGCCGGTCTATCTGGGCGATGATCTGGAGGGCGATGCAACCGAACTCGCCATCGTCCACGCCGCCCTTGCCCTGCACCATCAGCGCAAGGGCGGACGCTGGGCGCTGCTATCGGGTGGAGAAACCACAGTGCTGGTCGGCAATCCGGCTGGCAGCGGCGGGCGCAACAGCGAATATATGCTGAGCCTTGCCATGTCGCTGGACGCCGCGCCGGGGATCTCCGCGCTGGCGTGCGATACGGACGGTATCGATGGCGTGGGCGGACATGCGGGCGCGATCGCTGACGAAAGCACATTGGCGCGGGCCAAGGCAGCTGGCATGTCGGCAAGCGGGATGCTGCGCGAAAATAACAGCTTCGGCTTCTTCCAAGCGCTGGACGACCTGGTGTTCACCGGACCCACCCGCACCAACGTCAACGATTTTCGCGCGATTCTGATCGACGGCTAAACATCATCCGGGGCTGCTGCCTGCATTTTCCAGGCGGCGCCGATGGCGAAATGGCTCAGGATCAAATCGTCGGCCATGGATGCGTCGCCAGCGCGGACAGCCTCGTAGATTTTGCGGTGATGATCGACCAGATAGTCGCGCGCCTTCGGGCTGTCTGCGATGCGCCTGCGCCGTTCGACATGCGATCTTTCCAGCAGATGCGTGATCGTGCCGTAGATGGTCGACAGGGCGGGCGAATGTGCAGCGGCGACCAGCTGCGTATGGAAATGAAGGTCTGCATGACCCCCACTCGCCACATCATCGATCGTCCCTTCGATCTCCTCCAGCGCATGTTCAAGGTTGCGCTGGTCTTCTGGCGTTGCGCGGGTGCAGGCGAGGCGCAAGGCCTGCCGCTCAAGTGCAATGCGGACCTCCACAATATCGTCGATGATCGCGGGTTGCTGCGCCAGGGCAAGAGAGAAGAATTCGCCCAACACCGCTGCGTCGGGGATACGCACGGTGCTGGCGCGGCCGTGGCGCGTTTCCAGTACGCCGATCATCTCCATTGCGCGCACGGCTTCCCGCACCGCGGGGCGGCTGACCCCCAGGCTCAGCGCCAATTCCCGTTCGCTTGGCAGGCGATGGCCGGTCTCAACACCGCCATTCACCAGCAGGTCGCGAAGGTGCGCCAGCACCCGGCGATATCCGGAAGTCTCCGGCTCTGTCGTGATGGCGGCGCACTCGATGGTCATGCCGGAGCTTTACCGTTCGCAGCCTTTCCTGACCAGCGGTTAGTCGCGCTGTCCATATGGTGAAACAGCCATGGTAGAAGCTTGACTTGTCGCGACGCTCAAGCTGCTTGCGCAAGGCTAAGGAGAAAGATCAATGAAGGCAAAGCATGTGTTGGCCGCCGCGCTGTTGGCGGCGGTGCCCTTGTCAGCGCTCAGCGCGCAGACTTTTACGCGCGGCGAGCCCGTTCCGGCAACGTTGCCAATCGGGAACAAGCCCGGCAATCCCATTCAGGACATGCCGCCCGGACAGCGCCTGATCTCGGCCTTCGGCGAACGCCCTGTCTTTTCCCCCAAGGGCGACAAGCTGGCGTTCATCGGCAAATCCTATGGCGACGCCTATGAATATGACATGGCGACGGGCCGCACCCGTAACCTGACGGATCATGCGCCGAGCGAAGGCTTCTTGCGAGTTCATTATCTTCCTGATGGCAGCTACGTGCTGCTCGGCCCGCGCATTTTGGGCAAGACTCGCGAAGAAACGCGCAACACGCGCGTCCAACTGTTCTGGATGGATGCTGAATCGATGCGTCCGCCGGTGCCGCTCGGCATCACGGTTTTCGAAGGCGTCGCTGTAAGCCCGCGCAGCAACTTGATCGCGTGGAGCGCGCTGGAACCGACCGACAAGGGCGTAGCCAGCACAGTCTACACAGGCCGTGTGGTGGTGAACGGGTCGGCGGCCAAGCTGCAAAGCGTGCAAAAGATCGTTTCCACGACTGATTGTTTTGTTGAAGCGCAGGACTTCCTACCCGGCGACAAGGGGCTGACCATGCCCTGCTATTTCCGGGATGGGAAACCGCCCAAGGTTGTATCGGTCAATTTCGCCACGAAGAAGATCACGGAATATCCCGTGCCGCCATTCTACAATGAAGTCGAAGGCATTTTCCCGGACGGCAAGCGCACATTCGTCGAGTGCGCGCAGGATCGTGCGAAGGGCATGGACCTTTGCGTTCTTGACCTCGATCCCAAAAAGCCGGGCTACACGCGCATGACCAACATCGTGCAATATGGCGGGTGGAAATATGGCAACCCCGTCGTGCGGTCTGACGGCCGGTTGGTCGCGGCCCAGGTCGGGTCGGCCGACGTGATCGATGCTGGGGTCGGGCAGGGCATCGTGTTGATGGATCTTGCCCCGGACTTCTAAAATGTTGGGCGGGGACGGGAGCGGTCAGCCGCGCCCGTCCCCGCCTGTTCCATCAGGTCATCGTAAGCTGCACCGCCTCGAACGTATCGATCGGTGGCAGATCGAACCATAGATGATCCTGGTCCCCGGCGCGCCTCTTGCCCTTGACCGCTTTCCCGGCCAGCAGCATGCGGGCCGTGCTGCCCACCGGTCCGCGGACACCCAGCTTCAGTCCCTGAGCGATCAGCGGGTCGCCATAATGAGTGTTGCGCTGGCCTGAATAGTTTATGACGTGCACCAGCATCTTGCCCGTGGCTGGTTGCCGCATCGCCATCATCTCGATGGGGCCAGCGCCTTCCAGCCGGAGCCGCTGCGGCGGGGCGTAGCGAGCGATCAGGCTTTCGAACAGCACGCGATGCGCGTCCATTCCGTCGCGATAATAGAGCCAATCGGGCAGCCAGGGGATATGGACATGATGCCCCTTGCCATAGGGCACGACCAACGCGCCCGCATCCGCCCGCGCTGCTTCGCCGGGCCGCGCATAGGAAAATTCCGGCGGGCCGAAGCGCTGGTCCGGCGCGAAGGGGATCAGGCTGGTCGCGCCGCTGCGTGGCGTGACCGGGAAGAAAGTCTCGTCGATCGGCATTCGGCCAGGGCCCATGCGAACCACCGCCTTGTTCATGTCGAGCGACCAGCCATGGCCGTCGCGCGGCTCGCCGAAGCTGCCTACCGGGCTGGATTTCATGGCCGGACCGGAGCGCGGCTTGCCGTCCGGCCCGAGTGCGCCGGTATAGCCAGTCGCTATGATCAGGCCGCCCGCCTCGACAAAGGCATCGAGTGCGGCGGCCTCGCCCTCGTCCACGCTCATGACATGCGGCATGATGATGACGTCGTAGGATTGATCCGCCGTGGCCTTGGCCACCTGCATGCCATTGGTCATCCAGAAAGGCAGGCGCGCATCGACCAGCGCCTGATAGGCGCCCCGCTGCGCATTGCTGTTGTAGCGGGCGAGCCCCGTGCCAGCCGACTGGAAGATCGACCCCTTGTTGTAGAGGGCGACGCGCGCGCCCGGCTCCAGCCCGGCATAGTGCTGCTCATTGGCGGCATGCCAATGGTAGAGGCGCGAAATCGGCGGCAGATAGCGGGGATCGTCCTGATCGCTCAGCGTCCCCATCAGATAGAGGTCGAGCTTGGCTCCGGTGCCCAGCGCCTGAGCGAAGCGCAGCATGTGATTTCCGGTGCTTTCCGTCACCTGCCGCCATGGATAATCCATGTGCGCGGTGGAAGTCGCCGAAAATGCCTTGCCCGGTGCAAGCGCCATCAATGCGCGCGTCTGTTCGCCCATCGCATGCGGCCATTCGGGCGCTTTGCGGGATACGCGGCGCTGGACCTCTCCTCGCGCGACCACGCCGCCGAAAAAGTCCATCAGCGGTACGTTGGGCCGGGCGGCCTTGATGACATCACGCGCCTTGGCCGACAGTTCGGCCATGATGCGCCCCTGGAATTGCTGATAGGCGCCCCAGTTGGGATCGGTGCCGTCGTCGGTGCGGGGCAGATCCAGCTTGTACAGGTCGCGGAACCGCCGCTTGCAATTGTCACAGACGCAAATGCCGTGATCCACGTCGGAATAGTCGGTTCGAACAAATGCCGTCATGTTGAAGAAAAGGCCGTCGACATCGTGACGCTCGACGCCTTCCTTCAGGATCTGCAAGCCGTAGTCCTGCGCCCACCCGCCATTGGGGCAGGCCTGGTAAGTTCCGGCATATTCGCGCGGAGTGCCGTCTCGGTTGCGCATGAACCAGTCGGGATGCGCGTCAAAGGCAGGCTTCGTCGCCTTGGACAGGTCAAAGCGTCCGATATAGGCCAGACCTTCCGCATGGGCGGCGGCGACCATTTCACCGGCAAAGTCGCTCTTCATGAAGGGGTTGCGGTAATGGAGCGGCAACTGGGTCGGATAGAAGGCGACGATCCCGCCTATGTTGGACACGATGACGTTCGCGCCAAACGCGCGGGTTTCGCGGGCGATCGTCCGGGGATCTTCCAACGCGTCGATTTCACGCAGGTTTGTCTGGAGCATGCGATATTCATGCTCCCACCATTTGTGCCGGTCAAAGCCGTTGGCGGCGGTTGCTGACCAGGCCTGAAGGGGCGCTGCGCCGAGCATCGCCGTCACGGGCAACGCACGAACGAGGTCGCGGCGCGTGATCCCGCCGGTCGCTTTCAAGCCAATCCTCACTCTTGCTCCTGGATTTTCGTAGATCGGGGTTGTCAGTCTGCACCGCCGTGCCGCCTGGGACAATGATTTGCGTCCTGCCGTTCCGCCAGGTGGAACGGCAGGACGCAACTGTTCCGCATCGCGGAAAGGCGGGTTTCGCTTGTCCGACCCTCTCCCTAAGCGGCCCGCCAACTATCGGCAGTTTTCGATTAGGGGATGGACATGAAGATTTCGGCGCGACTTTTCCTTGCCAGCACGGCCTTGTCACTGGGGCTGACCGCCAGCGCTGCCTATGCGCAACAGGCAGAACCATCGGACAGCGGCATGGCGGACGAGATTATCGTTACCGCACAGAAGCGCGAGCAGAACCTTCAGGACGTGCCGATGACGGTCAACGTCGTCACCGGCAAGGCGATCGAGGACCTCAAGATCTTCGACATCCGCGAAATCAACACGCTGGCGCCCGGCCTGTCGCTTCAGAATACGAACGGCAGCGAGGCGACGATCTCGCTGCGTGGCGTGCCCTACAACCCGAACACCGGCGCGCCCGACGCCGTAGACATCTACCTGAACGAAGCGTCGTTCCAGTCGGACTCCGCTTTCCAGGCGCTGTATGATGTCGGCCAGATCGAAGTGCTGCGCGGTCCCCAGGGATCGCTGCGTGGACGCACTTCCCCTGCGGGCGCGATCACCATCACCACCCGCCAGCCGAACTTCGAAAAGATCGAAGGCTATGTACAGGGTTCGCTGTCGGACGACGGCCTCTACAATCTGCAGGGCGGCGTCGGCGGGCCGATCGTGCAGGACAAGGTTGCCGTGCGGATCGCAGGGCTGCTCGACCGTAACCGGCTGGATCAGGTGCGCAACATCACGACCGGCGAACGCAATCGCCGCTGGGTCGACAGCATTCGCGGTACTGTGGCGGTGAAGCCGACCGAAACGCTGACCGTCACCGCCATGTATCAATATATCGACGCGAAAAACCGCGTCAGCCGCCAGGTGATCGGGGAAGGTTCGGCGGTTTCCGGCCACGGCCCGCTTGGCGCGGACGACCGTGCCGCCGTCGTCGAAGTCGCGCCCATCTACCGCAAGAAATCGCATGTTGGCATCCTGACCGCCGACCTCGACCTCGACAGCGTCGCGCTCCACTATATCGGCAGCATCCAGTCCAACCCGGCTTATAATGTCGTCGATCAGGACCCTGCGGACGCCGTTCCGGGATATAGTGCAGCGCAGATCGTCAACAGCAGCCAGAAGCTGATGACCCAGGAACTTCGCCTGCAATCGGTGGGCGAGAATTTCTGGAACTGGATGATTGGCGCTTATTATGAGCGCGTGCGCACCAAGACGTTCGTGACGCAGACCAATGACAGCTTCGCGCCGGGGCTGACGACGCCTGTGTTCAGCATCGGCGTCGGCATCGACGTGCCCGCCAGCGCGAACAAGATCGCCTTCTTCATGCTGCATCGCTTCAATCTGACCGACAAGCTGACGCTGGAGGGCGGGCTGCGCTATAATCGTTTGAAGTCGCGCCGCCAGAGCACGCTGAACCTCGACATACCCGGCCTCCCATTGCCGCCGATCGACACGATCGCGCCGGACAATGAGGTTGTGAAGGAGAACCCCTTCACCGGCAACGCCAGCCTGACCTATGAAATCAGCCCGCAGGCGACGGTCTATGCCTCCTACGGCCGGTCGTTCCGCCCCGGCAATCCCGCCGTCGGCCTGACCGCCGCGCTCGGCCAGGACCTGCTCGTTTCAAATTCGGAAACGTCGGACCAGGTGGAAATCGGGTTCAAGGGCCGCACCGCCGACGACACGCTGCGCCTGACGGTCGCCGCCTTCTACCAGAAGTTCAAGGGCTTCCTCAGCAACACGGCGGGCGTCTACTATCGCGATCCCATCACCGGGCTGGTGGAGGACAACTTCGGCTTCAACTTCAACGGCGACGCGAAGGTCAAGGGCATCGAAGTGCAGGCGGACCTGCGCCCGTCGCGCAACTTCACGCTGTCCATCAACGCAGCCTATGCGCGCGGCCGCTATGACAATGCATTGGCGCCCTGCAATGACTTCAACCAGGACGGACAGCCCGACGCCGTGGGCACGCCGGTCGTGACGCCGGGCCAGGATGTCAGCCGCTGCGTCATCAATGGCCGGATCGGCGAGGACCCCGATTTCTCGCTGACGCTGCTGCCCAGCTTCCGCCATCCGATCGGTTCGCTGGAAGGCTTCATCAACGGCAGCTTCAACTTCCGTCCCGCCTTCACGTCGCAGACGGTTGCGGGGTATCGTTATCCCTCGCAGGAAATGCTGAACCTGTTCGCTGGATTGCGCGATCCGCGCACGGGTTGGGAGCTGACGCTGTGGGCGAAGAATGTCTTCAACCTGACGCGCATCACCAGCTTCAGCGATTCCAACGCGCTGCAAGGACCGTTCAATTCCGGTTATCGTATCTCGGCGGTGACCGCGCCGCGCGAGTTCGGCGTGACCGCGAAGCTCGACTTCTGACCTAAATCGGGAGGCTGGCCGCATGATCTGGGCGCAAAATTACGATCCGTTCGGCAGCGGCCTGCTGTCCGCCCTGGTCGCGGCCACCCCCCTCGTCGTGCTTCTTGGCGCAATCGGGCTGTTCCATGTGCGCGCGCATATCGCCGCGCTCATGGGGCTGGGCGCGGGGCTGGCCGTCGCCATATTGGCGTTCGGCATGCCTCCCGGCCTTGCCGTTCGCGCCGCCGGTTTCGGCGCGGCCTATGGGTTGTTGCCCATCGGCTGGATCGTGCTGAATATCATCTTCCTCTACCAGCTGACCGAAACGACCGGACAATTCCACGTGCTGCGCGGGGCGATCACGTCGATCACCGCTGACAGCCGCTTGCAGCTGCTGCTCATCGCCTTCTGCTTCGGCGCCTTTTTCGAAGGGGCGGCGGGGTTCGGTACGCCGGTCGCGGTGACGGGGGCGATGCTGATCGGCCTCGGCTTCACCCGGTTGCAGGCGTCGGGCCTGTCGTTGATCGCCAACACTGCGCCGGTCGCCTTTGGCGCGCTCGGCACACCGTTGGTCACGCTGTCGGGCGTCACCGGCCTCCCACTGCTGGAACTGTCGGCGATGGTTGGGCGGCAGATGACGCCCTTCGCCATCATCGTCCCCTTCTGGCTGCTCATCGCCTATTGCGGTTGGCGGCGGACCATGGAGGTGCTGCCCGCCGTGCTGGTCGCGGGTGTCAGCTTCGCGGTGGTGCAGCTGCTCATCTCCAATCTTCACGGCCCATGGCTGACTTCGATCGGCGCGGCGCTCGCGTCGATCGCGGCGCTGATCGTTTTCTTAAGGGTCTGGCAGCCCGCCACCATCATGCATGTCAACGAAGCGAAGCTTGCCGCTGGCGACGAGCGCGACGTGGCGGCAACCGCCGACGCCGCCCATGCGCAGCCGCTGCATGACCCCGCCGCCGTCCGGCGCGCCTGGATGCCGTGGATCATCCTCACGGCGTGCGTCTTCCTTTGGGGCCTGCCCTTCATGAAGCAGGGTCTGGACGCGATCTTCGCGCTGCGCCTCCCGTTCGCCGGACTGGATGGGGTGATCCAGCGACTGCCCCCGGTGGTCGCCGCGCCAGAATTCGAAAAGGCGGTCTACAATCTCAACCTGCTGTCCGCCACTGGCACGGCGATATTGGTGGCCGCTCTTGCCTCCGCACTGCTGCTGCGCGTGCCTGCACGCACCGTGGGCCTGGTCTACCTGCGGACCTGGAAGCTGGTTTTTCCATCCCTGCTCACGATCGCGGCGATGCTGGCGCTGGGTTACCTCACGCGCTTTGGCGGCATCGATGCGTCCATGGGTCTGGCATTCGCGGCGACGGGTGTGCTCTATCCCTTCTTTGGTACCATGTTGGGGTGGCTGGGCGTGGCAGTCACTGGATCGGACACGGCGTCCAACGTACTGTTCGGCGGCTTGCAAAAGATCACCGCCGAACAGCTGAACCTGCCGCCAGTACTGATGGCGGGCGCAAACAGCGCGGGCGGCGTGATGGGCAAGATGATCGACGCGCAAAGCATCGTCGTGGCGTCCACCGCGACCCAATGGTTCGGCCAGGAAGGCCGCATCCTGCGCCATGTCTTCGTCCACAGCCTGGTCCTGGGTTCGCTGATCGGCCTGTTCGTGATGCTGCAAGCCTATGTCTATCCCTTCACTCTGCTGGTTCCCTGAGGTGAGCTCCGCCATCGAGACGACAGCTACGGCGCGCAGCGTTCTGAAGCGCATATATCTTGAGGCGCTGGAGGCCGTGCGCGGAGAAGGGCTGGTCAAAACACTCGGGGCGCCGCATGGCGACCGCTGGCACATCCGCCACTTCGGGGAAACCATCGACTGGTCCTTCGCGCCGGGAGGCCGCATCGTCGTAATCGGCGCGGGGAAGGCGGCGTCCTCGCTGGCGAAGGGGCTGGAAGCTCTCCTGGGAGACCGGATTTCCGACGGCTGCATCATCGTCAAGCATGGCCATGACGAGCCTCTGGACCGCATCCGGCAGCTTCACGCCGGCCATCCCCTCCCCGATGCGCAGGGTGTCGGGGCCACCGCCGAGATGCTGCGCACCGTAGAAGGACTGACGGAGCGCGACAGCGTGATCGTGCTGCTGACCGGTGGCGCGTCGGCGCTGATGGTCGCGCCTGTCGATGGCGTGACGCTGGAGGAAAAGGCGGCGGTGACGGACATGCTGCTGCGATCCGGCGCGTCGATCGAGGAGATCAACGCCGTGCGCAAGCGGCTGTCGCGGGTGAAGGGCGGCAGGCTGCTGGACCATGTCGGCCCCGCATCGGTACTGACGCTGCTGATGTCCGACGTTCCGAGCGGCGAGCTGTGCATGATCGGGTCCGGACCGACCTTTGCAGGTGGGGAGGGGGACGCAGACCCGATGGCCATCCTGGCGCGATACGGGCTGGAACAGCGCGTATCAGCCTCGATCCGGCATGCACTTGCACAGGATGTCCACCGCGCGCCCGAGGTGACGGGGCGGCGTGAGGCGTTGCTGCTGGCGGACAGCGGCACGCTGGTGGAAGCCGTGCACGGCATCGCCGCGCGCGAAGGGCTGGCGGTCCGGAATGTCGATACCGCCATGGCGGGCAACACGCATGATGCGGCGCACGCCATGGTTGCGGCGCTCCGTGCAGCGCCACGGCAGGAGCGGCCGGTGCTGCTGGTTTCGGCGGGGGAGACCACGCTGGAGGTGAAGGGCGATGGCCTCGGCGGCCGTAATCAGGAATATGCCCTGGTCGCCGCCATGGCGCTGGCTGGGGAGGAAAGGGCCGCGCTGCTTTCCGCTGGCACCGATGGCACCGACGGGCCGACCGATGCGGCGGGCGCTTTTGCCGACGGCGCGCTCTGCGACCGGGCGCGGGCGGCGGGGCTTGATCCTGCAGAGATGCTGGCGCGCAACGATAGCTACCGGCTATTCGATGCCACGGGTGACGTGTTCCGCACTGGGCCGACGGGCACCAACGTCATGGACCTGGTGCTGGGCATCGCCTTCTGAACCGGTGCGAAAGGAAACAAGAGGAAGAGACATGGTGAAGCTGGCTGCCAATCTGTCGATGATGTTCCAGGACCTGCCGTTTCTCGACCGCTTCAACGCGGCGGCAGAGGCTGGATTTTCCGGGGTCGAGTTCCTGTTCCCCTATGACCATGACGCTGCGCTGATAGCGGAGCGGGCGCAGCAATGCGGGCTGCAGGTCGTGCTGTTCAACCTGCCCGCTGGCGATTGGGAGGGTGGCGAACGCGGCATCGCATCGCTGCCTGATCGCGTGGAGGAGTTTCGCGCAGGCGTAGCCAAGGGGTTGGACTATGCCAGGGCGCTGGGTTGCCCCCGCCTGCACCTGATGGCGGGGAAAGCGCCTGCCAGTGCGGAATGCCGGGCGGCACTCGTCGCCAATATTGCCCATGCGGCAGATCTGGCGGCGGCCGATAATGTCGAAATATTGATCGAGCCGATCAACACGCGCGTCGATATTCCTGGCTATTTCTATGGCACCTCCGCAGCGGCGCTGTCGGTCATCGATGAGGCGGGACGCGCCAATGTCCGCCTGCAATATGACATTTATCACATGCAGATCATGGAAGGCGACCTTGCCCGTACCATCGAGCGGCTGCTGTCCCGCATCGGTCATATGCAGTTGGCCGACAATCCGGGCCGCGCCGAACCGGGCAGCGGCGAGATCAACTATCCCTGGCTGCTCAGCCGCATCGACGCGCTGGGCTATGCTGGTTGGATCGGATGCGAATACCGGCCTGCGGGCGACACGAAGGCGGGCCTTGGCTGGGCGCGTGACCATCTGAAATTTCAGGAGAGCATGGCATGAAGATCGGTTTCATCGGCCTTGGCATCATGGGCCGTCCCATGGCGGGGCATTTGCAGGCGGCGGGCCACGCGATCTACATCTGCGCCAACCGCACGCCGATGCCCGACGAACTGCGCGCAGGCGGCGGAGTTGCGTGTGCGACGCCTGCGGAAGTGGCTGCGCAGGTGGAGTGCGTGGTCCTGATGCTGCCCGACACGCCCGATGTCGAGCGCGTGCTGTTCGGCGCGGACGGCGTCGCGCAAGGCCTGAAGCCCGGGACGACCGTCATCGACATGAGCTCCATCGACCCGATCGCCACGCGCGACTTTGCGGGCCGGATCGAAGCGCTAGGCTGCGACTATGTCGATGCGCCGGTGTCAGGTGGCGAAGTCGGCGCGAAGAACGCGGCGCTCACCATCATGTGCGGCGGCAAGGCGGATGTGTTCGACAAGGTCCGGCCGCTGCTCGAGCTGATGGGCAAGAACATCACGCTGGTTGGCGAAGTGGGCGCGGGACAGGTGACAAAGGTCGCCAACCAGATCATCGTCGCGCTGAATATCGAGGCGGTGGCCGAAGCGCTGATCTTTGCCTCCAAGGCAGGCGCCGATCCCGCCCGGGTGCGCGAAGCGTTGATGGGCGGCTTTGCAGCCTCGCGCGTGCTGGAAGTCCATGGCCAGCGGATGATCGACCGCACGTTTGACCCCGGCTTTCGCATCAAGCTGCACCAGAAGGACCTTAATCTGGCGCTGTCTGGCGCCCGTTCACTGGGCATATCGCTGCCCGCGACCGCGAATGCGCAGCAGTTGTTCAGCAGCTGCGTTGCGCATGGCGATGCGGAAAAGGATCACAGCGCAATGGTGACGGCGCTCGAACGGGCTGCTAACCACCTGGTGAGTGGTTGCTCAACCGCAGACATTTCTTAAACGCCAATTTCTCGGGAGGATGCTCATGACCAGCAACAATCGTCTTAACGGCCGCCGTATCATCGTGTTCGGCAGTGCGAGCGGCATCGGCGCGGCCACCGTCAAGCGCTTGGCAGAGGAAGGCGCGCGCGTCTGCGCTGCCGACATCAACATCGAAGGCGCGACTCAGGTCGCGCAGGAAGCAGGCGGCGAGACCTTTGCCGTCCATGTCGACATCGCCGACGAGGCATCGGTACAGAAGGCGACCGAAGAAGCCGTGAGCCGCTTTGGCGGGCTGGACGGCGCACACATCAACGCGGCGGACCTGCGCGTCATCATGGAAGACAGCGACGCGCTTGCCATCGACCTGTCCACCTTTGACCGGACCATCGCCGTCAACCTACGCGGCCATCTGCTGTGCACCCGCGCCGTGGTGCCGCATCTGGTCGAAAGCGGGAAGGGCGCGATCGTCTACACCAGTTCGGGTTCTGCGCATGGCGGTGAGCCGACGCGGCCCTGCTACGCGATGGCGAAGGCGGGCGTGAACGCACTGGCTCGCCACGTCGGTGCGCGCTGGGGCAAGGAAGGCATCACTGCCAACGTGCTCGCCCCCGGTTTCACTGTAACCGGCGAGATGAAGAAGGCGATGGACGCCGATGCCGACGGCGCAAAGCATTGGGCAGACTATTTCATGTCGCGCACCCCGCATACGCGCCTGGGTGAGTCCGAAGACCATGCGGGCGTCGTCGCGATGCTGCTGTCGGAGGATGGCCGCTGGATCAACGGCGCGATCTTCGACGTCAACGGCGGTTCGCTGATGCGCGCTTGACGCGCTGGTTGCGGCGCTCGTCCCTGCACGGGCGGGCGCCGCAGCCCCTTCAAAACAGCGCGATTACGCGCGCAGGCATGCCGGTGGCGTTTTCCAGCGGCGCGACGCCCGCGAACAGCAGCCCGCCCGCAACAGGCGTGCGGTCGAGATTGGCAAGTCCCTCCAGCGCCCAGCGCCCGCTGCGCAGCCAGGCCTGATGCACCGGGAAAGCGGGCATTGCTTCGCCCGCGTCGATCGACATTGTGTCGACGCCGATCCCGCGCACATCGCGCTTCATCAATATGTCCATGACTGCAGCATCAAATCCGGGGCTTTTGCGTCGCTCGGCCGGGGGCAGTTTGCCATAGCCTGCAAAGGCGCCCAGCGGGTCCCAGCCCGACAGCATGGCGACGCACGACCCGGCCGGAATGCGACCGTGGCGGCGTTCCCAAGCTGTGACGTCGCGCGGCTCTACCCTGGCGTCCCGGTCAGCCTTCGCCTTGTCCCTGATGTCGAGGAGGACGAGCGGCACGATCAACTGGCTGATCGGCAGTTCGCCGACGGATGCTCCATCAGGCGCGAAGTGGCGGGGCGCGTCGAGATGGGTGCCGGTATGTTCGACGATCGAAATGCGGTTGAGCGCCATTCCCGCCTTGGTGCCGGACCCCTCCACCGCCTCCATTGACAGCCGACCCGGTGTGAAGGCGAAGGCCCGGGTGAGCTTGTGCGTAAGGTCGAGTATATTCAGCCGCCGCCCGTGCAGGGAAAGGCTGGCCTGATCCGGGGTGACCGAAGCAGCATCGGCCTTCGGTGCGGTGCCCAGGGCCAATGCTCCAAGCGTCCCCAAGGCAAGCATGTCGCGGCGGTCGATCATAAGCGGCAGCTCCATCGTCTGGCTGTAAGGCATCCTGGAATGTTAGGCCTGCACAACGGATTTTACGTCCTCAGAAAAGCACGGGTTCCGACAAGCTCAGCCTGAACGGGACGGTGGTTTGAAGCAGGATGGACTCTTAGGCCAAGTCGACCGCCACCACCTCATGAAACTCGATCTGTGGGACTTCGACCTCCACCCAGCCGTCCACCGTGCGATGAGGCACTGTCACTCCGGCTGTCAGCAGCCGCGCCTGCGCCGCCCGCTTGCCTTGCGGCAGTTGCAGCCGAACGCGATAGGGGCCGGTCTTGATCGCCTCGCGATAGCTGCCTCGCATCGTCATGGGATTGTTGAGGTTGACGAGATGCGCCGTCATCGACTTGTCCTGCCGCCAGCAGGCGATGTCGAGCAGCCCAGGCCCCTCGATCTGGAGCGGCTGCGCTTCGCCATGCGCCCAGCCGAGCATTGCGCGGAGCAGCGTCAAATGATCGCCATGACCAAGCTCGGCAAAGCTGCGGTCCAGATCCATCGGCAGGTAGACGACACGGCCGTTCCCGACCTGGCGGCCTATCGCCATCGCTATGTCGGTCTGGGTCCGGTCGGTGAACACCCGCTCCATCGGCAGGTCGGGATAGCTTGGCACCAGCGTCAAGGCTACGTCGCGCTGGTCGCGGGCGGTGACGGGCTGGCGGGAGAGGGGGCCTATAGTGCGGCTGATGTCGCCCAGCCCGGCCATGGCCGGATGCGCATGGCGCAAGGTCAGATAGGCGTTCTTGAGCGGCCCTTCCGCCTTCCCGGCGATGGAGCAGCCGAACAGATCGGCCAGGCCAAAGTCCGCCCGCTGCCGCCCTTCGCCGTCATAAAGCGACGTCTGATAAGTGGCGATGACGCTGCCGCCCCGCTGTACGAAGGCGCGGACCTGATCGCATTGCGCGTCCGACAACACTGCTGTATTGGCAAGGATGATGGTGCGGAAGCGCGAAAGGCTATCGGCGTCGAGAAAATCCTCGTCGATCAGGTCGAACGGCACCCGGCATTCAAGGGCGGCCTGGTAGAAGCCGCGGCCATGCTCCTCCAGCTTGCCGCGCCCGGTCCACCCGCCGAGATAAGCGATGGTGCGCGGCGAATGCACCAGCCCCACGCGCGCCAGATTATGCGTGTTGCGCAGATAGGCTTCGTTGGCGTGGTGCCAGCCATAGATCTGCCGCACGACGTCCATCCATCGACGGTCAATGGGCTTGGCATTGAACTTGGTGATCCACGGGCGCGCCCCCTGCGCAATCGCGCCAGCAGCCCAGATGCGGATTTCGGCCGGGCTTTGCACGGAGTCCTTCCAGCGATAGGCCTCCTCCACGCCGACGGAGATGATGTGGCCGACCGGCTTGTCCTTCATGAAGGCGCGCAGTTCGCGGGTATAGCGGCCCGCGCCCCAGACTTCAGGTCCGGTGCCCCAGGGCGAATCGTCAGACGAGCGGGCTTGGCGGTCGCAAAAGGCGAGGGGAAGGCGTTTCGACAAGGCAGGCCCGTTCAGATCGACCAGTCCCCGGCGGTCGCCGCCCGGAATGAAGAAGGCCTGGCGCCGGTGCTTGCGCGCGGCTGCGTTCCACAGCTCGATCAGGCTGAACAGCCGGTCCTCGACCCAGGCGGCATAGCGCCGTCCTTCCGGTTTGGACGGGTCGGGATCGACGGGGATGTCCTGCCCCGACGCAGCGCGGTAGAGCGTGCGGCAGCTCTGGCAATAGCAGGTGCCGCTGCCGTTCCAGCGGTTCCCGAAGAAGCCATCAACCGGATAGCGGCGCGCAATCTCTTCGATCACCTTGGGCATCAGTTCGAAATTATAGGGGCCGTAGGCGCAGGTGAGGGTCAGGTCGGGCGCGCTGCCGTGGCGCTTGATCTTGCCGTCCGGGCCAGTCAGCGCCCATTCGGGATGTGCGGCGGCCGCAGCCGCGTTCATCGCGTGCGGATCTATGCGGGCGAGCACGCGCATGCCCAGCGCCTTGCACGCCTTCACCATGTCGCCGAACGGATCAACGCCCTTGCCAACGCCCTGTGCCATGCCATGATAGGGGATCGCCGTTGGATAGAAGGCGATGCCGCCCCCGGCGCTCAGGCAAACGGCGTCAGCGTGGATTTGCCGGAAATAGTCGATCCAGAAGGCAGGATCGTACCGGCCCGGATCATCTTCGGTGAAGGCAAGCTGGAACCAGCGCATGGGTTCGCTCGCCCAATCGGGCACTGCGCCGTCGCGCGTCCGGAGCGCAAATGCAGGTTCGATTCCCGATAGCAGCGCGCCAGCACCCAGGGCGAGTGCGCCGCGGCGATCGAGTGGCAGCATGTCCGGCATCATCTCTCCTTTACTCGCTGACCTTAGCTTCCGCAGCGCCATCCACAATTCACCATCCCATGATACGGAACGCGCAGATGTGCGAACCGTCCGAACCGCAATGGCAGAAAGAGTATCGACAAAGACGATCAGACAGGTCATACCAGTTTGCAAGATTGTCGCGCGTGCGGGCGGCAGTCAGGCAAGGTGAGGGATCAGGGTGACCGATAGTCAGCGAGAGCCGGAAGACGGTCTGCTCGGGCGAGTCCAGTCGCTGGTACGGGCATTTGGCATTCTCGACGAACTCGCGAAGAGCGACAATATGACGCTCAGCGACCTGTCCCGCGCCGTGGGATTGCCGCGGTCCACTACGCATCGCCTGCTGACTACCATGGAAGCGCTACGCTATGTCGCGTTCGACCGCCAACGGAACGGCTGGTCCATCGGTGTGCAGGCGTTCACGGTCGGCGCAGTGTTTGCGCAAACACGGGATCTTGGCCAACTGGGCCGCACGATCATGCGATCACTGATGTCAGAAGTGCAGCATTGCGTGAACATCGCCGTGCCCGAAGGCTCCGGCGTCTGTTACGTCGGACAGGCGGCAACAAACGGCTTCCGTCAGACGGCGGCCCGGCCGGGCGCTGTGCTGCCGTTGCATACGACAGCGTCTGGCAAGGTGCTGATGGCGCAATGGCCTCGCGCCGATTTCGACCGTTACATAAACAGCACGCCTCTGAAGGCCCGCACCGCGCGGAGCATCGTTGATGGCGACGGGTTGCGCCGCGAGTTGGAGGAGATCAGTGCTAGGGGCTATGCGCTCGACGATGAGGAGCATAGCAACGGATTGCGCTGCGTCGCTGCGGTCGTGAACGACCGCTATGGGCTGCCCAAAGGATCGCTGTCGATTTCTGACCGGACGTCTCATCTGGCCCGCGCTCGCTTGGACGAACTGGGCCCCGCTCTGATTAGCGCGGCGCAGCGAATGAGTGTGGAAATCGCCGTACAGAGCCTCTGATCAGCGGTCCTACGCTGCGGTCGAGCTAACTTCCTTCATCTCAGATCATTTCTGTCGGGTTGATGAACAGAAATGCCGTGGCGTGCCCTTGATCGGCTGCGTGATAAGAAATGCAGACGCCAGCGTAACAGCGCAAGGCGGCAGGACAGAGGATGATGAAAGATATGAAGGCTCATGGCCTCAAGAGGGCCGCCGCGACCGGGTCGCTGGCGGCCGCGAGCCTGCTGATGTCGGCTGCATCTACGCCGCAACCGCAAAGCTTTTCGTTCGCGCTGACCAACATCTATGTCGCGGCCTATGAAGATGACAAGGCGTGCCGTGGCCTGTCGCTAAGCTCAGCCGACCTGTTTCTGCAAAGCCTGCCGCCCGCCGAACGGGCCAAATATGAAGCGCCCGAAAAGGCGCGGGATCTTCAACAGCTGATGGGCCAGCGGCTGGGCTTCAAGATGGTGCCCACTGGCAAGGAGTCCGGCCCTAATGGCAGCATGGCTCACCTGACCGAGGCGGAACAGGAAGCCTTGCGACAGAAATATCATATCCCAAAGGGCAAGGGCACCGCATCCTTCCTGGGCACCCGTTTCGCCTATGACAGCTGCACCAATCCCGAAGACTTCCCTTTCATGGAAAAGGGGAATGTGGATTATCGTGGCCCCATCGCATACGGCATCGACCTGGATGGCCGCACCGGCAAAGACGACTATGTCAGCCCGGATAAGAAGCCGGGTGTAGACAACCAGTTGATCCGGGCTGTGGGATGCACATTTTCCACGCGCGATTTCGGCACGCCAAAGGTGGCGGACGAGGTGATCACGTCCATGTCTTCGCCGACCCTGATCGAGGTCAGCGGCGTCGATGATCCCACCGATGACGATGACGTGACCGTGCGGGTCTATGCCAGCGGCAGTCCTCTGGAACTGTCGGGAGGGGGTAAGCCACTGGCCTGGGCCAGCCTGGATGTCGATCAGGACCGGCGGTTCATGGCAGAGGCGAAGGGCAAGATCCGCAATGGCGAACTGATCACCGAACCCTTCGACCTCCGCGTCAGGCTGCGCGAGCAGATCATCGACAGCTATCGCGAGGTGCGGCAGGCGCGCATCCAGGCGAAGATCAAGCCGGGTGAAGCCATTGAGGGCGGCATCTACGGCTATCATACCCTGGCCAGTATCGAAGAAAATTATCACCAATCGACGCAGGTTGGCGCTAACCTGACGCGCATGTCCTGCCCCGCGTTGATCAAGGCGGTGCGGCGCCATGCCGATGCCTTTCCCGATCCCAAGACCCGGCGCAACACCGCCATATCATCCGCCCTGCGTTTCAAGGGCGTGCCCGTTTTCCTGATCAAGCCCCAACAGGTGGCGCAAGGGGTGCAGAAGTGATCCAACCCGGCCGTTCATCCCGTCTTCTTCGCGCTCTGTCCGCCGTAACCGCGTTGGGGTCCATCGGCGTAATCCTGATGGCCGCCAGCGCCGGGCAAGCGGATGCGCCGTCGGAACCGCCGGCGCTGCAGCAACAGAAGGCGCCCAAGTTCCGGCGGCTGACCGAAGCGCAATATCGCGCGACCATCGCCGATATATTCGGACCCGACATCAAGGTCAGCGGCAGGTTCGAACCCGACATGCGAGTCGGCGGCCTGCTGGCGGCGGGCACCAGCGCCGTGTCGCTGACGCCTGCGGGCGCCGAGCAATATGAGCAGATCGCGCGCGGGATTGCTGAACAGGTAGTCGATGCGAAGCAGCGCGACCGGCTGGTCGGCTGCGCGCCGCAGCCGTCCGATCCCCAAGGCGTGGCTTGCGCGGCGGACTTCTTCAAGCGCGTCGGCCTCAGGATCTACCGGCGGCCGTTGACGGACGGGGAAGTGAAGCTTGCCGTCGCCCAGACGCTGGCGGCGTCGGCGACGCTCAAGGACTTTCACGGCGGGCTGGCGATCATGCTGACGACGATGCTGTCGGACCTGCCCTACCTGTTCCAGACCGACCGGGAGATCGCGGACGCCAAGGCGCCGGGGGGCCGAACCATCGACGCATGGTCGCGCGCCAGCAAATTGAGCTATTTTCTGTGGAACAGCGCGCCCGATGAGCAGCTGTTGCAGGCGGCGGCGGACGGCAGCCTGATGACCCAGGCGGGGCTTGCCAAGCAGGTCGATCGGCTGATGGCATCGCCCCGTTTCGAAACCGGCGTGCGGTCCTTCTTCGACGATTTCCTGCAATTGGAAGGCATGATGTCGCTGTCGAAGGACGGCATCATCTATCCCGCCTTCCGATCGTCCGCCGCGCCTGCCGCGCGCGAACAGACGCTGCGCACCATCACGACGTTGCTCGTGGAGGAAAATGGCGATTATCGCGACCTCTTCACCACCCGCCGCGTGGCGATGAACCGGCAGTTGAGCCCGCTCTACCGCATGCCCTATGGCCCGCGTGACTGGTCGATGGTCACGCTGCCGGACGATGACCCGCGCGTGGGCGTGCTGACGCAGATCAGCTTCCTGGCGCTCCACTCGCATGAAGGACGGTCTTCACCGACCCTGCGCGGCAAGGCGGTGCGGGAAGTACTGATGTGCGAACATGTGCCGACGCCGCCCGCCAATGTGAACTTCACCATCGTACAGGACACCAGCAATCCCGCCTTCCGCACTACGCGCGAACGGTTGAAGGCGCATCTGGATGATGAGGAATGCGCCAGCTGCCACAAGCTGACCGATCCCATGGGACTGACGCTCGACAGCTTCGATGGGGCGGGACAGTTCCGGGCGACAGAAAATGGCGTGCCGATCGACACGACCGGCATGCTGGACAAGGTGGCTTTCGCCGACAGCGCGGGTCTGGGCAAGGCGCTGCACGACAATCCAAAGGTCACGCAATGCCTTGCGCAATCGGCGTGGCGCTATGCCGCGGGCCGCGCGCTGCTGCCGTCCGAAGAGCCGCTGACCGAGCGCCTGCATGACGATTTCGCCAGCACTGGCTACCGCATCCGGTCGCTGTTCCGGCGGATCGCCATCGACCCCCAATTTTTCGCCGTCCGTTCGCCAGCCGCTGGCCGGATCGCGGCTAAGCCATCGTCGGGAAGGAAAGGCTGATGACGCAGTTTGACAGGCGCGGATTTCTGCTGCGCGGGATGCTGGGGGGCGGCGCGGTGGCCGTCGGCCTCCCGTTCCTCGACTATTTCCTGGACAATAACGGCGCGGCGGTGGCCGCAACCTATGGCGGAGGCCGCCTGCCGGTGCGCTTTGGCACCTGGTTCTGGGGATGCGGCATGATCCCCGACCGCTGGAACCCCAAGACAGCTGGCGCGAATTACGACCTGCCGCCCGAACTCGCGCCGATCAAGCCGGTGCAGGACAAGGTTTCGATCCTTTCGGGGTTCGGCATCACGCTGGGGGGCAAGAGCAACCAGCCGCATATTTCGGGCAATGTCGGCCTGCGCACCGGAACGCCTGCCGACACGTGGCAGCGGATCGCCGGGCCGACCTTCGATGTCAGCATCGCCGACGCGATTGGCGCGGGCACGCTGTACCGCAGCCTGGAACTAAGCGCCGACGGCAATCCACGCACCAGCTTCTCCTATCGCAGTGGGACAGAGATGAACCCCAGCGTGGCATCTCCCCTGGAACTGTATCGCCGCATCTTCGGCGCCGATTTCCGTGATCCAAACGCGGCGGAGTTCACCCCCGACCCCAAGGTGATGGCCCGCCGCAGCGTCCTTTCCGCCGTCACCGAAGAGCGTCGCCGCATGCTGGGCAAGCTGGGCGCGGAGGACAAGGCGCGGGTCGACAGCTATTTCACCTCCATCCGCGAGGTCGAGAACAAGCTGGCGCTGCAACTGGAAAAGCCGCCCCGCGCCGAAGCCTGTATCGTGCCATCGCAACCAGAGGACCTGCCCGCCAGCACGGACGTTCCCGCTCGGCAGAAATCGCACAAGCTGATGGCGGAGCTGCTCGCCATGGCCGTCGCCTGCAACCAGACCAAGGTATTCAACATGGTCTTTTCCACCGCCACCGCCGACCTGCGGCAGGCCGGATCGCCCACCGCCTACCACCAGGCCACGCATGAGGAACAGGTGGACCGCACGAAAGGCTATCAGCCGACCGTCGACGCCTTTTCCACCCAGAGCATGCAGGGCTGGGCGGACTTCGTGACCGCCATGTCGGCGATCAAGGAGGGGGACGGCACCTTGCTCGACAACATGCTGGTCGTCGCCCATTCGGAGGTGAGCTACGCCAAGAACCATGATGTGAACGGCATTCCCGTGATGCTGGCGGGCCGCGCGGGCGGCAAGGTGAAGACAGGCATCCATATCCCGGGGCAAGGCGACCCGATTTCGCGTGTCGGCCTCACCATGCAGCAGTTGATGGGCGTCCCCGTCGACGCTTGGGGCACTGAAGCGATGAAGACATCGCGCACATTGTCGGAGATCATGGTATGAAGCGCGCCGCACTGATCGCCCTGTCCGCGCTGCTGGCGACAGCGCCGGTTTCAGCGCAGACCCAAGCCCAGACAGCGCCGTCCGGGTTCAGCTTCCTGTCGCTGGAAGTGGCGGACATGGCCCGCGCCCGGTCCTTCTACGTCGACGCGCTTGGCATGAAGCCGGCCTTTACGGTCAGCAAGCCGGGCGACCCCGCCTAAAAGATCGCGTTCAATTTCTCGGGCGATCCCCGGTCCAGCGAACCGCTGCTGATCCTGATCCATTATGCAAAGCCCACTGCCACCCAAAACCAATCCACGGGCGCGAAGGTCGGCATTCGGGTCAGTGACAGCCGGGCTGCGGCGCTGCGCGTTCAGCAGGCGGGATTTCCCGTCGTCCGCCTGGCGGCGGATGAGAAAGGCCCTGTAATCAACAGCGTCGTGAAGGATGCCGATGGCGTGATCGTCGAACTGGTGCAGTTGAAGATGCAGTAGCTGTATTGGGTCAACGACTGTCCGGCTGAGTCAGCTGTCGCCGGAACTCGCTCGGCGCCATGCCCGTCCAACCGCGAAAGGCGCGGCGCAGAGCATCGGAATCGCACAGGTCCAGGCGATCGGCGATGTCTTCCATCGACATTCGGCTATTCGTCAGCATGTCGATCGCCATCTCACGACGCAGCTCATCCCGGACCATCCGAAATGAGGTTCCGGCGCTTTGCAACCGGCGGCGAAGAGTCATCGGCCCGATGGCAAGATGCCGCGACAGTTCCTCTAGCGACGGCAGCTTGCGCTTGTCCCGCAGCGCCATGGCCATGAAGTGGCGCGACCGGCGCACAATCTCCAATGGATCTTCGCCCGCCCTTAAACCGAACAGGAAATTGAGCGTCGGCAATGCTTCGCAATCCGAAACGGTGCGGATGACGGGTTGGTCAAGCAGGTGCCCGGCGAAACGCATTTCCAGTTGATCCGCGCCCAGCAGCAGATCGAATGGCAGCGGTTTGAAATCCAGATGCCGCTCAGCCGCTGGAGGAAAATCGAGCGCCAAAGATCCCTCGAGCGGCTTGCCGATCAGCCAGCTGAAAATGGAATGAAACATCAACTGGCCATGCAGCGTGACGATGAAGTCCATTTCTTCATCGTCGCTACGCGCGCCGGTGTAGGACAGGAGGGCTTTTCCGCCGTTGCGCTTCAAGGTCATGCTGCCCATACGCCCGTCGATCGCCAGCAACAGTTCCTCAGTGCGCATGATAGCCTCACGCAAGGTGCGGCTGCCCACGAGGCAGTAAAAGAGCAGCCGCCAATCGCCGCCACGGAAGGGCGGACGGCCCGCGGCCAAGGCTTGCATATCCGACAACTCGACACTGGCGCGCGATGACAGCTTTTGCAGGCTCGCGATGTCCAGCGTCTGGAGCGTCACGGAAAGGAACTGCTCCAACGGTTCATCAAAGCCGTTGACCCGCAGCACACCGGCAGCGTTGCCGCCGCGCCGGGCGATCAGTTTAAGCAGGCGCGCCACGATATCGCGTCCCGGTTCCCCGATCTTCGTGGCCACCAGGCTGCGACCTTCCGAGCCCCTTTCTGCAGGCTGGGACGGAAATTCGTGCATCCCGCTCCTGTCCATCATTCTATCTCCCGGCACAACACAATCAATTGATCGCGATGAGTCAACCGGAGGCCTGATCCCAGTCATCCCACATCATGGAATAAGTGCGCGACGCATTTGATCTCGCCCGCGCTTCTGGTCTTCCGGAACGAACCTCGTCGCTATTGCAATGGGCAGGCGGGACTATACTCTCACGCGCAACGAATTTCCGGGACCACGCGATGCAGACCAACGACACAGGGTCTCGGTTGACCCACGACATGTGCGACTTCGTGCAGGCGCAGCTTGGCGCGAAAGGCAGCACGTTGACCTGGCTGGACGACGCAGGGGAGATCGCTGGTTTGAGCGCGGAGGAGATGGGCGCCACTCTTCTCATTCCCGGCAGCCATATGCTGGGTGAGGGGCGCCAATTCGAGCAATCCGACACGGTACCCGCGGAAATGAAGCGAGGGTCGGTGCTGCTGTATTCCGCAAAGATTTACCACGGGTCTGGCGTCAACCGTTCGGACAAGGTGCGCAAGGCGCTGAATGTCAATTACAATGCCGCGTGGTTACGGCAGGAGGAGAACCAGTATCTCTCCTGTACGCCGGAAATTGCGCGCACGCTTCCGCAGCCGCTGCTTGAGCGTCAGCAGCGGCCTGTATGCGATAGGCCGCCGCAGAAAATGCTAAGGTGCCTGTTTGGATCGCTGGGCGCGGTCATCGCTCTCCAGATATGGACATGAAAGCGTCACCAGCAATCCCGGCGCGGCGTCACTCAGCACCAATTTGCCACCGTGCAGGCGCGCTATCGCAGCGGCGAGCGAAAGGCCGAGACCTGCGCCTGCGATGTTGCGGGCAATGTCCAGTCGCGCGAAGCGGCTAAGCGCGCGTTCGCGATGCGCCTCGGGGATTCCGGGACCATTGTCCGCCACCTTGATCAACAACGACCCGGCTTCCCGTTGCGCTGAAAGCTCTATGCGGTCCCCGCCATATTTGAGCGCGTTGTCGATAAGGTTGGAAAGCGCTTGCCCCAACATTTCTCGATTGGAACATATGAACACGCCCGGCTCTGCGTCCACGGTAATTGTCACGTTTCGCTCTTCCGCCAGGGCGCCGTACATTTCCTGGAAATCCTGGAGTAGCGCGGCGGTATCGACCGGTTTGAAGCTTTCGCGGCCTATACCGGCTTCGGCACGGCTGATCAGCAGCGCGGTATCCAGCATCCGAAGCAGCACGTCGCTTTCCTCAACCGCTCGTTCAAGGGCGGTGGCAGCAGCTTCGTCCTCGCTGCGCTTCAACGCGCTGTCCAATACGGTGCGCAGGCGAGTGAGTGGCGAACGCAGGTCATGGGCCAAGCCATCGGTCACCAGCCGCAATTCCTCGATAAGGCCGGTGGTCCGGTCCAGCATCGCGTTGATACCTTGTCCCAACGCATCGAACATGTCGCCGCTGCCGCTCAGGGTGATGCGGCGGCTCATGTCACCGGTTTCCACGGCGCTTGCCGTATCGGCGACGGCATGCAGCCGCCTCTGCATGATTGATGCGGAAAACCAGGCGGCACCCGCGGCCAGCGGTACTGCCAGCAGCACGGCGCTTAGCAGCGCTGCTTCCAGATAGCCGCCGAAACGAAGGTCGCTCTCCACCACATGCCCGGTCAGGAGGCGCGTGCCGTCAGGAAAACGCGTGCTGACGATCCCCATGACCTGTGGGTCACCATTCTGGCGAGGTGCGCGGAGAAGATTCACCAGGCGCCAGGATTCCGCGCTGCTGACATGATCGGGCCATTTATCGAGATTGCCTGCGATACGGCAGCCATCCGGCCCCATCAGCAGCAGGATCGATTCTCCGCCCGGATCGGCGGCGATGCGGCTGCGAACGGTCGCCCCGGCGGCGGCCAGTCCGGCGGCGGCATATGTCGCGGATATGTCGTCGCGCAGACTAACCGCTATCTCGCGGCTCGCATGATTGACTGACTGACCGGTGAAGCGATGGACCGCCCATAGCGACACAAGCACGCAGGCGATCTGCATCAGGAAGATCAGCAGGGCAAAGCGCCAGATGACCGAATAGCGCCAGCGCATCACGTGCATCAGCCATTCTCGCTCAGGCGATAGCCCGCGCCGCGCACGGTATGGATCAGCGGCTGCTCGCCATCCTCATCGATCTTGCGCCGCAATCGGCTGATGTGGACGTCGATGACGTTGGTGCCGGGGTCGAAATGATAATCCCATACCCCTTCCAGCAACATGGTCCGCGTCACCACCTCGCCCTGGTGGCGCATCATATATTCCAGCAGCCGGAACTCGCGCGGTTGCAGGTCGACCGAACGGCTCCCACGCGTGGCTTTCCTCGAAAGCAGGTCCACTTCCAGATCGCCGCAGATGAGTCGCGTCTCGGCTTGGGCACCTTTCCCCCGTCGCAGCATGATGCGCAGCCGGGCAAGCAGTTCGGCAAAGGCGAAGGGCTTGGCGAGATAGTCGTCCGATCCGCTGGTCAATCCCTTGACCCGTTCATCCGCCGTCGCCAGCGCGGACAGGATCATCACCGGCGTCTCGATGCCAGCCGCTCGGAGCGCCGCCAGCACCGCCATGCCGTCCATGCCGGGGAGCATGCGGTCAAGGATGATTGCGTCGTGGTTCGCCTCGGTCGCCATGAACAATCCGTCCCGGCCATCCCCGGCGCGGTCGACGGTGAAGCCCTCTTCAGCAAGACCCTTGGCGATATAGTCGGCCGTCGTGGCGTCATCCTCGACCAGCAGCACCTTGTAGCTCATGACCATCCTATCGGACATCCGACAGCCTCCGTCCAGCACTCCGCATCCCGCAGGCGGCGCTTCTTGGCCCGCCATCGATCAGGCGCTGAAGATCGAGCATCGCGCGCAGCATCGACAATCCCTGTGGTCCAGCGATGAAGCGAGGCTCCCAGGACGGTGTGAACTTCGCCTTGTACGCGCGCAGTCCCTTGAAGCCGTAGAGGCTGCCGCCATGCTTGAAGATCAGCGCCCCCGCCTTCACCCAGATGGGCGAGAGCCGCCGCGCCTCCAGCCCCGACAGTGGCGCCATGCCCAGCGTGAACCAGCGATAGCCCTGCGCCTGTCCCCAGAGCATCAGGCGGCAGAACAGGAAATCCATCATGCCTGCGGGCATGTCCGCGTCATGGCGCATCAGGTCGACCGACAATTCCCCATGGTCGGCGGTCGCCCAGATGTTGGCGAAGGCAATGATCCGCCCCTCGCGCCGAACCAGCGCGCAATCGAACCGCTGCATATAGGCGGGGTCGAACCGGCCGACGCTGAATGCCTTTTCAGTGCTGCCCTTAGCCTCCAGCCATCGGCGCGAGACCGCCTCCATCTCGTCAAGCAATGGGACAATGTCAGCGGCCGGGACGATCTCGAACGTCACGCCTTCCCCCTCGGCGCGGCGGAGCGCATGGCGGAACGGCTTGCCTTTCGGCCCGTCGATCGTGAAGCTGGTCAGGTCAACGCGCGCCTCCTCGCCATATTTGACGAGCGACAGGCCAAGATCGACAGCCAGCGGCAGCGCATCGAGGCTGAGTTGATAAAGCAGAAGCCGCCCCTGCGCCGCGTCCGCCCGCTCGCGCAATTCCCAGAGCAGGCTGCCCCATTCGCTGCGGTCGCCCACCGGGTCGCCCATGACGATCCAGCTATGGCCCTGGATCTGATACATCAGGAACGCCCGGCCCGACGGGGATGTCAGGAACAGCTTGTCGCCGGTAAGCGAAAGGAAAGCGTCGGTCTTCGACGCGGCGGCGAGCGCCTGTTCGCTGGGACGGGTCGAGACGACCGGCCACGCGGAGGGCAACGCCGGGCGCAGCAATTGCCACACAGCCGCCCAGACCAGCAGCACGCCGGTCGCAAGGGCCGCGCGCAGGAAGCGGGAGGCGTCGTGATGACGACCGAACTGCCACCACAACTCATTTTGATAATCAACATGCTTGAAGGCGAAAAAGCCGATCCATACCGAAATGCCTACCGCGCCCCCCAGCGCGATAATCCAGCCGGGCGCGCGCATGGCGGAGGTCAGGCTGGTCTTCCGGTAAAATGCGGGACGGCTCCATTGCAGCAGGGCGGTGATGACGATCAGGACGACCGATTCCTCATAGTCCAGCCCCTTCATCAGCGAGAATGCCGTGCCCGCCAGCAACAGCAGCCGGGTCAGCCAGAAAGCGCCGTCCTGCCGCCGATAAAGCCCCGAGCCCAGCAGCACCAGCATCGCCCCGATCATGCTGGCCGCGAGGTGCGACGCTTCGACAAAGGGCATGGGCAGGATGCTGCTGACTGTCCTGAACCGCGCCGGAATGGCGGGCAGCGATCCGGATACGAGCAGGACGATGCCGCCCGCCGCCACCAGCAGGGCGAGGACGGCAGGGGCGATTTCCCGGCCCAGACTTTCCGCCCCGCTCAGCACGCGCCGGACCGGGCTCTGCCAGGCATGCCGCTCATGCAGGATGATGAGGAACGCTGCTGCCGCGAGAGGCAGCAGATAATAGACGACCCGATAGGCGAGCAGGGCGGCGAACAGCGAAGGCCGAGCTACCTGTGGCACGGTCGCCAGCACCATCGCCTCGAACAGCCCGACGCCGCCCGGTACATGGCTGATCAACGCGATGATGATGCCGAGCGTGTAGGCGAGGAAGAAGGCCGGGAACAGCGCCATGGCGGTATGCGGCAGCAGCACAAAGAGCGCCCCGCTCGAGAGCGTCAGATCGATGCAGGCGATGCCGATCTGCGCCGCCGCCTGCCCGCGCGATGGCAGAATCAGGGTCCAGCCGAACAGCCGAACAGGGTAGGGCGCGCGCCTCAACCCCGCCAGTGCCACGGCGACACCGCCCACCATGCAAAATCCCAGCAGTTGGAGAACCGAAGCGCCGATGGGAAACGCCTTGATGGCGACCGGCAAAGGATCGCCCGCCAGAAACAGCGCCACCATCGTCACAACACCGCCCCAGAAGGACAGGCTCGCCGACGCGATCACACGCGCGACATCGCCCGGCCCCAGTCCCGCCGCGCCATAGATGCGCATGCGCGCCGACCCCCCTGTCAGCAGCGAAAGCCCCAGATTATGGCTCAACGTATAGCTGCAAAAGGACGCAAGCGCGGCCGTGCGCCAGGCGATCCGCTTGCCGATGATGCGCAACGCCATGTGGTCGTAAAGCGTCAGCGAAAGATAGCTGAGGATCGTCAGCGCCAATGCACCAGCGATCGCACCGGGAGTGATGGCGCGGATCGCGCTGCGCAGGTCATGGCCACGTACCTCGGACAGAAGGTGGAACACCATCGCAACGCCCAGCCCTGTCATCAGCAGGAGAAGAGCGACGGTCAGGCCTCGTCGATGCTTGCCGGAAGTAAGCGCGGCGATCATCGCGCTATGCCGGGTGGACGGGCGAGGCCAGCGTCCGGTCTATCGCCCGCAACAATATCGCGCTCGCGCCATCCGCATCATGATGCAGCTCATGCCCGCCGGGCAGGCGGACCGTGGTCGCGTTGGGCTGGCGCAGCGAAGGGCAGAGGCTCGACCGTTCCTCCGCGCCATGGATGCAGAGAAGGGGCACCCAGCTCAATTTCCGGCCCGCAAGGGACGCGTCCTCCTCCGGCTCCCCAATGGAGAATATCTCCGACGGCGACGCGCGCCATTCCCGCGTGCCACCGGGGACGATCAGGCCGACAAAAGCGATGCGGCGGCGCAAGGCATTGGGCACGTAGGGGAGGGACGGCGCAATTACATCGGCCCCGAAGGACTGGCCGAGCAGCAGCAGCCGCGCTTGCGGATCGATCCTGATCGCGCGCCGTAGCCCATCGGCGATCATCGCGCCAGTCTGCTCAGGCGTGCGACGGACGCGGAAGAAATGCAGGCTGTTTTCGGCGACAACGGGGATGCCATGGCCCGTCAGCCGATCGGCGATCGCGGGCCCAAGTCCCGCATGAAAGCCCATGTCGCCAGACAGGTAAAGCGCGACCGCATGCCGATCGGACTTCTGCCCGGCCTTGGCAGGCAGGATGTCGAACAAATGCCCGCCGACATATCCGAGATACCAGAAGGCGAGGGCAATGACGCCGCAGAGCAGCAGCAATGTGCGCGCCAGCGATTTCACGCCGCCCTGCTCCATTGCGCCAGGTCCTCCGCCTTGCCGCCCGATGCCCGCACCCTGCCGCTCCGCTCCAGCTTGCCCCAGCCGACCCAAGGCCCCAATATCGCGGTCGCGGCGGCGCGGATCACGACACCATACATGATCTGGCGATAGACAAAGCGCTGAGCCACCAGCAGCAGCGCCGGATAGCGCTGCTCGCGCGGTTCGAGCTTGTAGGCGACGGCGCCGCACAGCACGTCGATCGCGCAGAAGGCGAGCCAGTAAAAGCCCATGCGCAGCACATCGGTTTGCGTCTGCGCCCAGCCATGCTGATGGATACGCACTGCCGTATCGATGCTGCTGGCGATCAGGGCCAGGTCGATGATCGGCGACACCAGTGCAAAGCCGATCTGGAACAGCCAGGCCTGCGGCAATCCGACCCAGCTGAGCCCCGCAGGCTTGCCCTCGCGCCAGATGCCGCGATGCTTCCACAGGCATTGCAACGTGCCATAGGCCCAGCGGAAGCGCTGCTTGGCGAGCGCGCGGAAGCTTTCGGGCGCTTCGGTCCAGGCGACGGCTTCAGTGTCATAGGCGATCAGCCAGCCCGCGCGCTGGATGGCGATGGTCAGGTCCTGATCCTCCGCCAGCGTGTCGAGCGGATAGCCGCCAACCTCGTCCAGCGCCGCCCGCCGCCATGCGCCCACCGCGCCGGGCACGACCGTAATCGCGCCGAAGCGCGCCAGCGCCCGCCGCTCCAGATTCTGCGCGGTCACATATTCGACCGCCTGCCAGCGGGTGACGAGGTTCACGCGGTTGCCGACCATCGCATTGCCCGCCACCGCGCCCACATCCTCATCGGAGAACCAGCGGGCGAGCCGGGCGATGGTCAGCGGTTCGAACTGCGTGTCCGCATCAAGCGCGACGATGATCGGCGCACGTGCGAGTTCCAGCGCGCGGTTGAGCGCCGCCGCCTTGCCGCCATTGGCCAGAGTGAGCAGTCGGACGCGCTCATCCCCGGCAAAGGCGCGCGTCACGATCGCGCTCGTTCCGTCGCTGGAGCCATCGTCCACGATGATGACGTCGAGCGTCACCTGCTCGCTCGCCAGCACGCGGCGGACTGATGCCTCGATCACCTTGGCTTCGTTGAAGGCGGGGATGATGACGGACACAAGAGCGCCCGGCTGCATCACTGGAGGTACCACACGGTTGGCGCGCAGGCGGCTGCCGAGCGCCAAGACCGCCAGCATCAGCGCCCTGCCGATGCCGAACAGGATGACCGCGAAGAACAGCCATTTGAGCGCCGCCGCTATCCCGGCCAGCAGCAGGAACACCGCGACGTCTATCCGCACGGCCGCCAGATCGGCACCGCCGACGCGCGGCATGACTTGCGCGCGGGTAAGGCCTGCCAGATCGGACACCGTTACAAAGCGATAGCCCTTCGCCTCAAGCCGATTGATGATGCGGGGCAGGGCGGCGACCGTCTGCGCGCGGTCCCCGCCGCTGTCGTGCAGCAGGACGACTTGGGCGGAACGGTCAGCCGATCCCGCCTCCACCTGGGCGACGGTGCGATCGACGATCGCATCGACGCCCGGTCGCGTCCAGTCGCCCGGATCAACATGCAGGCCGACGTTGAGATAACCCGCACGCTGCGCCTCCAACGCCGGACCGATCTCGTCCGCGCTGGTGGGCTCGGCGTCCCCGAAATAGGGCGCGCGGAACAGGCGCATCGCCCGGCCAGTATAGGCTTCCACCAGCCGTTGGGTGCTGTTCAGTTCGAGCGACACGCCGCGTTCGGACACCTGTGCCAGATTGGGGTGGGTATAGCTGTGGCTGCCGATTTCGCTGCCCTGCGCGATGATCCGGCGCAGCAGTGACGGGTGCATGATCGCATTTTCGCCGATTACGAAGAAGGTGGCGGGGACATGAGCGCGCTTCAATATGTCGAGGATCGGAGGCGTCCACACCGCGTCCGGACCATCATCGAAGGTCAGCGCCACCAGATGCGGGCGATAGCCCGTCCGCCGGATGATATAGGGGGTGGGGAGGCTCGCATAATGTTCATCGATGATCAGGCCGCTGAGCGGCCCAGAACCCAGGCGCACGGTGCGGCGGCCGATCGTCGGCACATCGTCGATACGCAGGATTTCGCCATTGCCCTCGACATCGACGGAATTAAAGCTGGTTAGCCTTCCCAGACCCTCGACCTTGCCCGTCTTGCCGCCAAGCGCCGACCAGAAGCCGGGGTCCTCCGACCCCAACCGCCACAGCGCGATCC
>CAMPHR010000011.1 GCA_946886075.1 uncultured Novosphingobium sp. | reverse complement strand
CTCCCCCAGCCCCCACATGTCCCCTGCTACAGACGCAAATCGACGGTCTTTCGGCGCTTTGCGGCACCAAACTTCCTTCTTTCCCTGCCCCTCTAGCGACCGGTCCGTCCACGCTGGATAGACCGTACGAACGAAGGAACTACCATGAGCATCACCGGAACCGTCAAATTCTTCAACGCCGACAAGGGCTATGGCTTCATCGCCCCTGACGACGGCACCCCCGACGCGTTCGTCCACATCACCGCTGTCGAGCGCGCTGGCCTGGCCACGCTGCGCGAAAAGGACCGCGTGACCTATGATCTGGAGCAGGACCGTCGCGGCAAGATGGCGGCCGTGAACATCGCGCACGCCGAATAAGGCTCTGCCGATCCGTCCGGGCGCCGCTCCCATGGCGCCCGGGCACATTAATTTTTGAAGAAGGAGCGCCCATGACTCACCCCGATTATCGCGCCCTCGCCGCCAATGCCCGCAGCGAAGCGGACGCCGCCACCCTCGCCAATGTCCGCGACCGTTGCCTCCGTTCGGAAGCTGGCTTCCTCGCCATGGCAGAGCGCCAGGACCTCGCCGACCGCAACCGCGCCCGCCGCGAAGCCGCCGCCGCCGCGCTCGCCGAAGAAAACGCCGCGACCGAGCAGGCCGAGGACACCACCCTGCCCGAACAGGCTTCCGCGAGCGCCTAAAGGCCCGACCCCCGTTCAGGCTGAGCTTGTCGAAGCCCTTCCCTGAGCCTGTCGAAGGCACTCATCCAAAGCCGGTCAAAAGACGACCCGGCTAGAGCAATCCTGCCAAAGCGCCGCCTCCACCGCCAAAGTCCCGCATATCGCCACAGCCGCTCATCTTGTCGATTACTCCCGAAGCGCCCGGAACTCCACACGTCCTGACCGGTTATCCCCGCGAACGTGACAGGAACATCCGGTAAGGAGCTAGACCAAATGATCCGCACTCTGATTTTCGGCGCCATCGCCGGTTATGTCGGCAAGAAGCTGTATGACGAAGGCAAGCTGACCGAGTTCAAGGAAGACCTCGTCGGCCGCTACAACCAGGTACGCGGCGACCTCTCCAGCCGCACCGGCACCTCCAGCAGCAGCCTCAGCGGCAGCGACCTGTCCCCCGCGGTCACTCCCACCGCTCCGCGCCACACCACGTCCAGCGCGCCCCTCGCCAGCTGAACCGGCCTGCGTCCGCCCCGCCGCGAATTGAACCGCGGCGCGGTGCTGACGCCGACCAGTGGTTGATCAACTCGGCCCTGCTCGATCGCAGACGCCGAGGCTGATCATGCCAAAGCAAAAGCTGACGATCCAAAAATTTCATATCCGGCGGCTCATCCCTCTGGCCGCTGGCCACCGCCCGCCCGGCTCCGCGTTCTCCCCCTTTCGCGGCGCCGTTGGCGGGCGGACTAATTCCCCCATCCGCAAAGCTGCAAGAGCCGCGCCGTCAGATCAGGCCACAGCTACCCTGCCTCCAAACAAAAAAAGGGGCGCAGCTCACCGCCACGCCCCTTTTTCGCCGAAACAACAACCGGAGGGAGCAAGCCCCCTCCAGCTAATATTTACAGCTTGCCGGTCAGCTCCGGCACAACCTTGAACAGATCACCCACCAAGCCGATATCCGCCACCTGGAAAATCGGTGCATCCTCGTCCTTGTTGATGGCGATGATGGTCTTCGAATCCTTCATCCCCGCCAGATGCTGGATCGCCCCGGAAATACCCACGGCGATATACACTTCCGGAGCCACGATCTTACCCGTCTGACCGACCTGATAGTCGTTCGGCACATAACCAGCATCGACAGCAGCGCGCGAAGCGCCAACCGCCGCACCCAGCTTGTCCGCCAGCGGATAGATGACCTCCTCAAAAGTCGGCCCATCCTTCAACGCACGGCCACCCGACACGATGATCTTGGCCGAGGTCAGTTCCGGCCGCTCCTGCTTGGCGATCTCAGCACCAACGAAGCTCGACAGCCCCTTGTCGCCGGTCGAAGCAACGGCTTCCACCGCGCCCGATCCACCCTCACGAGCCGCCTTCTCAAAAGCGGTGCCGCGCACGGTGATGACCTTCTTCGCATCCTTCGACTTGACCGTAGCGATCGCATTGCCCGCATAGATCGGGCGCGTGAAGGTGTCTTCGCTTTCAACCGAAAGAATGTCGCTGATCTGCATGACGTCAAGCAGAGCCGCGACGCGCGGCGCGATATTCTTGCCGTTGCTGGTGGCAGGCGCGACAAACGCGTCATGGCTGCCCATCAGCTCGACGATCAGCGGCGCGACATTCTCGGCCAGCGCATGACCGAAAGCCGCGTCATCGGCGACATGGACCTTGCCCACGCCAGCGATCTTCGCAGCGGCTTCACCCACGCCGCCGACGCCAGCGCCAGCGACCAGCAGATGCACTTCACCCAGCTTCGCAGCGGCGGTGACGGCGGAAAGCGTCGCGTCCTTGACGGCGCCGCCCTCATGTTCAACCCAAACGAGCGTCTTCATGCTGCAACTCCCAGAGCCTTGAGCTTCGCGACCAGTTCATCGACATCGGCAACCTTGACGCCAGCCGAACGCTTGGCGGGCTCGGTGACCTTCAGCGTTTCCAGACGCGGCGAAATATCGACGCCATAATCGGCGGGCGCCTTGGTCGCCAGCGGCTTGCTCTTCGCCTTCATGATGTTGGGCAGCGAAGCATAGCGCGGCTCGTTCAAACGCAGGTCGGTGGTGACGATCGCGGGGATGTTCAGCTTGACCGTCTCCAGACCGCCATCGACTTCGCGGGTCACGCTGACCTTGTCGCCCTCAACCTCGACCTTCGATGCGAACGTGCCCTGCGGCAGGTTCAGCAGAGCCGCCAGCATCTGGCCGGTCTGGTTGCTGTCGTCATCGATCGCCTGCTTGCCCAGGATGATCAGGCCAGCCTGTTCTTCTTCCTGCACCTTGACGAGCAGCTTGGCGACGCCCAGCGGTTCGACTTCATCGTCGGTCTGGATCAGGATCGCGCGATCCGCGCCCATGGCGAGCGCGGTACGCAGCGTTTCCTGCGCCTTCGCAACGCCAACCGATACGGCCACGACCTCGGTCGCCACGCCCTTTTCCTTCAGGCGGATAGCTTCCTCAACCGCGATCTCGTCGAACGGGTTCATGCTCATCTTGACGTTCGCCAGATCGACGCCCGTACCGTCCGCCTTCACACGCGGCTTCACATTATAGTCAATGACCCGCTTCACGGGCACAAGGATCTTCATCGCAACATCCTTTCGTTTCACGCCAATGCCCGCATATGCGGACAAGGACGCAGGCGGCCCCTAAAGACCGCCTGCGCCCCATGGTGTCTGTTCAAATGGCTGGAAAGTGCCTCAGGCTGCCTTCCTCACTTCCGCCACGATCTTCTTTGCCGCGTCGCCCAGGTCGTCCGCAGGGACGATGGCGAGGCCGGACGAGGCCAGAATGTCCTTGCCCTGCTGGACGTTCGTGCCTTCCAGGCGAACGACCAGGGGAACCGACAGGTCAACTTCCTTGGCGGCGGCGACGATGCCCTCGGCAATGATGTCGCACTTCATGATGCCACCGAAGATGTTGACGAGAATGCCCTTCACCGCCGGGTCCTTCAGGATGATCTTGAAGGCCGCAGTCACCTTCTCCTTGGAAGCGCCGCCACCGACGTCCAGGAAGTTGGCCGGGAATTCACCGTTCAGCTTGATGATGTCCATCGTCGCCATGGCCAGGCCCGCGCCGTTCACCATGCAACCGATGTTACCGTCCAGCTTGATGTAGGCGAGGTCATATTCGCTCGCTTCGACTTCGGCCGGATCTTCCTCGGTCAGGTCGCGCAGCTCGGCAATGTCCTTGTGACGGAACATGGCGTTGCCGTCGAAACCGACCTTGGCGTCGAGCACCAGCAGGTTGCCCTGCTCGGTCAGCGCCAGCGGATTGACTTCGATCTGCTCGGCATCAGTGTCGAGGAACGCGGCATAGAGCGAAGAAGCAACCTTGGCGGCCTGCTTCGCCTGATCGCCGGTCAGGCCCAGCGCGGCGGCGACCGAACGGCCGTGGTGCGGCTGGAAACCGGCTGCGGGATCGACGGTGAAGGTGTGGATCTTTTCCGGGGTCGAGTGGGCGACCTCTTCAATGTCCATGCCGCCTTCGGTTGATACGACGAACGCGATGCGGCTGCTGCCACGATCGACCAGAAGCGCGAGGTAGAATTCCTTCGCGATGTCGGCGCCGTCGGTGATGTACAGACGGTTGACCTGCTTGCCTGCTTCGCCGGTCTGGATGGTGACCAGCGTGTTGCCAAGCATATCGGTGGCGTGGGCCTTCACTTCATCGAGGTTGAAGGCCAGGCGGACGCCGCCCTTCGCTTCGGGAGCCAGTTCCTTGAACTTGCCCTTGCCGCGGCCACCGGCGTGGATCTGCGACTTCACGACATAGAGCGGCCCGGGCAGCTTCTTGGCGGCCTCTACCGCTTCATCGACCGAGAATGCAGCGAAACCCTGCGCGATCGGCGCGCCATATTTCGCCAGCAGTTCCTTAGCCTGATATTCGTGAATGTTCATGGGCCCGGCCCGTCCTTTTGTCTGAAAAGCTGTTGGGCGGGCTAAAGCACAGCAAGGCGCAGGACTCCAGCATGATTTCGCAAACGCACTTTGCAAAATTGCAAACTGCTGAGGACCTGATGATCCTGATCAGGTGATCAGTCGAGCAAGGCGCAGGCAACTGCCGCCTTGCTGGTTACCGCGAATATCTCCGGGTCCTCCAGCGCGCGGAGCTTGTAGAGGAAGCGATCAAAGGTCAAATCGCCCGTGTGCGAATTGCGGAGCGAGGCGAGCGACTGCACACGCCGCAGCTGCATCAGGCTCAACCGATCGACCATCCGCTCGGCCATGCATCCCGCCATCCGGGGCGAAAGCCCGGCTTCGAGCAGCCCCGCCCGCACCCTCGATTCGGGCGATACGGTCGCGCATGAAGACAGGATCAGAGCCGCTGCAGGCAGTGTGAGCGCGAATGCGCGGAGGGATATGGCCGTCATTCACGCTTCATGGCAATCACTGCCTGAACACAGGGTAAATAGATCGACACGGGGAGCACTGCATGGACAAGATTTTTGGAGCCTTCGCACATCGGGTCGCCAGCTGGTCGGGCCAGCCCCTCGCCTTCATTCTCGCGTCGGCAGTCATCATCGGCTGGATCTTCACCGGTCCGCTGTTCCACTATTCCGACACGTGGCAGCTCATCATCAATACCGGCACGACGATCGTGACCTTCCTGATGGTGTTCCTGATCCAAAATGCCCAAAACCGCGACGGATCAGCAATCCAGGCAAAGCTGGACGAGCTGATCCGGGCGATCGCCGAAGCGCGCAACGACTTCATCGGCATCGAACATCTGACAGAAGCAGAGCTGGAGCGTATCAAGGCCGTGCTCGAAAAAGAATGCGGTCCCGACGATACCCATCCCCGGTCGCTGGAAAGATTGATCCAGCGGCGCTAGGCCTCCGCGACGATCAGTGCGCCGGGTTTACAAGGCGCACATTTTCCTCGCGATAGGCGTCGATCTGATCGCCATAGCCGCGCGCGAGACCTTCATAGGCCGCGCGGCCCTTTTTAGAGCGGCTCATTTGCGCTCGTATCAATGATACCTGCTGCCTGTGCAGGAGGTAATTGACATCCATCTCTCCGACCATTCACGCCCTCCTACCTATCGCTCACGAGACTGGTTGGGGTGCCGCAGCTCTTGTCGAGTCGTCTTTCCGGCGGTTGCGACGATAGCACCACCCCACCCACCAGACGATTCCATCCAACGCATCATCGGAGCAGCTCGGCGGAAATCGCGCGATCTATGCGCATTCAAGGCGCTGCAGATCATCCTTCATCTGATGTAAAAAAATACTGGCAAAGGTCTATGAAATTGCATGTGAATTTGCCAATAGCCCGGCCGAAGGCGGGGGTTTCTCATCATGGCGCAGTCGCTAATAGCGATCTTGGTAGTCATTTATCAGGAGATCTTGTTGTTCGCCGTCGTTGGACTGGCCATCGGCGGCATCGATGATTTTCTGGTCGACATCCTGTTCCTCGGCCGCCGCTGGTGGCGAAATATCGCGGTCTATTCGCGTCACAAGCGCATGAACACTACGATGCTGCCAGCATCGCAAAATCCCGGCACCATAGCCATTTTCATTCCTGCGTGGCGCGAAGCGGAAGTAATCGGGCCGATGCTACGCAACGCGCTCAGCCAATGGTCCTCCACCGGCAACTACCGCATCTACGTCGGCGTTTATCCCAACGATCCAGCAACTCTGGCCGTCATAAGCCCGATAGCGGAAGCAAATGACCGGTTGATCATGTGCGTCAATGAACGCGCAGGACCCACGACAAAGGCCGATTGCCTCAACCTCCTGTGGCGGACCATGGTGGAAGAGGAAGGACGCACCGGCACAATGTTCAAGGCAGTCGTCTTGCACGATGCGGAAGACGTCGTGCATGCCGACGAAATCCGCTTGTTCGACGTCATGATCGACCGGTTTCAACTGGTGCAACTGCCGGTACTGCCCTTGACGGGTGAAGGCAGCTGGTGGTCACGCGCGATCGCCAACCATTATTGCGACGAGTTTGCCGAGAGCCATGGGAAATATCTGACGATCCGCGAAGCCATGGGCGCGTCCGTACCCTCAGCAGGGGTCGCTTGCGCGTTTGAACGGCTCACGCTCGAACGCCTGGTAAACCCGCACAATGGCGGCCCGTTCGATCCCGCCTCGCTGACGGAGGATTATGAAGCCGGCCTGCGGATCAAGGATATGGGCGGCCGCGGAGTGTTCGTGCGGATGCGCGACGCTTCAGGCGAACTTGTCGCCACGCGGGAATATTTTCCCGACAGCCTGGACAGCGCGGTCCGCCAAAAGGCACGCTGGATGGTGGGGATTTCCCTCGCCGGGTGGGACCGCATGGGCTGGCAGGGCGGCCCTGCGGAATGGTGGATGCGCATCCGCGACCGACGCGCGGCAATCGCTGCTCTCGTTCTTTTCGCCGCCTATGTCGCCTTTTTGCTCTGGGGTTTGCTCCTGATTGCGAAAGGGACCGGACTGGAGGCCGATTACCGGCCTTCTCCCCCGGTCGAACTACTCCTCTGGCTGAACTTTGCCTTCATGACGTGGCGGGCAGCCATGCGAGCTATCTTTGTGGGGCGCAGCTATGGGTGGCTCTACGGCATCGGAGCGATACCTCGCGCGATCCTCGCCAACCTGATCGCAATGTTGGCGGCGCGGCGCGCGGTCTTCCTCTACCTTGAATCCTTGTTCGGAAAGCCACTGGTCTGGGACAAGACGCAGCACCGCTTTCCCAATCTCTGAGCGTCAACATGCACAATATAGCCAGCGGGCGGCCTGTCCGGTTTTTCGCGATCCTCATGGGCGGCTGGGTGATATTGCGCGTCGCCAGCACCGTGATCAGCGGAAATATGGAAACGCCATCTCCATTGCAGTTGGAACCAGTGGCGGCGGCTGAGTTGATCAGGCCTACATTGAAGAACAGGGTGGCATACGCCGCACCGACCGGCCTCCTTTTGACACGCTCGGCAATGAACGCCGCTTCCTTCGCCGAAGACAAGGTCCCAGCCAAAGCGACGCTCGCTACTTCACTGGAATATTTGCCACAGAAAGGCGAAAACAGCTCAGCGCTTTCCGCCCGTCCGCCGGAAGACGCCGCCCTGACCGCCCCCTCCCTCCAACCGCCGACTGCCCTCGCGGCGCCGTCCTTCACCAGTCAGCAGGGCGACCGCTGGCGTGCCAGCACCTGGGCGCTGTGGCGGGAAGGTAGTGGAAACGCTCAGGATCTTGTGACCGGCGGCAGGCTCGGCGGATCGCAGGCCGGACTTCGGCTGGATTACGACCTGACGCCTGCGAGCGTCAGCCGTGCTGCGGTATACGGCCGTGTCAGCAGCGCCCTCAACCGCCCTGCCTCGCCCGAGGGCGCGGTAGGTCTCGCCTGGCAACCGGCCAGGTCCGTTCCCCTGACGATCGCTGCAGAGCGCCGCATCGCGCTGGGCAATGGCGCTCGCGATGCCAATGCCCTGTTCGCCGTCGGCGGCTTTGGTCCCCGCCCCGTGCTCGGCAAGGTGGAAGCCGAGGCCTATGTGCAGGCGGGCATGGTCGGGTTCAACCGGCGCGACCTGTTTGCCGACGGAAAGCTTTCCCTGCTCGCACCGCTATCCCGAACACCCATGCGCACGGGGATGAGCATTTCGGGAGGCGCGCAACCTCAGCTGGAGCGGCTGGACATCGGCCCGGAGGTTCAGCTTCGCCTGCCGCTGCCCCGCGCCGCCTCACGCCTCAGCATCGAATGGCGGGAGCGGGTAGCCGGACAGGCTTCTCCATCCTCCGGCTTCGCCGTCACACTCGGCACTGATTTTTGAGGCGAGGCCCGTCCTCTACGCCTTTATCTTGCCATCCATTCCGCCTAACCCTGCAGGCACATGGATCTCTACCTGCCCATCGCCAACCTATCGGTGAACGCGTTGGTGATCATCGCCCTGGGCGGCGTGGTCGGCCTCCTCTCCGGCATGTTCGGCGTAGGCGGCGGCTTCCTGACGACGCCGCTGCTGATCTTTTACGGCATTCCGCCCACCGTCGCGGCCGCCTCGGCCGCTTCGCAAGTCACGGGCGCCAGTGTGTCGGGCGTGGTCACCCACATGGCGAGGGGCACCGTTGACTTCCGCATGGGCGGCGTCCTGATCGGAGGCGGCATCATCGGCGCAGGCATCGGCGTGCTGCTGTTCCGGCTGCTCCAGTCCATCGGGCAGATCGATACAGCGATCGGCATCCTCTATGTACTGATGCTCGGCGGCATCGGCATGTTGATGGCGAAGGAGTCGATCCAGGCGCTCATCATGCTCAAGACCGGCAAGCGGTTACAGGCTCGAAAGCGTCGCCATCACCCACTCGTCGCCGCGCTGCCCATGCGGTGGCGCTTTTACCGGTCGGGCCTTTATATCTCCCCGCTCGCGCCCCTGCTGCTCGGCGTCGCCACCGGGATTTTGACGACATTGCTCGGCGTCGGTGGCGGCTTCATCCTTGTGCCCGCGATGCTATATCTGCTCGGCATGACGACACAATCGGTGGTCGGTACCTCGCTTTTCCAGATCCTGTTCGTCACCATGGCAACGACGATGATGCACGCGATGACCACCAAGGCCGTCGATCTCGTCCTCGCCCTGCTCCTCCTGATCGGCAGCGTGACCGGCGCGCAGATCGGCACCCGCATCTCAATGACGGTGCGGCCCGAATATCTGCGCATATTGCTCTCGGTGATCGTGCTGCTGGTCGCCGCTCGCATGGCGCTAGGCCTCGGCTTCCGCCCCGATGAGATCTACACGGTGGAAGTGCGTTGAGCCTGCGCGCCCGTCTCGCTCTTCTCCCTCCCCTGCTGATGCTGCTCGGCGCTGCCGGGGAGCCGACGCTCGTTCCCGATGTCTCGCAAAGAGAGGTCGAAATCCGCTACAGTTTCACCGGGGCCGACCTGCTGCTGTTCGGCGCAATCGTCTATCCAGACGGGCGGCGACCCAGAAAGCCTGCCGACATACTGGTGGTGTTGAAGGGCCCTGACCAATCGATCACCATGCGGGAAAAGCAACGGGTCGCTGGCATCTGGGTCAATGCCGACAGCGCCCGATTCCGATCAGCGCCCAGCTTCTATGCGGTCGCCTCCTCCCGCCCCATCGCTGATGTCGTCGATCAACGCACCGCTGCCATCTACGAACTCGGCGTCGACAAGCTCCAACTCTCCCCCTCCTCCCTTAATGACAGTGCAGAGCTCGACCGCTTCCAGGCTGGCCTCATCGACCTGCGTCAGCGCACCGGCCTCTTCGCCGAGCATCAAGGTTCAGTGGAGATCACCGACGGGGTGCTATATCGGGCCCGCATCCCGCTACCCGCCCGCGTTATCGTGGGCGACTACACCGCTGAAACCTTCCTGGTACAGGACGGCCGCGTAGTCGCCGCAGCCGTCCGCGACATCACCATCCGCAAATCGGGGTTCGAGCGTTTCATGGCCGTCGCCGCCGACCGATGGCCCTTCTTCTACGGCCTCACCGCGATCCTTGTTGCGGTCGGCATGGGCTGGACCGCCGGAGCAATCGCCCGCCGCTTTTGAAGGCTCAGGGCTTCAGGTCCACCCGCTCGTCATCCGGAAACAGATACTCGAGCAGCAGCGAACGATGACATCCATCCGCCTCCCGCTCGAAGCAGAGCAGAGCCGTAGGCCGTTCCCCGGCCATCTCACGCAGTTGTTCCGCCTGTACGATGGCTTCGGGCAAGTCCAGCTGGCCCGAATAAATCTCCCGAAGCTTAGCGTGATTGCCCTTGCGCGCCGCTTCCCGGCCCTCCGCAGGCGTGCCCAGCGCCTTCAGCCCGACATAGTCGATCCCGGCCTCCTTTAGCCCCGCTGCCAGGATGTTCTTGGAAAAGCCCGGCCGCCGCGACAAGGGAACCGCCCTTATGTCTGCCAGCAGCGTGACGCCCGCTTGCCGCAGTGCCGCTATGAGCTCGGCCTGCGTAGCTCCTTCATACCCGATCGTGAAAATGCGCATGATGGTGAGATAGGAAGGCAGCAGGAACTTCCAAGCTTCCCGCCTTGCCCTCTCTTTCGCCCTCGCCTAAAGGGTCCGTTCATGCCCGACATCATCGTTCCATCCGCCTCGCCCGACCTGACTGGCCGGGCGTTGTTTCCGCATCGGCATCTTCTCTCCATCGCCGACCTGAAGCCTTGGGAAATCCGTTTCCTGCTGGATGAGGCGGAACATTGGGCGCGGACGAACCGGGGCGGCGCGCGCAAGCATGACGATCGGCTGGCGGGCATGACGCAGATCAACGCCTTCTTCGAAAACAGCACCCGCACCCTGCTGTCCTTCGAGATCGCGGGCAAGCGCCTCGGCGCGGACGTCGTCAACATGCACGCCGGGCAATCGAGCGTGAAGAAGGGCGAGACCCTGATCGACACGGCGATGACGCTCAACGCCATGGCCGCGGACGTCATCGTCATTCGCCACGCCAGCTCGGGCGCGGTGGCGCTGATCGCCGACAAGGTCGACTGCCCCGTCCTCAACGCAGGCGATGGCTGGCACCAGCATCCGACCCAAGCCCTGCTCGACGCGCTCACCATCCGCCGCCGCAAGGGCGGGTTCGAAGGGCTGGTCGTCGCAATCTGCGGCGACGTGCTGCACAGCCGCGTCGCCCGCTCCAACATGCTCTGCCTCGCCGCCTTGGGCGCGCAGGTTCGCGCGGTCGCGCCGCCTACCCTGATGCCGCCCGAAGTCGAAATGCTGGGCGCCACCCCCTTCAACCGCATGGACGAGGGCCTCGAAGGCGCCGACGTCGTCATGATGCTCCGTCTTCAGAATGAGCGGATGGATGGCGCCTTCATCCCCTCCCCGCGCGAATATCACATGCTCTACGGCCTCACCCCCGAACGGCTCGCCATCGCCAAGCCCGACGCGCTGGTGATGCACCCCGGCCCCATGAACCGCGGCGTCGAAATCTCAAGCGTGGTCGCTGACCATCCAGAACGCTCAGCCATCACCGAGCAGGTCGAAATGGGCGTCGCCATCCGTATGGCCTGCCTCGACGTCCTGACGCGAAGCGCGCGCGGCGTGGAGGGATGGTCTTGAACATCCCGACCAACAATGGTGGAGGGATGGTCTTGAGCATCCCGACAAACAAGGAAGCGATGGGCATGAGCAAGCTCGCCATCATCAACGGACAGTTGGCCGATCCAGCCGCCGTCGACCTCCACCCCGGCACGATCCTGATCGAAGGCGACCGCATCCTGGCCGCTGGCGACATCGACGTGCCCGATGACGCAGAGAAGGTCGATGCAGCAGGCCTCGTCGTCGCACCCGGCCTCATCGACCTTGGCGTCTTCGCGACCGACAAGCCCGCCTTCCACTTCGGCGGCATCACGCGAGCAGCGCTGATGCCCGACCAATCCTCCACGCTCGACGAAGCCGGGCTCATCCGCCAGGCCGCTCGTGCTGGAAAACCGGATTTCTGGGTCCACCCCATCGCCGCCGCCACACGCGGCCTTAAAGGCACGGAACTCGCTGAAATCGGCATGATGCAGGCCGCAGGCGCGAAAGCCGTCGCCACCGGCCGCCAGTGGATCGCCGATTCAGGCGTGATGATGCGCGTCCTCGCCTATGCATCGGGCCTCGGCCTCACCGTCATCTCCCATGCGGAAGACAGCGGCCTCGCTGGCAAGGCGGTGGCGACGAGCGGCGAAACCGCGACACGGCTCGGCCTGTCACACGCCCCCGCCTGCGCCGAAGCCATCGCCATCGCCCGCGACATCATGCTCGCCCGCGAAACCGGCGCGGCAATCCACTTCCGGCTAGTAACGACAAAGGCTGGATTCGACCTCATCAGGGCCGCCAAGGCGGAAGGCTTGAGGGTCAGCTGCGGCATCAGCCCCGCCTATCTCTACCTCGCCGGCAACGCCGTCACGGACTTCCGCACCTTCGCCCGCCTGTCGCCGCCGCTACGATCGGAGGATGACCGCAAGGCCGCGCTCGCGGCAGTCGCCGACGGCACGATCGACGTCATCACCTCCAGTCACGACCCGCGCGGTCCCGAAGACAAAAGGCTGCCCTTCGCCGACGCCGCACCCGGCATGGCGGGGGCAGAGACCCTGCTCGCCCTCTCCCTCAACCTCGTGCGCGAAGGTCATCTCACGATAACCCGGCTCATGACGCTGCTCAGCGCCAATCCGGCGCGCATCCTGGGCATCGACGCGGGAAGCTTCGCGCGCGGCAGTGCCGCCGACCTCATCTTCATCGATCCCGGCGCGCCGTGGATCGTGGATTCCGCCAGGATGGCGGCGCAGGCGGGCAATACGCCCTTCCACCGCATGCCCGTGCAGGGCCGCGCCCGCCGGGTGATGAAGGGCGGCATTTTCCTTTAAAAGTTTCCCGCTTGCCCTCCCACGCATGCCACGCTAAAGCGCCCTCCTTCGCCGGTACAGGAGTGTAGCTCAGCTGGTAGAGCGTCGGTCTCCAAAACCGAATGCCGGGGGTTCGAGTCCCTCCACTCCTGCCAAGCAACTGGTCGTGATCCTTGATCTTTCAACGGTTCGCGGCTAGCTGCCCGAGCGAAGATGGGTCGCGAAGCCAGCGGCCGCACCCCGGGACGCCGACATGGCGGGGTCCGGAGGGCGGACTGTTGCTTCGCGCTTTGGTGTTTGTTCGAACGTTTTTTGAGGCAGTGATGGCGAAGGTTTCTCCGGGCGAGTTCGTCAATCAGGTGAAGACCGAAGCGTCTAAGATCGTGTGGCCCACGGGCCGTGAAACGGTCATGACGGCGATCATGGTCGGCATCATGACCACGCTGCTCGGCCTCTTCTTCTTCGGCATCGACACCTTCTTCGGCGCGGTTGTTCAGTGGCTGCTGAGCTTCGCCGCCGGAAGAGCTTGAGTTTTTTGTCTGCCGCGGTTTCCCGGGAAATCGCTTGTGGGAGTTTGAAACGGTAACATGGCGCGCTGGTACATCATCCACGCCTATTCGGGCTTCGAAAACAAGGTCAAGGAATCGATCCTGTCCGAAGCCGAGCGCATGGGCCTCTCCCAGCTGGTCGAGCAGGTGGAAGTCCCCACCGAGACCGTGACCGAAGTGAAGCGCGGCAAGAAGGTCCAGGTCGAACGCAAGTTCATGCCGGGCTACGTCCTTGCCAAGCTGGCGATGAACGACGACATCTACCACCTCGTCAAGAACACGCCCAAGGTGACCGGCTTCCTCGGTTCCAGCGGCAAGCCGCAGGCGATCAGCGAGGGCGAAGCCGCCCGCTATTTCGGCGCTCAGAAGGCCGCCGAAGCCGCGCCCAAGCACAAGGTCAATGTCGATTACGAAATCGGCGACAGCGTCAAGGTGCTGGACGGCCCCTTCGCCAGCTTCAACGGCACGGTCGAGGAACTGGATTTCGAAAAGAACCGCGTCAAGGTGTCCGTGTCGATCTTCGGCCGCGCCACGCCGGTCGAACTGGACTTCGAACAGGTCGAACTATCGAAGTAACCTATTTCCCTCTCCCGCAAGCGGGAGAGGGCAGCGAGACTTGGTGGCTTCGCCGCCTAGTCGCAGCGGGAGAGGGCATAGCCCCCTCTCCAAATCGGTCTAAGCGGCAAGCCGCTAAGACCTACTATCCTCTCCCCTAAAGGGGCGAGGAGAACAGGTGCGGGAGGCATCCTCAGGGATCGCTGCTTGACCGCTAAACTTGAACCGGGCGGGTCGCTTGCGATCCTCCCAGCAACAGAGTGAGTGAAAATGGCCAAGAAGATTACGGGCTATATCAAGCTCCAGGTGCCCGCTGGAGCCGCCAACCCCTCGCCGCCGATCGGTCCGGCTCTGGGTCAGCGCGGTGTGAACATCATGGAATTCTGCAAGGCGTTCAACGCCTCGACGGAAAAGATGGACAAGGGCACCCCGCTGCCCACCATCATCACCGTCTATGCGGACCGTTCGTTCAGCTTCGTCACGAAGCAGCCGCCCGCCACCTATCTGATCAAGAAGGCCGTCAACCTGAAGTCGGGTTCCAAGGAACCGGGCAAGGTTGTCGCTGGCAAGATCACCCGCGCCCAGCTCGCTGAAATCGCCCAGGCCAAGATGGTTGACCTGAACGCGAACGACATCGACGCAGCGACGAAGATCATCGAAGGCTCCGCTCGCGCGATGGGCCTCGAAGTGGTGGAGGGCTAAGATCATGGCAAAGCTGACGAAGAAGGCGAAGGCTCTCGCCACTGCGGTTGACCGCGAAAAGCTGCACGGCGTTGATGAAGCGCTGGGCCTGATCAAGACCCATGCGACCGCCAAGTTCGACGAAAGCGTCGAAATCGCGATCAACCTGGGCGTCGATCCGCGTCACGCTGACCAGATGGTCCGTGGCGTCGTCACCCTGCCCGCTGGCACCGGCAAGGATGTTCGCGTCGCCGTGTTCGCCCGTGGCGACAAGGCTGAAGCCGCAACTGCCGCTGGCGCCGACATCGTTGGTGCCGAAGACCTGCTGGACTCGATCCAGGCTGGCAACATCGATTTCCAGCGCGTGATCGCCACCCCCGACATGATGGGTCTCGTCGGCCGTCTCGGTAAGGTTCTCGGTCCCAAGGGCCTGATGCCGAACCCGAAGCTGGGCACCGTCACCCCGAACGTTGCCGAAGCAGTCAAGGCTGCCAAGGGCGGCCAGATCGAGTTCCGCGTCGAAAAGGCTGGCATCATCCACGCCGGTCTCGGCAAGGCGAGCTTCTCGGCCGAAGACCTGCGCAAGAATTTCGACGCTTTCGTTGACGCAATCGTCAAGGCGAAGCCGTCGGGTTCGAAGGGCAAATATGTCCGTAAGATCGCCCTGTCGTCCTCGATGGGTCCGGGCGTGAAGGTCGATGTGGCGGAAGTCGCTTCGGTCTGATCTGACGGAATGTTTGATAGGGAGAGCCTCCTTCCTCCAAGCGGGGAAGGAGGCTCTCGCTTTTTATGCTATGCGTGCTCCTGCGAAAGCAGGAGCCCAGGGTGAGGCGCGTGACCTAAGACCCTAGGCTCCTGCTTTCGCAGGAGCGCCGCATTTCTAAACACCGCCGGGGACATCCCAACAACGGTGTGAACTTCGGGGTGCGTGACCTTGCACTCCGGGCTCCGGCAGCGGCCGAAGCACATCAGGTCATCATGTATCCGTCGGGAATGGCGGGTCGCTTTACCGACGGAAAATATAATGTCTTTTGAACATCTCCCTGCCCTTCTATCGGACGCATTGACGCGGAAAGGCTATGAAAGCCTGACCCCCGTGCAGGCCGAAGTCACCCAACCCGAAGCCGAAGGCCGCGACCTCATCGTCTCGGCGCAGACCGGTTCGGGCAAGACCGTCGCCTTCGGCCTTGCCATGGCTAACGAACTGTTGGGTGAAAGCAGCCAACTCCCCGCGCCCCGCCTCCCGCTTGCGCTCGCCATTGCGCCGACGCGCGAGCTGGCGCTGCAAGTCGCGCGCGAACTGGAGTGGCTCTATGGCGAGGCCCGCGCCCGCATCGCCACCTGCGTCGGCGGCATGGACGCGGCCAAGGAACGCCGTGCCCTCTCCCACGGCGCGCACATCGTCGTCGGCACGCCCGGCCGCCTGCGCGACCATCTCGAACGCGGCGCGCTCGACCTCTCCGGGCTCAAGACCGTCGTCCTCGATGAAGCCGACGAGATGCTCGACATGGGCTTCCGCGAAGACCTGGAAGAAATTCTCGACGGCGCGCCCGAAGGCCGCCGCACCCTCCTCTTCTCCGCCACCATGCCCAAGCCGATCGTGGCGCTCGCCAGGCGTTACCAGAAGGACGCACTGCGCATCTCCACCGTCAGCGACGAGCGGGGCCATGGCGACATCAGCTATCAGGCCGTGACCGTCGCCCCCGCCGACATCGAAAACGCCGTGGTCAACCTGCTGCGCTATCATGAGGCGGAAGCGGCGATCCTCTTCTGCGCCACCCGCGACAATGTGCGGCACCTTCATTCCAGCCTCACCGAACGCGGCTTCGCGGCCGTTGCTTTGTCGGGCGAGCACAGCCAGAACGAGCGCAACCACGCCTTGCAGGCCCTGCGCGACCGCCGCGCCCGCGTCTGCGTCGCGACCGACGTCGCCGCCCGCGGTATCGACCTTCCCAATCTCAGCCTGGTCGTGCACGTCGAACTGCCGCGCGACGCTGAAACGATGCAGCACCGGTCGGGCCGCACCGGTCGCGCGGGAAAGAAGGGCACCGCCGTCCTCATCGTCCCCTATCCCCGCCGCCGCCGCGTCGAATCGATGCTGCGCGGCGCGAAGATTCCCGTCGAATGGGGCACCCCGCCCAGCAAGGACGCGATCCAGCAGCAGGATAATGCCCGCCTGCGCGAACGGCTGATGGAGCGTGCCGAGCTGGACGAGCAGGACTGGGCGCTCGGCGCTGAACTGCTGGCGGAAAAGAGCCCGAAGGAAATCGCCGCCATGCTGGTGAAGAGCGCCCGCGCCGCCCTGCCCGCGCCGGAAGAACTGCTCGACGCCAGCGAAGCCCCGCCCCGCCGCGACGGGCCACGCCCGGGCTTCGAGGACACGGTCTGGTTCCGCATGGACATCGGCCGCCGCCAGAATGCCGATCCACGCTGGATCCTGCCGCTCATCTGCCGCCGAGGCCATGTGTCTCGCCAGGACATCGGCGCGATCCGCATCGCCGCCAATGAGACGATGTTCGAAATCCCGTCCGCCATCGTCCCGCGCTTCATCGGCTCGGTAAAGCGCACCGGCGAGGCCAATGACGAGGGCGCCGACGTCGCTTTCGAACAGATCGAAGGCGCACCGCGCGAAGCAGCCCGCGAAAACCGCCGCGAAGGCCCGCGCGGCAAGGGCCGCCCGAACGAAGGACGCGGCCCCAAGCCCGCTTATGGCGCGCGCCCGTTCAAGGGCGGCCCGCGCAAGGGAGGCCCTCGCAAGCCACGCGGATAAAGGGACGGACACGGATCGGGCCTTCACGCATTAGCGGCATATGAAGGCCCCTCTCCTCATCCCGATCCTTGGCGATCAGCTGACGCCGGACATATCCTCCTTGGTGAATGCCGATCCCGCAGACAGCGTCCTGCTGATGATGGAAGTGGCGGACGAAACTACCTACGTCCGCCACCACAAGGCCAAGATCGCCTACATCCTCTCGGCCATGCGCCACCATGCCGATCGGATGCGCGAATTAGGCTGGACCGTCGACTACATCCGCCTCGATGATCCGGCAAACAGCGGCAGCTTCACCGGCGAAGTCGCCCGCGCCATCGATCGCCACAAGCCGCGCGCCATCCACGTCACCGAAGCAGGCGAATGGCGCGTCCGCGCGATGCTGGAGGAATGGGAGGGCCGCTTCGCCCTACCCGTCACAATCCACGAGGACGACCGTTTCCTCTGCTCCCACGCCGAATTCGACACCTGGGCGGCCGCGCGCAACCAGCTGCGCATGGAATATTTCTACCGCAACATGCGCCGCAAGACCGGCCTGCTGCTCGATGAAGAAGGCGAGCCCGAAGGCGGCCAGTGGAACTTCGACGCCGAAAATCGCAAGCCCGCGCCCCAGCGCGACCTATTGATGCCCCGCCCGCTCGCTTTCGAACCCGACCCGATCACCCGCGAGGTCCTCGCCCTGGTGGCGGAGCGCTTCCCCGACCATATCGGTTCGCTCGACCATTTCGCGTTCGCCGTCACTCACCAGGATGCCTTACGCCAGCAGCAGCGCTTCCTCGACGAAGCTCTCCCCCGTTTCGGCGATTATCAGGACGCCATGCTGACTGGAGAGCCCTTCCTGTGGCACTCGATCCTCTCCCCCTATATCAACAGCGGCCTGCTCGACCCGCTGGATCTGGTTCGCAAGGTGGAGCAGCGGTTCCGCGACGGCAAAATCCCGCTCAACGCCGCCGAAGGCTTCATCCGCCAGATCATCGGCTGGCGAGAATATGTGCGCGGCGTCTATTGGCATGAAGGACCCGACTATGGCCGCCGCAACGCGCTGGGCGCCACTCGCGACCTGCCCGGCTTTTACTGGACGGGCGACACGGACATGCACTGCATGGCCCAGGCGATCGGCCAGACGATCGACCATGCCTATGCTCATCACATCCAAAGGCTCATGATCACCGGCAACTTCGCCCTGCTCGCCGGAATCGATCCGCATCAGGTGCATGTCTGGTATCTGGAAGTCTATGCCGATGCCTATGAATGGGTGGAGATGCCCAACACGCTCGGCATGGCGCTGTTCGCCGATGGTGGGTTGCTGGGATCAAAGCCCTATGCGGCGGGCGGAGCCTATATCAACCGCATGTCCGATTACTGCCGCCATTGCCGTTATGACGTAAAGCAGCGCGTGGGCGAGGACGCGTGCCCCTTCAACGCGCTCTATTGGGACTTCCTCGCGCGGAATGATCGAAAGCTGCGCCGCAACCCACGCCTCGCCATGCCCTATCGCAACTGGGAGAGAATGGCGGAAGAAAACCGTGCCGCCATCCGCGAGCAGGCGGCACGGTTCCTCGATAGCCTTAGCTGACGCTCACCCCGCTCCGGAAAGCTGCAGCATCCGCGCCGCCAATTCGCGTTCGCCCATCACGACATGCGGCACGCCCATCCCTTCCAGATGCGCAACTTCCGCATCGCTATGGGCCCGCGCTATCACCTGCAGCTTGGGGTTGAGGTGACGTGCATGCTCATGGATCGCGCCCCCTTCAAACCCTTCGGGCACCGCTATCAGCAGCCGCCGCGCCTCGCATATCCCCGCAGCCAGCAGATGGCGGTCCTCCAACGCACTCCCGCGCACCACTGGATGGCCCGCCTCTTCGGCCTCCTCGGCCCGTTCGGCGTCCGTCTCCAGTATTACGAAGTGCGCCTTGCGCTCGGCGAGCCGCTCCGCGATCAGCTTGCCGACCCGGCCATAACCGACCAGGATGACATGGCCGATATGCGGCCGTTGCCGCGCCTTTTCCGCTTCTTCCTCCTCCTCGATTTCTTCCTTTTTATGCCCACGCACGATCATCGAGAAGATGAAGGGATTGAGGAAGATCGACACTATCGCGCCCGCGAGGATCAGGTCGCGTCCTTCCGCCGGAAGCACGCCCAACCCCGTCCCCAGCGTCGCGAGAATGAAGGAAAACTCGCCGATCTGCGCCAGGCTCGCTGCAATGGTCAGGGCCGTGTCGCCTGGATAGCCGAATGCGCGCACGATCGCGAAGGCAGCAATCGACTTGCCGACGATGATGATCGCCACGGTCGCCAGAAGAGGCAATGGCTGCTCGATCAGCACTGACGGGTTGAACAACATCCCCACTGACACGAAGAAGAGCACGGCAAAGGCATCGCGCAACGGCAATGTCTCCTCCGTTGCCCGACGGCTGAGCGGCGTTTCGCCCAGGATCATGCCCGCGAAGAATGCACCGAGCGCGAACGACACGTCGAACGCAACGGCTGCGCCAAATGCGACCCCAAGGGCGATAGCCAGCACGGCAAGGCGAAACAGCTCGCGCGAACCGCTATGCACGACCCAGTGCAGCGCCCAGGGGATGACTCGGCGGCCGACCACCAGCATCAGGGCAACAAAGCCCGCGACCTTCAACAAGGTGCTGAGGAGAGGCGCCAGCAGGTCGGCCATCCCGGCCGATGCATCCGCGTTGTTCATCACCTTCGCCAGCGCGGGCAGCAATACCAGCGCCAGCACCATCACCAGGTCCTCGACGATCAGCCAGCCCACGGCGATACGCCCACGCCGCGTTTCGACGAGATCGGCCCCCTGCAAGGCGCGCAACAAGACGACGGTGCTCGCCACCGACAGGGCAAGGCCAAAGACGATGCCGCCCATGATCGGCCAGCCCATATAGTGCGACAGGCCCAGGCCAAGCAGCGTCGCGACTGCGATCTGCCCTATGGCTCCGGGCACCGCGATATTCTTCACCGACAGCAGGTCACGCAGCGAAAAGTGCAACCCCACGCCGAACATCAGTAGGATAACGCCGATCTCAGCAAGCTCGTTGGCCAGGCTGGTATCGGCCACGAAGCCCGGCGTGAAAGGCCCGACCATGATCCCGGCGATAAGATAGCCGACGAGCGGCGACAATTTCAGGCGATGGGCGATGGCGCCCATGATGAAAGCAACTACTAGGCCCGCGACGATTGTTCCGATCAGGGGCGTGTGGTGAGGCATAAACGTCCTTCCCTGTCTGCCGGCGGAGTGATCCACCGGCAGCATTCATATCTTTATTCTGCAACCGCCAGCAGAGCGGCTGACAACAAGGCTCCGGCAGCACCCAGTCCTGTCACTATGGCGGGCATGAACCACCATGGCGGACGCTGTTTGCTGCGGCGCGACCGTCTGCGGACCATCAAAATCTCCTGTCCTGACGATTAACGAGACATGCGTTAGGTCAGGGCAGGCGGAGCACGAGCATGGAGACGGTAGGGAAGACGCCGACGAGCGCGCGGCGCTGTCGCAGGAGCAATGGCGGAAACCGGACGCACCAGCCAAATGGCGACCAACGTCGCCGCAGCCAAAACCACCCATTGCATGATGGAAGTTGCGGCCTTCGCGCCATCGCCATCAGGGACGCTGAGATTCGCGTCATGGGCGATAGACTGCGCACGCGCTTTCAGGACGACGGCAGTCGTCGCAGGATTGAAGGCCGACCCGGTTATCCTGCTGGACGGCGGACCCAGCGGGGTAAGGGCGCTCACCAGCGCCACACTGATTGCCATCCACAGCGTCAGCATGAAGAGCAGCCTGCTGCCCATGCTTTCCGTCCTGTGAGATGTCGGCATCATGCGCGGCGAGTTTCCCTTCTATGGCCGAAGATAGGCACTAGCCCGTCCAAAAACCACCCCCTAGAATGGGGCTTGCCGGTTGACAGGAGCGAGTCAGTCCACTACCGGGCCACATTCCCGCGCGGGTCAACAGGACTTCATGTCCTCGGCGATCTGCGTAAAGCAGATTTGAACGAGAAGAGAAGAGCCATGTTCGCAGTCGTGCGCACGGGCGGCAAGCAGTATCGCGTCGCCGCCGGAGACAAGATCGTCGTCGAGAAGCTGGCCGGTGAGGCCGGTGACAAGGTGACGCTGGATGACGTCCTGTTCGCTGGCGAAGGCAGCGACGTGAAGGACGCCAGCAAGCTGACCGTCGCCGCAGAGATCATCGCGCAGGCGAAGGGCGAGAAGGTCATCGTTTTTAAGAAGCGTCGTCGGCATAACTACCGCCGCCGCAACGGCCACCGCCAGAATCACACGATCCTCAAGATCGTGTCGATCGCCTGAGCCGCAGTCCAGTTTCGAGGAGTTTGAGTCATGGCACATAAAAAAGCTGGCGGTTCATCGCGTAACGGTCGCGATTCGGAATCGAAGCGCCTTGGCGTGAAGAAGTTCGGCGGTCAGGAAGTGATCGGCGGCAACATCATCATTCGCCAGCGCGGCACGCGCGTCTATCCCGGCCGTAACGTCGGCATGGGCAAGGACCACACGCTGTTCGCGCTGGGCCAAGGCCGCGTGGTATTCCACACTGGTAAACTCGGCCGCAAATATGTGTCGGTCGATGCTATGGCCGAAGCAGCCGAATAACGGACGATCGATGACGGATCGTCCCTCGCAAATGGGGCGATCCTGACGGCAAACGGCCTTTTAGGCATGCCGGTATCGAGGGAAAAAGGGGGCGCTCCATCTTAGGGAGCGCCCCCTTTTTCCATTGTGGGCAAATCCCCTGATTTTTCCCTCAAAGCCTTGGAACTCCTGGCCCTTCCGCGCGTCATGCGGGCGGAACTCAGCCAGAGAGATAGCGTCGTCAAGCCGTAACTTTTCACGGCCATTGGCGTGCCGGCAAAGGAGAGATGAAGAGATGTTCGCCCGTACCCCCCGCCTGCTGCTGAGACCCGGCTGGATGGAAGATGCGCCGGCCCTCGCCGAGGCGATTGGCGATCCGGCAATCCTGCGCAACCTGTTCCGCGTGCCCACGCCCTATGGCGAGGATGACGCGCGTGCATTTCTGGCGCAGCCCCATGACTCGCGTATGCCGCAACTGCTCGCCTTCACCCGCACTCGTGGAGCGCCGCGCCTGGTGGGCGGATGCGGTGTGCATCTGGCCGAAGATGGCACGCCCGAACTCGGCTATTGGATCGCCCGTCCTTATTGGGGCCTGGGCTTTGCGACCGAAGCGGCGGGCGCTGTGCTTGGCATGGCGCGGGCTGCGGGCGTGCGCGGCATCCGCGCGGCCCACTTCGCCGACAATCCGGCGCCGGGCAACGTCCTGCGCAAGATCGGCTTCCGCCCGATGGGCCGGGTCGAACAGCGCTACAGCCACGCGCGCGGCGAAATGGCCGACTGCCTGGTGTTCGAAGAAGGCGTGGGCGCCCGAATGACCAGGGACGTCGCGATGGAGCTGTATCAGGACGCGGCGCCAGCATTGGCGGCCTGACGAATGAGAGACATTGGCGGGCGGCCATCGTTGGCCGCCCTCCTTCCCCGACTGAAACGGGCGCTGCTGCGTTCGGTGTAGGCGGTGGCATTTTGATGTGTGCGGCAAGGTTTAATTCCGCGTCATAAGCGGCTATGGGCCAGCCATGCATTTTCTCGATCAGGCGAAGATTTACATTAAGTCCGGCTGGGGCGGCCCCGGCGCGGTCAGTTTCCGGCGCGAAAAATATGTCGAATATGGCGGCCCCGACGGCGGCAATGGCGGCAAGGGCGGCGACATCATCTTTGAGGCGGTGGCGGGCCTCAACACGCTGATCGACTTCCGCTACACCCAGCATTTCAAGGCCCAGCGCGGCCTGCCCGGTGCTGGCAAGAACCGCTATGGCGCGGGTGGCAACGACCTAGTCGTCAAGGTGCCCGTCGGCACGCAAATCCTCTCCGACCCCCAGCCCATCGAGGGCACGGAGGATGAGGATGGCTATCCCGATTATGAGGATCAGGAAATCCTCGCCGACTTCACCGAGGTCGGGCAACGCATTGTCTTCCTGCGAGGTGGTGACGGCGGGCGCGGCAACCTCTCCTACAAGACCAGCACCAACCGCGCCCCGCGTCAGCATGGCACGGGCTGGCCCGGCCAGGAAATGTGGGTGTGGCTGCGCCTCAAGCTGCTCGCCGACGTCGGTCTGGTTGGCATGCCTAATGCGGGCAAGTCGACTTTCATCAACCAGGTCACCAACACCAAGGCAAAGGTGGGCGCCTACGCTTTCACGACGACCAAGCCGCAGCTGGGCGTAGTGCTGCATCGGGATCGCGAATTCGTACTGGCCGACATCCCCGGCCTGATAGAAGGCGCAGCGGAAGGTGCCGGGATCGGCGACCGGTTTCTGGGGCATATCGAACGGTGCCGCGTGCTGCTCCATCTGATCGATGCCACCGCCGACAATCCTGTCGATGCCTTTCGCATCGTCCAGGACGAACTGACCGCCTATGGCGGCGGCCTCGATGAAAAACCGCAGCTCGTGGCATTGAACAAGGGCGACCTGCTGGGCCAGGAACTGATGGAAGACATCGCCGCGCAGCTTCGCGAAGAAGCGGGCGTGGAGGACGTCTTCATCATTTCAGGCGCCACGGGTGAAGGCGTTCCGGCGCTGCTGGACGCGGTCCTGCCTCTGCTTGGCACCCCCGCCACGGCGGATGACGAAGGGTCGGATCAGGAAGACGAAGCGCCATGGTCTCCTATCTGAAAGAACGGTGTGAACTTCGGTCCCGCACGCCGCAATTGATCAGCCGTGATGCGTTGCCAGCGCGCACCGTTTTCATCGGACGGAACTCTCAGTGACCCCTTCCCTCTCCGGCTTCCCTCCTGCTCTCATCCGCCGCCTGGTCATCAAGATCGGGTCCGCGCTGCTCGTCGATCCGGACGGGCAGGTCCGCGACGCATGGCTGCAGACGCTGGTGGACGACATCGCCATCCGCAAGGCTGCGGGGCAGCAGATCATCATCGTGTCATCGGGCGCGATCGCGTTGGGCGCGCGCCGCCTGAAGCTGCCGAAGGGCGGACGGAGCAGCCTGGAAGATGCTCAGGCAGCAGCGGCGACGGGCCAGATCGCGCTGTCCCAATGCTGGGCGGGTCTGTTGCAGGACAAGGGCATCACTGCGGCCCAGATGCTGGTGACGCTGGACGATCTTGAGCATCGACGGCGCTATCTGAACGCATCGGCAACGCTGGAGCGGCTCATCACTCTCGATGTCGTCCCGGTGGTGAATGAGAATGACAGCGTCGCGACGGCCGAAATCCGTTTCGGCGACAATGACCGGCTGGCGGCGCGTATCGGACAGGCTGCACGGGCCGACGCAGTCGTGCTGCTTTCCGACGTCGACGGTCTTTACACCGCCAATCCGCATGTCGATGCGAGCGCCATGCTGATAGAAACAATCGAGCGCATCGATGCGCGCATCGCAGGAATGGCAGACAGCGGATCAGCTTCCGGAATGGGCTCCGGGGGCATGACCTCCAAAATCGAAGCCGCCCGCATCGCAACCGGGGCCGGTGCACATCTCGCGATCATCTCCGGCAAGAATGATGCGCCGCTGTCTCATTGGGCAAATGGCGGCAAGGGATCCATCTTCCTCGCTGCTCCAGCAAAGAGAGCCCGGAAAGGTTGGCTGGCGGGGCGTCTGACCGTGCGCGGCCGCATTGTCATCGACGAGGGCGCGGAAAAGGCATTGGGACGCGGCAACAGCTTGCTGCCTGCTGGCGTGGCCCAGATAGAAGGCGCGTTCGTGCGAGGCGATGTAGTCGATATCGTTGCCCCAGACGGCCGAGTGATAGCGCGCGGGCTGAGCGAATATGACAGCGAGGAAGCGGCGCGGATCGCGGGCAAGCGTAGTGAGGATATCGCGGCGCTGCTGGGCCATCTACCTCGATCCGTGCTGGTCCACCGCGATCAGATGGCGATGGTCTGACCCTCCATGAAACTCCGCATTGCCATGACCGGCGCGACAGGCTTTGTTGGCGCCGAAACACTGAATCAGGCTCTTGAAGCTGGCCATCATGTTACGGCCATCACCCGAAAGGCGCAGCCGCCCCGCGCGCGGCTGAAATGGGTGCCCGGCTCGCTCGAAGATCGCGCAGCGCTCAACACGCTGGTGCGTGATGCTGATGTGGTCATCCATATCGCGGGCGTTGTGAACGCCTCTGATCGCGAGGGCTTCGAAGCTGGCAACGCCCGGGGAACCATGGCCGTGGTCGATGCCATGCGGCAACGGGGTGTTCGGCGTCTGGTCCACGTCTCTTCGCTTGCAGCGCGCGAGCCCAAGCTGTCTGACTATGGCTGGTCGAAGGCGCTGGCCGAGCGGCATGTCAAGGCGAGCGGACTGGATTGGACGATCGTCCGGCCGCCCGCAATCTATGGGCCCGGTGATCGCGAGATGCTGGAGCTGTTCCGGATGGCCAGACGGGGCGTCATGTTGCTCCCCCCTGGAGGCAGACTGTCGCTGATCGAGGTGAGCGACCTTGGCCGGTTGCTGCTGCGGCTGGCTGGTGAAACGGAGATGAGCCTAGCTCATTGCTATGAAGCAGACGACGGCACTCCTGATGGGTGGGACCATCTGGACTTCGGACAGGCGATCGGACGCGCCGTCGGAAGGCCGGTGCGGACCTTCGCTACGCCCAATTGGGCCTTGGGACTGGGCGCGCGCCTTGATCGCATGCTGCGGGGCAAGGGCGCGAAGCTGACGCAGGATCGTGTCAGCTATTTTTGCCACCCGGACTGGGTAGTGACAAAGCGCAAGCAGCCGCCGAAAAAGCTTTGGGTGCCTCAGGTCGCTACTGAGGATGGGCTGAAAGCGACAGCTGAAGCTTATCGGCTGAAGGGCTGGCTCTGAGCATTCATTCGGATTAGGGCGCCGGTTTCCTCGCGCGGCGCTCAGCCAGGAATTCGCTGATTGCTTGGCCGCTGGCGTTGAGCAGCGGATAGGTGCGGGCGTCAGACAGCCAATCGGGACGGCGCTCTCCGCTGCCGTAAAATGTGTCGTAGACCAGACTAAAGGACAGGAAGACAACCGTCGCGCCGATCAGTCCCTTGATCGCGCCGAAGCCACCGCCGAGAACGCGGTCCACCGGCCCGAGGATGGACTGGCGCGTGCGGCGGCCGATGGCGTGGGCGAGGAGTTTTCCTGCGCCGAACGTGACGCCGAACACCAGAATGAATGCGAGAATTGAAGCGCCTCCGGTGGTGCCGACGAAGGAGGTGAGCAGTTCGGTCGCGGAAGGGTGGAAGAGGCGGATGGCGAAGATGCCGAGGACCCAGGCGATGAGGGATAGGGTTTCAAGAACGAAACCGCGAAGCAAGCCCAAGACTGTGCAACCGCCGATGGCGAGGAGGACGAGGATATCGACGGCGTTCATAAACGCCGGGGCTATCCGCGGCCGAGCATCTGGTCAACCAGTTGGCTTAATGCGCGGTATCCGCTGACGGCGATCCCCTTCACCCCGTCGGCGACTGCGGAGGGGACATAGGCGCGCTCAAAGCCCAGTTTGGCGGATTCGCGGAGGCGCAGCGGCGCGTGAGCGACGGGACGAATTTCCCCGGACAGAGCGATTTCGCCGAAGAGGACCAAGTCGGCAGGCACCGGACGTTCCGCGAGCGCCGATATGAGCGCAGCGGCGACGGCGAGGTCAGCAGCGGGGTCCGACAGGCGATAACCGCCCGCGACGTTCAGATAGACTTCGCAGGTGGAGAAGCTGAGGCCGCAGCGCGCCTCCAGCACGGCAAGGACCATGGCTAGTCGGCCGCTGTCCCAACCCACGACTGCGCGCCGGGGAGTGGCGCCGCTGGAAAGACGCACGACGAGGGCCTGTATTTCCACCAGCACCGGGCGGGTGCCCTCGAGAGCGGGGAAGACCGTCGCGCCCGTTACGGTTTCGTCACGATGTGTCAGGAACAAAGCCGATGGGTTCGCGACTTCCTCCAGCCCCTCTGCCACCATCGCGAAAACGCCGATCTCATCGGTGCCGCCGAAGCGGTTCTTGATCGCGCGCAGGATGCGATATTGATGGCTGCGCTCGCCCTCGAAGCTGAGCACCGTATCGACCATATGCTCGAGCACGCGAGGCCCGGCGATGCTGCCATCCTTGGTCACATGGCCGACGAGGATGACGGCGGTGCCGCGCTGCTTGGCGAAGCGGATCAGTTCCTGGCTGGATGCGCGCACCTGACTAACGGTGCCCGGCGCGCCTTCGATCAGGTCGCTGTGCATCGTCTGGATGGAATCGATGACAAGCAGCGCAGGCGGCTCCCCCTCCCCCAGCGTGGTCAGGATGTCGCGGACAGAAGTCGCGCTGGCGAGCTGCACGGGCGCGTTGCCAAGGCCGAGGCGCTGCGCCCTGAGACGGACCTGATCCGCCGCTTCCTCACCGCTGATATAGGCGACGGAAAGACCGCGCGCGGCGATGCGGGCGGCAGCCTGAAGCAACAGGGTAGACTTGCCGATACCGGGATCACCGCCGATCAGCGTGGCCGAGCCGGGAACGATGCCGCCTCCAAGCGCGCGATCGAACTCCGCGATGCCGGTGCTGGTGCGCTGGGGCAGTTCGACCTGGCTGTTCAGCCCGACGAGCGTGAGCGCCCGTCCGCCGCTTTGCAGATCGTGCCGCGCGGAAAAGATGGTTTCGGCTGCTTCTTCGACGATGCTGTTCCATTCGCCGCAGTCGTCACATTGCCCCTGCCAGCGGGAGGAAAGAGTGCCGCATTGCTGGCAGACGAATTTGCGCTTTGCCTTGGCCATGAGCGAGCTATGGCTTGCCACGGTGAACGTTTCAAGAACAAAGAAGCGCACGGCCTGCGCTGCCCCTTCGATGTAGCATTGCACCGGCGTGATGAAGCTGGCCGAGGGTGCTGGAAACTCATGCGGATGTGGCGCATTGTTTCGCCATGAAGTCCTTTCGCGTCGCCAGCTACAATATCCGCAAAGCCATTGGCACCGACCGCCGCCGCAGCCCTGAACGGGTTCTGGAGGTATTGGGGGAGTTGAACGCGGACGTCATCGCGCTGCAGGAAGCGGACCGGCGCTTTGGCGTGCGCACGGCGGCCATTCCGCCATGGCTGCTGGAATCGATGAGCCCGTACAAGCCGGTTCCCCTGAACGTGCAGGTGGATTCCATGGGCTGGCATGGCAACGCAATACTGGTGCGGAAGGAAGCCGAAATCGGCACCCATGACGTTCTGCACCTGCCCTGTCTGGAACCGCGCGGCGCGACCATGGCGGAGGTGGACTTCGGCAAGGCGAAGCTACGCGTGTTTGGCATGCATCTTGACCTTTCGGGGCTGTGGCGGCGCAAACAGGCGGCCGCGGTCATTCATGCGGCGGCGCAGCGGGATGCGATGCCGACGGTGCTGATGGGCGACCTTAACGAATGGAGCGCGAACCGGGGGTGCCTGGCGGACTTTGCCCGGCATTACAGTTTTGCGCCCTGCGGACGGAGCTTTCACGCGCGGCGTCCCGTGGCTCGGCTAGACCGGATCATGCATTGCGGGCAGCTGAAGCTGGTGGACAGCGGCGTTCATGACAGTGCGGCGGCGCGCAAGGCATCGGACCATTTGCCGATCTGGGCGGAGTTTCGGGTGTGAGGTGGGGGTTGCTGGTGGGGACGGGCCTGTCGATGCCTGATCCGGATAAGCTTAAAGGAAGTAGAGCCCCCTTCGACTGCCGGCTTGCAGCAGGCGCTCAGGACAGGCTTCGACAGGCTCAGGGCGAACGGGGGAGAGGTTTGGGGCTGATCGGGGCAGATTATAGTCCAGCGGATGGGAGGCGCGTCGCATGAAGGAGCGCGAACTTCGCCTTGCGCTGGTCTGCTATGGGGGCATCAGCCTTGCCGTCTATATGCACGGCATCACCAAGGAAATCTGGCGTCTGGCGCGGGCGAGCCGGAGCTTTCATGACGGCACGCCGAGCAGCAAGGGTAGCGAGGCTGTCTACCGCAAGCTGCTGGAGGAGCTGGAAGCCGCCAGTGGCGTCCGGCTGCGCGTGATGCCGGATATCATCGCCGGGGCGAGCGCTGGCGGGATCAACGGCATATTCCTGGCGCAGGCGATCGAGACGGGGCAGTCGCTGGAGCCTCTGACCGACTTATGGCTGGAAAATGCCGATGTGGAGCGGCTGCTAGACCCAGATGCGCGGCCCGCGCGGCGCATCAGCAAGTTCTGGGCAACGCCGCTGGTGTGGATGGCGGCGCGGCGGCCCGGCGACACGGTCGAGCGCACCGTGGCCCCGGACACGCGTGAAGAGGTACGCCAAAAGCTGTCCCACTTCATCCGATCCAGATGGTTCGAGCCTCCATTTGGTGGCGAAATCTTTACGACGATGTTGCTGGACGCCTTTGATGCTATGGAGGCGGCCGAGTGCGGGCCCCCACTGCTGCCGGATGGGCATCCGCTCGACCTGTTCGTCACGGTCACCGATTTCGAAGGTCATCCACAAAGCCTCAACCTCAACAGCCCGCCACAGGTGGTCGAAACCGAACACCGCCTGTCCATCGGCTTTCGGGCGCGCGGGCGTGGCGACCGCCTCTTCGCCGACCCGGCAGAGCTGGTATTTGCCGCGCGGGCGACAGCGAGCTTTCCGGGCGCCTTCCCGCCCTTCACCGTTCGGGAACTGGATGGCGTGCTGAAGCAGCGGCACCGCACCTGGACCAACCGCGACAGCTTCCTGGCGCACGCCCTCCCCCGCCATTGGGCGCGGGGCAATGCAGAGGACGCGATATTGATCGACGGATCGGTGCTGGCAAACGCTCCCTTCGCCCAGGCGATCGGCGCGCTACGCAATCGCCCTTCGCGGCGCGAGGTCGATCGGCGTTTCGTCTATATCGACCCGAAGCCCGGCCATCGATCGATCCGGCTGAACCGGGATGGCGAGCAGGAAGACACGCCGCCAGAGGACAAGGCTCAGCTGCCCGGCTTCTTCCGCACAATTTTCGGGGCGCTCAGCGACATTCCGCGCGAGCAGCCGATCCGCGACAATCTGGAAGCGATCGACCGGCACTCTTCGCGCATTCGGCGAATGGTCCGGATTTTGAACGCACTGCGGCCGGGCATCGAAGCGGAGGTCGAAAACACGATCGGCGGCATGCTGTTCCTCGATCGTCCGACGCCTGCGCGGCTGTCCGCGTGGCGGGCGAAGGCTCAGCTAAGGGCCGCGAATTCGGCGGGCTTCGCTTTTCCCGCTTACGGTCATTTGAAGCTGTCGGGTATTGTCGAGGATCTCGCCGGTCTGCTGTTCCGCCTCAGTGGTGAGGACAGCCCGATGATGCGGGAGAATTTCCGCCAGGCGCTGTGGTCGCATGTCCGGACGATCGGAGCGGACAAGTTGATCGACAATGTCGGGCCGGGATCACCGCCGGTCGTCTTCTTCCGCACCCATGACCTGAGTTTCCGGATTCGCCGCCTGCGCTTTCTTGCGCGGCGGCTCGCCGAAACCTTGGAGGTGGACTCGCAGGCTGACGCGGCGGCGATCCAGAAGATGCATGATGCCATCTATCAATCGATGGCCCATTATACGGAATGCGAGGGCACGGATTTCTACAATGGCGCGATCCGGACCGCGGCCAGGGAGGTGCCCTCGGACGCTGCGGCGGCGCTTGACGCGATTGCGCAGGCGCGGGACCTCAAGGCGCTGGATGACGTGGCCGACATGGTGCTGGCGGAAGCGCTTGCCGGACTTCCCAAGGCAGAACGGCGGATCATGCTGCTCTCCTATCTCGGCTTTCCCTTCTACGACATCGCCACATTACCGTTGCTCCAAGGCCACGCCATGGAAGAATATGATCCGGTGAAAGTCGACCGGATTTCCCCCGAAGATTGCAGCGCGATCCGGGCGGGCGGCGCGGATGCGACCTTAAAAGGCATTGAGTTCAATAACTTCGGTGCATTTTTCAGCCGGGCCTATCGTGAAAATGACTATTTGTGGGGACGCCTTCATGGTGTTGAGCGGTTGCTGGATATCGTAATTTCCACATTGCCCACGGCAAGCCGCCTTTCAGAAGAAAGCGTGCGCGATTATAGGCAAGCCGCATTCATGGCGATTCTCGACGAGGAGGAGCAGCGACTACCGCATGTCGCTGATCTCATTGCCATTTTGCGGGAGGAAATCGGTGGGCGCACGGGTGGGGCTGTTTCCATTGGTGATGATGCTGGCGCTGACCGCGAGTTGCCGTGACGCGTCCGGCGATGCTGCGTCCACGGACAATGCCTCTGCTCCGCCACCTGCGCTTTCCATAAACGCCGTTGAGGGCGAGCCGATCGAGGTGGTGGCGGCGCCGCAGCGGCCCTCCGCCGAGGTGATGGTGCAGGCGCAGCCCGCGCCGCGCGGGTCGCTGGATCTCCCTCCGTCACCCGATGCAGCGCTTGCGACGGCTTTCCCGCAGGAAGTCACCAGCTTCATGGTCGATCGCGACAGTTGCGACCATTTCCGGGGCGAGGAGCCCTATGACGGGGAAAGGCGCGTGTTCCTGATGGAAAGCATCGCCGAACTATGCACCGGCACCGATGCGAAGCTAGCCATGCTGCGCCGCCGCTACGCCGGTGACCCGGCAGTGACGGCAGCGCTGCATGGCTATGAGGATCGCATCGAAGGGCAACCCTGACCCGGCGATCCGCTCATGCCGTGAGCAGCGCGTCGATCGCCTTTGCAAGATCAATGTCCCGACGCGACAGGCCATCCGCGTCATGCGTCGTCAGAGTGATGTCCACCCGGTTATAGACGTTGAACCATTCGGGATGGTGGTTCGCCTGCTCCGCGAGCAGCGCCACCCGCGTCATGAAGCCAAAGGCCGCGTTGAAATCGGCAAAGGTGAAGCGCCGCCTGATGCCTTCCGGCTCCGCAACCAGCGTCCATTCCGGGAGAGTAGCAAGCTCCTGCGCCCGTTCATCGCCGGACAGTTTACCAATCATGGCTCTATCCTCATAATATTGTTTCGCCTATGTCGCAGCCATGCCAGACGCCGGTCAACCCCCTCTTTTCGCGCCTACCGTGGAGCAGATTGAAAGACTGGCGCTTGAGGCGCTGGGGCGATTGCCCGACCCTTTCCAGTCCCATCTGACCAACGTCGTCCTGTTCGTCGAAGAATTTGCCGACGAAGCGATTTTGAAGGAGATGGAGATTGACGACCCGTTTGGGCTGACCGGGCTTTACAGCGGGCGGCCGGTTGGGGAGCCTGAGCAGACAGGGGACCGCCCGCCCACGGTGCATCTTTTCCGGCGGCCGCTGCTGGATGAATGGGTGGAAACGGGCGTGCCGCTCGACGCGCTGATCACCCATGTGGTGGTGCATGAGATCGGCCATCATTTCGGGCTGTCCGACGTGGATATGCAGGTGCTGGAGGACATGGTCGCGCCATGAGCGACGCGGCGCTGCGCCTGTCGGGCATTGCCTGCGCGCGTGGCGGGCGGCTGCTGTTCCGTGGGGTTGACCTGCCGCTGAAGCCGGGGGGCAGCGCGTTGCTGCGCGGGCCGAACGGGATCGGCAAGTCGAGCCTGATGCGCATTTGCGCGGGGCTGCTGCGGCCCACGGCAGGGACGATCGAGCGGCAGGGCAGGATCGTGCTGGCGGACGAGCGGCTGGCGCTGGATCTGGAGCAGCCTTTAGGCCAAGCGCTGAGCTTTTGGGCGCGGATGGATGGCGCGGATGCGGGTGCGGTCGATGGTGCGCTGGAGACGATGGCGCTGAGGCAGCTTGGCGGAATACCTGTGCGGATGCTCTCGACCGGGCAGCGCAAGCGGGCGGCGCTCGCGCGAGTGATTGCCAGCGGAGCGGGGCTGTGGCTGCTGGATGAGCCGGGCAATGGGCTGGACGATGCGTCCTTGGAGCTGTTGGGAGCAGCGGTGGCGGCGCATCTTGGGCGGGGTGGCATCGTGGTCGCAGCGTCGCATCAGCCGTTGCCGATGGCCTCGTCCATGGTGATCGACCTTGCCTCCTATGTCGCGGAGGACGCGGCGTGAGGGTGATGGCGCTGCTGGTGGCGCGGGATTTGAGGCAGGCGTGGCAGTCGGCCGGGCTGTGGCTGCCGGTGGCTTTCCTGCTGCTGGTCGCGAGCCTCTATCCCTTTGCGGTGGGACCGGATGCAGCGCTGTTGCGACGGTCGGGAGGCGGGATGCTGTGGATCGCGGCGCTGCTGGCGAGCCTCTTGCCCGTGGATCGGCTGGTCGCGCCCGATCGTGATGCAGGGATGCTTGACCAGATCGCGCTGCGCGGCGTGGGCGATGAAGTCATGATGCTGGCGCGGCTGATCGCGCATTGGCTGGGCTTCGGCCCGGCGCTGATGATCGCGACGCTGCCCGCGAGCGCGCTGCTGAAGCTGGATGGCGCGACCATCTGGATGCTGGAACTAGGGCTGCTGATCGGTACGCCTGCGCTGGCGGCGCTGGGGTTGCTGGTGGCGAGTTTGACCGCTGGGCTGAGGTCGAGTGGGGCGCTGGCGGGGCTGCTGGCGCTGCCGCTGGCGGTGCCGTTGCTGATATTCGGCGCGGGAACGTTGGGCGATGGCAGCGGAGCGGCGCTCAAATTCTTAGGAGCCGCGTCGCTGCTGCTGGTCGCGATCACCCCCTTTGCGGCGGGCGCGGCAATACGGGCCGGGCGGGAATGATAGCGTTCGGCGCCTCGCTCCTGTTCGTCCTGATCTGGTCCACCGGGTTCATCGTCGCGCGCGGGACGGTGCCGCACGGCGGGCCGGAGCTGATCCTGAGCGTGCGCATGACGCTCACCGCGCTGCTGCTGGGCTTCATCGCGTGGCGGGCCGGGCAGAAGCTTCCCCGCGGCAAGCGGCTGATGCTGCATTTAACGGCGGGTGCGATGCTGCACGGCGTTTACCTGACGGTCAGTTGGTGGGCGGTTTATCATGGCATGCCCGCTGGCATCATGTCGCTGCTCGGCGCGCTGCAGCCGCTGATGGTCGCTGTTGCAGGCGCGTTCCTGCTCGGTGATCGGCTGCTGGTGCGCGGATGGGCGGGGTTGGCGATCGCGATCGCGGGCGTGGTGTGCGTGCTGCTGCCTGCCATTGAGCGGTCGGGGGCGGGAGCGGTGCCGATCCTGCCTGCGGTCGCTGGCTTGCTTGCGGTGGTCGCCATGGCGGCAGGGACGCTGGTGCAGCGCGGCTCGCTGTCGGGCGATGGCATCTGGATTTCCGGCGCGGTGCAAAATGCAGGTGGCGCGTTCGTAGCTATCGTTGCTGCGCTGATCGCCGGAGAGGCCCGTTGGGACGGTGCGCCCATATTATGGCTGGGGTTGGCCTGGTCAGTGCTGGGGCTGTCAGCGGGAGGCCTGTCGCTGCTGGTCTGGCTAGTGCGGACGCAAGGGCCGACGCGGATGTCGATGCTGTTGCTGCTCGTGCCGCCGCTGGCGGCGGTCGAGGCGTGGCTGCTGTTCGGGGAGAAGCTGGCGCCGGTTCAGTTGGCGGGCTTTGTGCTGGCGCTGACGGGGGTGTTGTTGGGGCGATCGCAGGGCAAGCGGGAGACGGTGAGCGAACCGGCCTAGAGGGGCACACCTTTTCGACCCGTCATCTTGTGAGAACGAAGTGAAGCCCTTCGACAGGCTCAGGGCGAACGGTGATAAGATGGCAGGTGCTATTCATATGAGGAAGCGACCCGCTGTACGTGCGCGCGTCAAGCGTCCCGTAGCCGTTCGTGATGGCGGATCACTTCGTCGATGATGAAACGCAGGAATTTCTCGGTGAAATCAGGATTTAGATTGGCGTCTGTCGCGAGCTGACGGAGGCGGCTGATCTGTCGTTCCTCACGGCCCGGATCGGCGGGCGGCAGGTCGTGCGTCGCCTTATATTCGCCGACCGCCTGCGTGATCTTGAAGCGCTCGGCGAGCATGAACACGAGCGCGGCGTCGATATTGTCGATGCTCTCGCGATACCGCTTCAAAGTGTCGTCCACGCTCATTCCTTCCGAATATCCGCGCGCTTTTTGCCCCATCCGGCGCGCTGTGCAAGCTATTCCCGCTTGCTATCTGCATTTTGCACCGCCACATGGGCCGGGTCATGACCGCACCAGCCTCCGGCCCCTCCTCCGGCCCAATCTCCGGCCCACTGTCCGGCAATGTCCACCCCATCGGCCGCACCAACGGCGCGCCTTCGCTCACCCCCATGATGGCGCTGGTCGCCGACGGCATGAACCAGGTCAATGCGGTGATCCTGGATCGAATGCAGTCGCGCATTCCGCTGATCCCCGAGCTCGCAGGCCACCTGATCGCGGGTGGCGGCAAGCGGATGCGCCCGATGCTGACCCTCGCCTGCGCCCAGCTGGTCGGCTATGCGGGCAGCCGCCACTATAAGCTGGCGGCGGCGGTCGAGTTCATCCACACGGCGACGCTGTTGCATGATGATGTAGTCGATGGCTCAGGCCTGCGCCGGGGCCGCAAAACGGCCAATATCATCTGGGGCAACAGCGCCAGCGTTCTAGTCGGCGATTTCCTTTTCTCCCGCGCGTTCGAACTGATGGTCGAAGCGGAATCGCTCAAGGTCCTCAAAATCCTGTCGAACGCATCGGCGGTGATCGCAGAGGGCGAAGTCAACCAGCTGACGGCCCAGCGGCGCATCGATACCAGCGAAGAACAATATCTGGACATCATCGGCGCCAAGACGGCCGCGCTGTTCGCCGCCGCCTGCCGCATATCCGCAGTGGTCGCGGACAGGGACGAAGCCGAGGAAAAGGCGCTGGACGTCTATGGGCGGAACCTTGGCATCGCATTCCAGCTGATCGATGACGCGATCGATTATGAATCGGACGGCGCGACCATGGGCAAGGACGCAGGCGACGATTTCCGCGACGGCAAGGTGACGCTACCCGTTATCCTCGCCTATGCACGCGGGTCTGAGGACGACCGCGCCTTTTGGAAGCAGGCCATCGCGGGCAACCGGATAAGCGATGTGGATCTGGCGCATGCCACCGGATTGCTGCGCAAGACCGGTGCGATTGATGACACGCTTGCACGGGCGCGGCTCTATGGCCAACGCGCGATCGATGCGCTGGGCATGTTCGATACAGGCAAGGCCAAGGCTGCTTTGACCGAGGCCGTCGAGTTCGCCATCGCCCGCGCCTATTAAGGGAACCCCGCACGGCGATCGTCGGGACGTAGAGGCGCCTGTCGTCCCATTTGAGGGACGCGGCGAAGGCAAGAGCGGACCCGCATGGACATCATCCTGTCTCCTGAAAGCCTGGCCTTCCTGATGGCGGCGGCTTTGATTTCCGGGTGCATCGATGCGATGGCAGGAGGCGGCGGGTTGATCTCCCTCCCCGCCTTGTTGGCAGCAGGCGTGCCGCCGGTTGCAGCCGTGGGCACCAACAAGCTGCAATCATCGCTGGGCACTTTCGGCGCATGCGTCGCCTACGCGCGCGCGGGGCATATGGACCTGAAAGCCTATCGCTGGCCGATCATCGCGGCGTTCGTCGGGTCAGTGGGCGGTGCCTGGTTGATCCAACGGGTCGATCCGGGGATTTTGGCCGGATTAATGCCCGCACTGCTGATCCTGCTGGCGGGCTATTTCACCTTCTCACCCCGTATCAGCGAGATGGATCGGCACAGCCGCTTGGGATTGGCAGGATTGAGCCTGCTGATCGGCCTCATCGGCTTTTACGATGGATTTTTCGGCCCGGGCGCTGGCGCCTTTTACACGACGATCTTCCTCGCGCTGGGTGGATTGGGCCTGGTCCGGGCGACGGCTCAGACAAAGGCGGCGAACCTCGCCAGCAATGTGGCGGGGCTGTTGACGCTGATAGTGGGTGGTCATGTCGTCTGGGTTGCTGGCCTGGCCATGGCAGTGGGTAGCATCACGGGGAGCCAGATTGGATCACGTCTGGCCATGCGGTTCGGCAGCAAGCTGATACGGCCGCTGTTGATCATCATGTCGCTGGGGCTGACGGCGAAGATGCTGCTCGACTCTGATAACCCGGTCCACAGGCTGTTGTTCGGGTGAAACTTGGGCAGGGCTCGCCTTCACATAGTGGGATTGCACCGGCCCCCGATTGGCGCGACAGGACTGGCATGAGCGCCGCGCTGCCGATCCATGATGTCTTGCCCCAGTTGCTCGACGCCCTTCGCGCGCGCAGTAGCGCAGTGCTGGTGGCGCCGCCGGGAGCGGGCAAGACGACGGCGGTCGCACCTGCCCTGCTGGACGAGCCATGGTGCACGGGTCAGGTGCTGCTGCTGTCGCCACGCAGGCTGGCTGCCCGCGCGGCGGCCGAGCGGATCGCCGAACTGATGGGCGGCGTGCCGGGCGGGATCGTCGGCTATGCGACGCGGATGGACAGCAAACAGTCGGCCGCGACGCGCATATTGGTGCTGACGGAGGGGATTTTCGTCCGCCGCATTCAGGATGATCCGGAGCTTGGCGGCATATCGGCGGTCCTGTTCGACGAAGTGCATGAGCGGAGCTTGGACAGCGACTTCGGGCTCGCGCTGGCGCTGGATGCTCAGGCGGCGCTGCGCCCTGACCTGCGCATCGTGCCAATGTCGGCCACGCTGGATGGGGCACGCTTTGCAGCGTTGCTGGACGATGCGCCGGTGCTGGAGAGCGAAGGGCGGATACAGCCGCTGGAGTTGCGGCACATCGGCAGGGCGGCGGAAAAGCGGATAGAGGATGAGATGGCTGGGGCCGTGCGGCGAGCCCTGGTCGAAGAGGCGGAGGGCGACTTGCTGGCCTTCCTGCCCGGCGTGGCGGAGATCGAACGGACAGCGGCGCGATTGGAGGGGCTCGGGGTCGAGGTCGAGGTGCATCGACTGCACGGCAGTCTGGACCCGGCGACGCAGCGCGCTGCCATCCGTCCCTCTCGGGAGGGGCGGCGCAAGGTGATTCTGGCGACATCGATCGCGGAAACCAGCCTGACGATTGATGGGGTGCGGATCGTGATCGACTCCGGCCTGTCGCGGCGGCCTCGCTATGACCGGGCGGCGGGCGTGACGCGGCTGGTGACGGAGCGGGCGAGCCAGGCGGCGGCGACCCAGCGCGCGGGGCGTGCGGCGCGGCAGCGGCCGGGCGTCGCCTATCGGCTGTGGGAAGCAGCGGCGACAGCGGGCATGCCGCCCTTCGATCCGCCGGAGATTTTGGAGAGCGACCTTTCCAGCCTGATGCTCGACTGCGCGCTGTGGGGGGTGAGCGACCCGGCGAGCCTGCACTGGCTCGACCCGCCGCCGCGCCCTGCGCTGGATGAGGCGCGCAAGCGGCTGATGGTGCTGCAAGCGCTGGATGAGGATGGGCGGATCACAGCGCATGGCAAAGCACTGGCGCGGTTGCCGGTGGAGCCTCGGATCGGACATATGCTGGTGCGCGCAGGCGAGTTGGGGCTGGCGGCAGTCGCGGCGGAGGTGGCGGTGCTGCTCGGGGAACGCGGTATCGGCGGGCAGGATGTGGACCTGTCGCAACGGCGGCTGCGCTGGCGACGGGAAAGCGGGAGGCGGGCCGATGCGGCGCGGGCAATGGCCAAGCGGTGGGCTGGGCTGGTTTCTTCGGGCCAGAGGGCTGCGGCAGGCGAGCATGATGCGGGGCTTTGCCTTGCGCTGGCCTTTCCTGACCGGGTGGCAAAGCGGCGGTCGGCGGATGGCGCGGAGTGGGCAAGCGTTGGCGGGCGCGGCTTTAGGCTCGATCCCTTGAGCCCACTAGCGCGTGAAGAGTGGCTGGCGGTCGGGGAAGTGCAGGGAAGCGCGGCGGGCGCGCGCATCCTCTCGGCCGCGCCGATCAGCGAGGCGGAAGTGCTGCGCTTGTTCAGCAGCCACGTGAAGGAGCATCGCACGGTGCGGTTCCGGGCTGAGACCGGAGGGATCGAGGCGCTGCGCGAGAGGCGGCTGGGCATGGTGCGGCTTTCGTCCGGATCGGACGCCAGGCCTGATCCGGATGCTGTTGTCGCGGCTCTTCTGGACGGCGTCAGGCAAGGGGGGCTTGGGCTGCTGCCATGGTCCGACGCAGCGCGATCGCTTCGGATGCGGGCTGGTTTCGCAGGGGTGGAGGCGCTTTCGGATGCTGCGCTGCTGGCGACGCTCGACGAGTGGCTTGCGCCCCTGCTCGCGGGCAAGCGGCGCTTGTCCGACCTCGACCGTTCGCGATTATCCGGCGTTCTAGAAGGGATTATCGGCTGGGATGGCAAGCAGCAGCTTGATCGGCTGGCTCCTCCGGCCTTCCAGTCGCCTGCCGGGAGCAGCCACGAGATTGACTATGCGGCCGAAGGTGGACCGCGCGTGGAGTTGCGGGTGCAGGCGCTGTTCGGGCTTGCGGAGCATCCGGTCGTCGGCAGTGCGCGCATCCCGCTGGTCCTGTCGCTTACGTCGCCTGCCGGGCGGCCGATCCAGACGACGCGCGACTTGCCGGGTTTCTGGGCGGGCAGTTGGAGCGCGGTCGCAAAGGAGATGCGCGGGCGCTATCCGCGGCATCCTTGGCCCGATGATCCGGCTGGCGCTGCGGCCACACTGCGCACCAAACGCGCCGATGCCCGCGCCAAGCCTTGACTTCCGCCCGCCCGCTGGTGCAACGGACCCATCGCCCTTCCCAGGAGTTTGACGCCCTAATGGCTGCGCGCATCTATCAGATTCAGAAGAACGCCCTCCAGTCCGGCAAGGCGCGGACCGATAAATGGGTTCTGGAATTTGCGCCGAGCGAGGCAAAGAAGCCGGACCCGCTGACCGGCTGGGCCGGTTCGGGCGACACGCAAAGCCAGGTGAAGCTGACCTTCCCCTCGCTCGACGCGGCGCGGGCCTATGCCGACAAATATGGGATCGGCTACAGCTTCATCCCCACGCCGCCCAAGACGCTGAAGATCCAGGCCTACGCCGACAATTTCCGGTAAGAACGGGCGCGGCGCGGCTCCATAATCGGGCGCGATGCTGCCCGATTGCCGCCTTATTCCCTTGCCAAAAGGCCGCACTTGGGGGCAAAACCCGCCCTTTCACGGGAAAGCTTTGAACAGATAATGACGGATCGCCAGCAGATTTTCGACAGCATCGCCGCGCAGATCGCTCCTTTCAACAAGAAGGGCGTTGACCTGAGCGAAGCGACCACCTTCGCAGGCGACCTGGAGTGGGACAGCCTGACCGTCATGGATTTCGTCGCGGCGATCGAGGATGAATTCGACATCATCATCACCATGAACATGCAGGCTGAGATCGAGAATATCGGTCAGCTTGTGGACGCTGTAGCCAAGTTGAAGGGCTGACCTGGCCTAGCCCGTCCGCATCGAACCGGTCCGCGCGCGCCGAGGACCAGAGATCGAGATGACGGGAAACATTCTCGACCGACACATCTCGACCTGCTCGATGCTGCTCGAACCGAACGGATATATGCGATGACCGATGCCGTAGAGACCGCCACTGACGCCCATACGCCTGCTGAAGTCGCGGACGCGCGCGATCTTTTTTCCAAATTCGATCCGCTGATTGCCGAGCGTGAGGCGCTGCTGGCGACGGGCGTGCGCGATCCGTTCGCGATCGTCATGGATGAGGTAAAGTCGCCCACCCAGGCGGTGATCAAGGGCAAGGACACGATCCTGCTCGGCACCTATAACTATATGGGCATGACATTCGACCCCGACGTCGTGGCGGCTGGCAAGAAGGCGCTCGATGAATTTGGCGCAGGAACCACCGGCAGCCGCGTGCTGAACGGCACCTATCAGGGGCATAAGGAAGTCGAAGACGCGCTGAAGGAATTTTACGGCACATCCGGCGCCATGGTCTTTTCGACCGGTTATCAGGCCAATCTCGGCATGATTTCGACGCTGGCCGGACGGGGCGACTATGTCGTTCTGGACGCGGACAGCCATGCGTCAATCTATGATGGCTGTTTCCTGGGCGATGCGGAAATCGTCCGCTTCCGCCACAACAGCGTCGAGGATCTGGACAAGCGCCTCGGCCGCTTGCCTGCGGATGCGCAGAAGCTGGTGGTTCTGGAAGGCGTCTACTCGATGCTGGGCGATGTCGCTCCGCTGCCCGAAATGGTGGCGGCGGTGCGCAAGCATCCCAATTGCATGATCCTGGTCGATGAAGCGCACGGCATGGGCTTTTTCGGCGCGAATGGCCGCGGCGTTTATGAAGAGCAGGGCGTCGAACAAGATGTCGATTTCGTGGTCGGCACCTTCTCCAAATCGGTTGGAACGGTCGGCGGATTCTGCGTATCGAACCACCCCAAGTTCGAAGTGCTGCGCCTCGTCTGCCGCCCCTACGTGTTCACCGCCTCCCTGCCGCCGAGCGTGGTCGCGACCGCTGCGACGTCGATCCGCAAGCTGATGCATGCAGGCGAAAAACGCGCGCATCTGTGGAAGAACAGCCAGCGACTGCACAAGGGCCTTGCCGATCTTGGCTTCAAGCTCGGCACGGAAACACCGCAATCCGCCATTATCGCGGTCATCCTGACCGACCAGGCTCAGGCGGTCGCGATGTGGCAGGCGCTGCTGGAACTGGGGCTTTACGTTAACATGGCTCGCCCCCCGGCCACTCCTGCAGGAACCTTCCTGCTGCGTTGTTCGCTTTGCGCGGAGCATAGTGACGAACAGGTAGGTCAGATTATCGGCATGTTCGAGGCAGCGGGTAAGGCCACCGGCGCGATCGACTGATCGCGGCGGTGCCTGCTGCATCGGCGAAAGGAAGGCAGCGCGCGACAAAAAAATGCGTGATTGCACGGAACCTTTTGTGCCTTGATATTTCCGCTGTAATGCTGTTCGTCTAAGATCAGGGGTTGATGGCAGACAGCTATTACATGGATGATCAGGATTCTGGCTGGCGCGCGACGATGCGACGCTCCCTTCCGCTGGTCCTTGTGATATTGCTCATCGGGTCGCTTGGCACCCTGCTCTACAGCGCCAGCAATGCGTCCCGCGATCATGAGCGTGCGCTGCAGGAACAACGCCGCAGTTTTGAAATCATCGCTCTGGCCCGTGCGTTCGAGGCCAAGACCGCACGCGCCGAAGTGACCTTGGCGCGCTATGTCATCAGCCTTGACCCAGATGTTGGCCGCCTTTTCCAGGATCAATGGCGCACTGCGTCCAGCCAGCTCAAGCTGTTGAACTATGCGACCCGCCGGTCGGGGTGGCAGCGCGCCAATGTGCGGGAGTTGCAAAAGGCGTTCGAACAGCGCGGCAAGACGCTGAGCGAAATTGGCCTGCGCACGACCTACGACCAGAAGATGGCGGCGCTCGCGCAGTTTCACCGGGCGGGCAGGTCGGAGGACCTGAAGCATATTACGGCGCTGCTCGATCGCGTGATCCAAGCGGAGAATGCCCGGCTGCAGGAGCGCAGTCTGGCGGTGAAGCTCGCAGGCAACCGAACTCAATTTGTCGATCGCACATCCAGGCTGTTCGGGCTGGTGCTGCTGGTATGCGTTCTGTTCGCGCTGTGGGTCGCCAATGCCGCTTATAGTGAGCGGCGCATGGCACGGCGGATGGCAGAAGCAGAGGCGGAACGCGCCGATCGGCTGGAGGAAGCTGTCGCGGCGCGGACCGCCGAACTGTCGGATGCCTATGAGCAGTTGAAGAACGAAACGGCCGAGCGCGCGGCCGTGGAGGAAAATCTGCGCCAGATGCAGAAGATGGACGCGGTAGGGCAGCTGACCGGCGGAATTGCCCATGACTTCAACAATATGCTGGCTGTGGTCGTTGGCGGATTGGAACTGGCAAAGCGCAGGCTGCGGCTCAAGCCTCAGGAGGCGGCCCGGCACTTGGACAATGCAATGGAAGGCGCGAACCGCGCTGCTGCGTTGACCCGCCGCCTGCTTGCTTTTGCCCGGTCAGAGCCACTGCTGCCCAGCCCCGTCGATCTCGACACGCTTGTCGGCGGCATGGGGGAACTCATCGACCGGTCGATCGGCGACCAAATCACCGTGTCGATCGAGAAACAGGCGAAGGGCTGGCACATTTTCGTCGATCAGCATCAGATGGAAAACGCGATCCTGAACCTGTGCGTCAATGCGCGCGACGCGATGGAGGGGCGTGGGCGGCTGTTGATCCGCACAGGCCAGGCGCATCTGTCGGATAACGAGATCGGCGACTGCGCAGAGGGCGAATATGTCACGCTGAGCGTCAAGGACGATGGTTGCGGCATGAGCCCGGATGTGTTGGCGCGCGTGTTCGAACCATTCTTTACGACCAAGCCGGTCGGCAAGGGAACGGGTCTTGGCCTCAGCCAGATCTTCGGATTCGTGCGGCAGAGCCAGGGCGAAATCCGCATCAAGTCCGAGCCGGGCGAAGGAACGTGCGTGCATATCTACCTGCCCCGAAAACTGGGCGTGGAAAATGCCGCTGACGCCGATCAGTCACTGCCAGAGGGCGAACCGGTGTTGCATCCGCCCACCCGCATCCTGGTGGTGGAAGATGATCCGCGCGTGCTTAACCAGACCATGTCGGCGTTGGCGGAGCTCGGCCACTTGCCCGTTGCCTGCGATCATCCGTCAAAGGCGGCGAAGCTGCTGACCAGCCATGGGGACATCGGCCTGATCATGAGCGACGTGTTGATGCCAGACATGACTGGCCCGGAGATGGTGCGCACCCTCCCCCCTGCCTTTGCCAGCCTCCCGGTGCTGTTCGTCACCGGCTATGCTGGCGACATTGCCGAAGGTACCGATTTTGGCGGTCATGAGGTGCTGCGGAAACCCTATACGCTGATGGGCCTGTCACATGCGCTGTCCAATGCGCTCAGCGGATCGCACCACCCCGGAACAGCCGCGGCAGCAGAGTAAGCGCGCCGATCAGCGGCCAACGCCGCTGCCAGGGCTTGATCTGGATGCTGGTACCTGCGTGACGATTGATCTTCCACGCGAGATAATCGATGCCGCCCGCATAGGTGAAGCTGGCTTTGGCGAGGCGGACGACCGACAGGTATTTCCCACGCCTTTGTAGAGCGCGCCAATGCTTGGCAGGGTCGGCGGGTGAAGGTGGCAACCCCTGCGCCAAGGCAGCTTCTCCGAACCGGCGATAGCGATCGGGGTCGGCATCGACGATCGACACCGATCGCCCCTTCTTCTCCGCCCGCAATTCGGCATTGTAGGTGAGCGTGAAGCCCGCTTTCCAGAGCGACAAGGCGTCCTGAGCGTCCGTCATGGGACGGGCGAGCGAGAGCAGCGTAGGCGCCGCGCCCGCCACCGCGCTGATGGCGCGCTGCCTGGCGAGGTCGTCCGCCGCCCACAGCAACCGCGCTGGCTGCGCAAAGCGGGCCCAGACAGACACATTATCAGCGGCGGGGCTGTTCAGCCGGGCAAAATCGGCTTCCGACAATATGGCATATTTCGCAATCAGGCCGTTATGTTCGAATGGGAAGACATTGGGCGGGATCAGCCGGTTGGCGGTGGCCAGCCAGCGTCGGCCATAAGCGGCGTGGTAGTCGGACACGATAAGGTAGAAATCGAGCATCAGCCCGTCGAGATTGCTCTCCCGCAGGCATGAGCCGTAGAAGAGCACTGCCCGGGCGGCGGCGGGATATTGTGCCGCCAACGCCCCGGCCATCGCCGCTGCGCGCGGATCAGCGGGCGCTGTGAGTTCGGCGGTGACGAGGCGGAGGAGGTTGGGCATCGCGCTTCCCATATCCGCTTGGCCTGAGCTTGTCGAAGGGTGAGCGCGCGATGCGATTTACGAAGCAGTCTTCCGGAACAGCAGCGACAGATTATTGGCGGGCATCTCCACCAACTGATCGAGGGTTAGGCGCTGCCCTTCTGCGGCAGCGATCACATCTTCGACTCGGCGCAATCCCCAATGCGCATCACGCGCCTTCAGCGACGCATTGAAGGCGAGATTGCTGGGCGCAGTTTCCACTTCATCGCGGATGAACGGGCCGTAGAGGTAGAGCAGGCCGCCAGCGCGGAGCGTCTTTCCCGCACCATCCATCAAGCCAAGGGTCGCTTCCCACGGGCTGATGTGCGTCATGTTGATGCAGAGAATCGCATCGGCCTTGCTAACCGGCCATGCGGCAGCGGCATTGAGCATGATGGGCGGATGAAAATTGGGCAGCTTCGCCTCCGACCGCCATGCTTCGATGGATGCAAGCGCGGCCGGATCAGGATCGCTGGGCTGCCAATCCAGGCCCGGCAGCGCCGCGGCGAAATATGCCGCATGCTCGCCACTGCCGCTCGCCACCTCCAGCACGAGGCCGGAGGATGGCAGGGCGTTCCGCAGCACCGCGAGGATAGCCTCCCGGTTCCGCAGCGTCGCGGGGGCATGGAGCCGATCGCTCGACGTCCCCGCTTCGCCCGGAACCCAGACGCTCACTCGGCCCCCTGCGCCAGTGCCGGATCGGACCAGCTGAGGACCGGCTTGCGGGCGGCGAGCGTTTCATCGAGACGGCGGCGAGGCGCGAAATAGGGAGCGCCTTTCAGTGCCTCGTCGCCCGCCTTGGCGCGTTCGGCAAGGCTGCGCAGCGCCATGATGAACTGGTCTAACGCAGCCTTGCTCTCCGTTTCGGTGGGTTCGACCAGCATCGCGCCATGGACGACCAGCGGGAAATACATGGTCATCGGGTGGAAGCCTTCATCGATCAGGCCCTTGGCGATGTCGAGCGTGGTGAACCCTTCGGCAAGCCCCTTGTCGCTGAACAGCGCCTCATGCATGCAGGGGCCGCTTGCCCCGAAGGGCGCGTCCAGCACATCGTCCAGGCTGCGCAAGATGTAGTTGGCGTTCAGCACCGCGTCGCTCGCGACCTGGCGCAGGCCGTCCGCACCATGGCTGAGAATATAGGTCAGTGCGCGGGTAAACATGCCCATCTGGCCGTGGAAGGCGACCATGCGGCCGAAGCTGCTGGCGTGATATTCGTCCGCCGTTTCTTCCTCGATCAGCATGAAGCTGTCCCCCTGACGCTCCACGAAAGGCAGCGGCGCGAAGGGGGTGAGCGCTTCGCTTAGCACCACTGGGCCGGAACCGGGTCCGCCGCCGCCGTGGGGCGTGGAGAAGGTCTTGTGCAGGTTGATGTGCATCGCGTCCACGCCGAGGTCGCCGGGGCGAACGCGGCCGACGATGGCGTTGAAGTTCGCACCGTCGCAATAGACGAAGGCTCCGGCAGCGTGAACCGCGTCGGAGATGGTCTTCATGTCCCGCTCGAACAGGCCGCAGGTGTTAGGGTTGGTGATCATCACCGCCGCCACATCAGGACCGAGTCGAGCCTTGAGCGCTTCGAGGTCGACGCGGCCGTCCGGGGTCGCGGGAATATCCTCCACCTTATAGCCGCAGAAAGCGGCCGTTGCGGGGTTGGTTCCGTGGGCGCTTTCGGGGACCAGGATCACGCTGCGCGCATCGCCACGCGCTTCGAGCGCCGCGCGGATCGCGAGCAGGCCGCACAGTTCACCATGCGCGCCCGCCTTGGGACTCATCGCCACCGAGTGCATGCCGGTGAGCGTGATCAACCATTCGGCAAGCTCATGGATTACCGCAAGCGCGCCCTGCACCGTCGATTGCGGCGCGAGTGGGTGAAGGTCGGCAAAACCGGGCATCCGCGCGACCTTTTCATTGAGGCGCGGGTTGTGCTTCATCGTGCAGGAGCCAAGCGGAAACAGGCCGAGATCGATGGCATAGTTCTGACGGCTGAGGCGGGTATAGTGACGCACCGTCTCTTGTTCCGAGAGGCCCGGCAGGCCGATGCTATCGGTCCGCGCGAGGTTGCCGAGGCGGCTGGCAACCTTGGGCGCTTCCGGGAAATCGACGCCCGTGGTCTGGGCCGAGCCGATCTCGAAGATCAGCGCTTCCTCCAACATCAGCGCGCGGTTGCCGGTGGCGGTTGCCGGGGCGCTGTCGGTCACAGCCTGGGGCGCAGTGGGGCGGCCTTCCTTGAGCATGGTCATGCCAGTTCCTCCTGAAGCGCTGTGGCGAAGGCTTCAATATCCTCCGACGTTACGGTTTCCGTGACGGCGACGACCAGGCCGTTGCCGATCTCAGGTGCGTCGGGGAACAGGCGTCCGAGCGATACGCCGCCGAGCACGCCTTTGTCGGCAAGGTTGCGGACGGTTTCGCGTGCATCCTTGGAAAGGACCAACGTAAATTCATTGAAGAAGCTGTCGTTGAGCAGCGTGACGCCAGGCACCTTGGCCAGTCGTTCAGCAGCTTGTACGGCAAGCGCGTGATTGAGCGCCGCCAACTCACGCAGCCCCTTCTCGCCGAGCAGGGTCATGTGGATGCTGAAGGCCAGAGCGCAGAGGCCCGAATTGGTGCAGATGTTCGAAGTCGCCTTTTCGCGGCGGATATGCTGCTCGCGGGTGGAGAGGGTCAGCACAAAGCCGCGCTTGCCCGCAGCATCCACCGTCTCGCCACACAGGCGGCCGGGCATCTGGCGGACATATTTCTGCTTGCACGCGAACAGGCCGAGATAAGGGCCGCCAAATTGCAAGCCGACGCCGATCGACTGGCCTTCCCCAACGACGATGTCGGCGCCCATATGGCCCGGTGCCTTGATCGCGCCCAGCGCTACAGGCTCAGTCACGACCGCGACCAGCAGGGCGCCCGCTTCATGGGCGGCGTCGGCAAGCGGGGTCAAGTCGGCGATGCGGCCGAGAATATCGGGATATTGAACCACGACACAGCTCGTATCCTTGTCGATCCCGGCGATCAGCGCGTCGATGTCGGTCGCTGCGGCCAGCGTCGGCGCTTCATGCACCAATGCGTCGCCCGTGAATTTCGCCATCGTCTTGGCGACCGACACATAATGGGGGTGCAGGCCCGATGACAGGATCGCCTTGCCACGCTTGGTGATACGACGAGCCATGCCGATCGCTTCCCAGCAGGCGGTCGAACCATCGTACATGGATGCGTTGGCGACATCGCAGCCAAGCAGGCGCGCAACCTGCGTCTGGAATTCGAACAGCACCTGCAAGGTGCCTTGCGCGATTTCCGGCTGATAGGGCGTATAGGCCGTCAGGAACTCGCCGCGCTGGATCAGATGATCGACGCTGGCGGGAACATGGTGGCGGTACGCGCCCGCGCCAAGGAAGAAGGGCGCCTCCCCTGCCGACAGGTTCTTCCGCGCAAGCGCCGCCATGTGCCGTTCGACCGCCAGTTCGCTGGCGTGGTCGGGCAAGCCGGGGATCTTGTCGGCCAAACGGGCTTCGGCGGGCACGTCGATGAACAGGTCATCGACCGAGGACGCGCCGATGACGGACAGCATGTCCTGACGGTCTGTGTCGGTAAGGGGTAGGTAGCGCATTTCACTTATCTCCCCCCTCCCTTCGAGGGAGGGGTCGGGGGTGGGTGCGCCGCGTCAGCGGCGGCTATTCGGGATGGCTGCTGGCTCGCTACGCTCGCGCCCATCCCAGCCCCTCCCGCCTGCAGGAGGGGCTAATTGTCGATCAAAGGCTCGCCACGAACTTCTTGTAGGCAGCTTCGTTCATCAGGCCTTCCAATTCACTGGCGTTCGTCACGCGCAGTTTGAAGAACCAGCCATCTTCTTCCGCATCGCTGTTGACCAGGGCGGGCTCGTCTTCCAACGCGCTGTTCGTTTCGACGACTTCGCCGGAGATGGGCGCATAGACGTCCGACGCAGCCTTGACCGATTCCACGACGGCGGCATCATCGCCCTTTTCGAAATTTGCCCCCTCAGCAGGCAATTCCACAAACACGATATCGCCCAGTTGTTCCTGCGCGTAATCCGTGATGCCGACAGTGGCGATTTCGCCCTCTACGTCGATCCATTCATGTTCGTCGGTGAAATAACGGCTCATCTTATGTCTCCCCTCGGAGTGCTTGCTTCAAACTCGCGACCAACAAAAAAAGCGGGACGGCTCAGGCCTTGCGGCGATACCGATGCGGTACGAACGGCATCGGCGCGACAGTCGCTGCGATCCGCTTGCCGCGTACCTCGATTTCCAGGGCAGTATCGATTGCACTGTGCGGCAAGCTGACCCAGCCCATGGCGATCGGCGCGCCGACGGTCGGCGCGAAGCCGCCGGAGGTCACTTCTCCCACCTTTATCCCATCGGCAAAGATCGGTGCGCCTTCACGAGCGGGTAGTCGGCCTTCGATATTCAATCCCACGCGCTTGGAACCCGGCCCATCGGCCAGTTCCTTCATCACCCGCGCATGACCGATGAAGCCACCCTCTTCCCGGCGGCGCTTCTGGATGGCGAAGCCAAGATCGGCGCCAATCGTGCTGACGGCGGGCGTCAGGTCATGGCCATAGAGTGGAAGACCGGCCTCAAGGCGCAGCGAGTCCCGCGCGCCAAGGCCGATCGGCTTCACTTGCGGCAAAGCACAGAGTGCGTCCGCCAGCAGCACTACGGTGTCGGCGGGCACGCTGATCTCAAATCCGTCCTCGCCGGTATAGCCCGACCGGCTGATCCAAAACGGAACGCCACGCCAGGTGAAGAGGCCCGACTGCATGAAGATGAGGTCGGCGGTCTCCGGGATAAGGCTGGCCAGCGCCTCACCCGCCTCAGGGCCCTGCAACGCGAGCAGCGCCTGCTCGTCCATATGGTTCATGACGGTTTCATCAGGCAGATGTTCGATCATCCAGCCCATGTCGTCATATTTGGTTGCGCCGTTGACGACCATGTAGATGTCCGCGCCGTCAAATGCTCCCGCGCCCAGGCGCGAAACCATGAGGTCGTCGAGAATGCCGCCATCCTCATCGAGCAGCATCGAATAGCGCTGGCGGAAGGGCTTCAGGCCCTTGATATCGCTCGGCAATAGATGCTCCAGCGCATCGTCCACCCCTTCGCCGGAGAAGCTGAGTTGGCCCATATGGCTGACATCGAACAAACCGGCATGCTCGCGCGTCCAGCCATGTTCGGCCATGATGCCTTCATATTGGATGGGCATGTGATAGCCCGCAAAGCCAACCATGCGCGCGCCCCGCGCACGGTGCCAAGCGTCGAGCGGCAGCTCCTGCAGCGGCAATTCGTCTTCAAAATGGGCGATATCGTCATTGCCGGACATGAGGGCGGCCTTTCGTGGCAAGGGTCATGGCGACAAACGCGGTAGTCCGGAGTCGGATTCCTGACGTCTGCCACCCCCTCTGTCACGGAACCTGAGAGCTTTGACCACCGGCCAAACGACCGGATGGCTTACCCCTTCGGTGGGACGGCGCGAACCGTCCGCTTTCCAGAGTGCCTGCCCATGATGCGGTCCTTTGGCCTGAGAGATTCCGGGGCGGTTGCTCCTTCGGCGACGGGGTGACCTGAAAGGCTTCCCATGCTCTCCCGCATCATGTCCGAGCCCGAATCTGCCGGGCGCCGGTGACGCATTTGCATTGCGGGAAATGACGGGCGGCGTCAATTGCTCAATCGGCGCTACCTTCTTCGCGCGCCAGCCGTTCCGCGAGCGAACGCGTCGCCTTGCGCAGTTCGTCCAGCCGCGCGTCATCGGCTGGATCGCCTAAGACGAGGTGTGCCAGGCTATCTTCACCCTCGAACAGGCGCAGGAAATGGTCGACGCCGGTGAAGTTGGAGTCCGCAACCAGATGCGCGCATCGCTCCACCCTGCCCGACCATTTGCGATCCCCCCGCCTGCGCAGAAATGCGGCGAGGTCTTCGAGCTGTGCCGCGAGAGCAGCGATCTGTGGGTGAAGGGCCATGCGGAAGAAGGCTAAGACGCGTTCATGCGTAGCGCAATGGCTGCGTCAAGCTAGCACTGCTTCTCCGAAGATCTCGGCGTGGCGCTTTTCCGCATAGCGATCGGTCATGCCCGCGATAAAATCGCCGATGTGCCTGCTGCGGCGCGGCTCATCCAGCAAGCGATCATCCTGCCATTCGGCTGGCATGAGTTGGGGCTGGTCCTGATAGGCGCGGAACAGGTCCCGGACGATGATCCGGGCACGGTTGGCCGCAGCTAGCTGGGACGGATGATGATAAAGCGACGCGTACATGAAGCGCTTCAACTCCCGCTCTTGCGCCGCCAGTTCGGGCGAGAAGCAGACGAGCGCACGTCCTGCGCTGCGGACGTCCTCGGCCGTCTTTATCCGGGCTTCGGCGATGTTCCGGCGCGTGGACGCGATAAGGTCATTCGCCATGAGGCCGATCTGCTCACGCACCAGTTCGCGCAGCAGACGGTCCTGCGGGATATCGGGATAGCGAGCGCACACCCGCTCCCAGCAATGTTTGACGATCGGAACCTCAAGCAATTGCTCAAGCGTCAGCAATCCAGCGCGCAGGCCATCGTCAATGTCGTGATTGTCATAGGCGATGTCATCCGCGATCGCCGCCAACTGCGCCTCCAGCGAAGCGTGGGAAGACAGCTCCAGCGGGAATAGCGCATCCATTTCCCGCATGGCCCAGCCGGGATGATCGACCGGGCCGTTATGCTTGGCCAGCCCCTCAAGCATTTCCCAGCTAAGGTTGAGACCGGGAAAGCAGGGATAGGGCGATTCCAGCAGCATGAGCGTGCGCAGCGTATGCGCATTATGGTCAAAGCCGCCATGATCCTCCAGCGCCGCTTCCAGCGCATCCTCCCCCGCATGGCCGAAGGGCGGATGGCCAATATCATGCGCAAGGCACAGCGCCTCGGTCAGATCCTCATTGAGACCGAGAGTGCGCGCGGTCGTCCGGCCGATTTGCGCCACTTCCAGGCTATGGGTCAGGCGAACGCGGAAATGATCACCGTCCGGCGATACGAACACCTGCGTCTTGTGCCGCAACCGACGGAAAGCGATGGAATGGATGATGCGATCGCGATCCCGCTGAAAGATGTCGCGAGGGCCGCGCAGTTCACCGCCCGGTTCGGGATGCAGGCGGCCACGGCTGCGGCTGGGGTGCGAAGCATAGGGAGCAAGGGTCGTCATGGGGACGCCCTTACTTCCCTCCCAGCCGTTCGACCACCTCGCCTGCGTCGCTTTGCCAGGCAAAGGCATCTGCGCCTGCGGATTTCAGCTTGGCTTCCACCGTTTTGGCGCGGGTGAAGCTGGCGAAGGGACCGATCAGCAGCCGGTTTGTGCGGCCCCAAGTCGCGACCCAGCCGTCCTGCGGCTTTACCTCATCATATTTGCGGCGGAGGTTCTTGAGCGTGAAGGCGAGAGCGCCGCGATCCGCGCCCGTGCCGACCTGCACCCAATTGCGTGACGGATTGGCGGCAAGCCGAGCCTTTTCCTCGGCAGCCTTCTTGGCCTTGGCGTCAGCTTCCGCTTTCGCCTTGGCCTTTGCAGCGGCGTCGGCCTTTTCCTTGGCTGCGGTAGCGGCTTTCTTAGCCTTGTCCGCGGCCGCTTGCCGCTCTGCGCGGCGCGCGGCTTGCAGCGCTTCGATCTCGGAAAGATCTACGGCCGCCACGCTCACCTGGCGTTCCGATGCGGGCACGTCGATGGCATGGATGATGTCGGCCAAGGTCCGTGTTGCTTCGGGGTTCGGCTGCGGGCGAGGAGTGGGAGCGGCCTGCTGCGGCGCTGGCACGGAGGTAGGCGCTGGCGTCGCCCCGCCAGGCGAGTTCGTCGGTGCAGCCGGCGGAGCGGCCGGGCGAGCAGTGGTGGTGGTGGCAAATGACGCGGGAGGTCCTTGCACCTGCGCCGGGCGCGTTTCCGTCGATGTTTGCGCGAAGGTAGATGGCGCAGGACTGGTCGGCGCGGGCCGCGCGGGCGTCGCAGAAGGCTGTGACGATGACGGCGTTGTCGTGAAGGAAGGCCTGCTTGGCTGCAGCGCCTGCCCGCTTGCCATGGGCGTCGCAGGCCGTGGGGCCGGAGTTGGAGCGGGGAACGGTGTAGGTGTAGGTGTAGGTGCAGGTGCAGGCGTCGACCTTGGCCTCGCTGTTGCGGCTGGCGCTTGCGTCAATGGAGGGGTCGGCGCTGCTCTTGGCGTCACGGCCGCAAGCGACGTTCCCACTGTGGTTGGAAAATGACCGAAATGCACCGCCGCAGCCTTTTGCGCAGGGGTGAGGTAGGGCATCTTCTCCATATAAGGCACCAGCGCAGCGGCAAGCTGGGCTGGCAGCGTCTGGCTAGCGATCTTGCGCGCATCGGCCTGCTTGTTGTTCATGGCCAGGATGAAGGCGCGATATCGCCATGCTGCGCGGTCGCTTTTGTAGAGCAGGGGCTGAAGCACCTTCTCGGCGCCGTCGACCTGGCCGGAAATACCGAGCGAGGCGGCATAGCGATATATGAGGTCAGGATCTTCCGGGGCATGCTTGAGCGCGGCCTGGTAATCCCGCTGCGCCCCGGCCTGATCACCGGTCATGTCGCGCGCCAGCCCCCGGTCCGCGAGCAGCGTCGCTTCGCCAAAGCCGAGACGCGTCGCCTGGTCGAAAAGGCGGAGCGCCTCTGCAGGGTTTTGCGCCTTGAGCGCGACACGGCCAAGCCCCGCCTTTACCCGTCCATTGTTGGGCTGGATCGCGTCGGCGCGCGAAAAGAAGCCCGCCGCCGCGCGCGTGTCATCCATATCGACTGCGGCCTCGCCTGCTCCGATCAGCGCCTCCACGTCGCGCGGATTGGACGCTAGGCGCGCCAGGTTGCGGCTGAGATTTTCAGCGCCTGAGGGGCGGAGCGACTGAATTTGAGCGGGCTGCGCCTGCGCGGCTCCTGCAACAAACAGGCCGCCAAGGATCCATAAAGCTGAGCGTTTCACACTAGCCCTTTACCGGATCGATGGGTGAATGGGAAATTTATCGATATGAAAAGCGCGCCCGGCTGCCCGATGCGGCCGATGGCGCGCTTTTATGTCTAGAACGGACTTCGCCGCCCCGCCTTACTGGTTGCTTTGGCGGTTGAGGAAGCGCGGAATGTCCGGCGTCGATGCCGCATCATCGCCAGGGCCGGCATTCTTGTCAGAGCCGCGGGTCAGACCGGCCATCCGCTCAAACAGGGTTCCGCCAGACGCAACGCGGGGCGCCGCTTGAGGCGCGGGCGCAGGCGCCGGAGCGGGCTGCGCTTCGGCTTCTTCGGCACCGAGCAGCAGTTCGTCCTGCGACGGGTCTTCGTCCGAAAACACGGCGGCGGGCCGCGAAGGTGCCGCCGGGGCGGGCTTGGGAGCAGGCGCTGCCGCCCGTTCTTCAACAGGAGCCGGGATGGGTGCGGGCGCGGGAGCCGCAGGAACATCCAGTTCAAGCGTTTCCGGCTCGGGCTCGGGTGCTGCGGCCGGTGCGGGCTGCGGCGCGGGACGCGCAGCGGCAGGGACGGCGACGGCAGGACGGCTGGCGAAGCTGAACGGTTGGGTCAGCGGAGCCGCAGCGCCGGTTGCTTCGCTATCGATGCCGGTCGCCACGACCGACACGCGGATCTTGCCATTGAGGCCATCGTTGAAGGCCGAACCCCAGATGATGTTCGCGTCCGGATCGACCAGCTCGCGAATATGGTTGGCGGCTTCATCGACTTCCATCAGGCGCATGTCGTCGCCACCGACGATGGACACGATGACGCCCTTCGCGCCGCGCATCGACACGCCGTCGAGCAGCGGATTGGCGATCGCCTTTTCCGCCGCCTGAAGCGCACGGCCATCGCCTTCGGCTTCGCCAGTGCCCATCATCGCCTTGCCCATTTCGCCCATCACCGAACGGACGTCCGCGAAGTCGAGGTTGATGAGGCCCGGCATGACCATGAGGTCGGTGATGCCGCGAACGCCCTGCTGCAGCACCTCGTCAGCCATTTGGAAGGCTTCCTTGAAGGTGGTGTTCGGGTTCGCGATCAAAAACAGATTCTGGTTCGGGATGACGATGAGCGTATCGACATGCTTTTGCAGCTCTTCGATGCCGCTCTCCGCCGACTTCATGCGGCGATTGCCCTCGAAGGTGAAGGGCTTGGTCACGACGCCGACCGTCAGGATGCCGCGTTCACGTGCAGCTTTCGCGATGACGGGCGCAGCGCCAGTGCCGGTGCCGCCGCCCATGCCAGCAGCGATGAAGCACATATGCGCGCCGTTCAGCGCCTCTTCGACCGAGGTGATGGTTTCCTCGGCGGCCGCCTTGCCGATTTCCGGGCGCGAACCGGCACCCAGACCTTCGGTGATTTGCGGCCCAAGCTGAATGCGGCGCTCCGCGGGCGAAGCGTTCAGCGCCTGCGCGTCAGTGTTGGCGACGATGAAATCCACGCCCTCAACCGACGCGGCGATCATATTCGCGATGGCGTTGCCGCCCGCGCCGCCTACGCCGATCACCGCGATGCGAGGCTTCAACTCGTCTACATGCGGCGGGCTGATCTCAATGCTCATAAATTCTAGCTCCCTCCAGCTTCGGCGACATGAGCGAAACTGTCATCGAAAGTTAATGCAACAGAAAATAGCGTATTTCACTAGCAAAATTCGTCTGGCTTTAGATTTGTTCAATAGTTCGTCTTCATCGCCCGCACCATTCGCTGCCACCATTGCGGCGCGTTGATACGATGAACGGTCTGCGGTGCAGGCGCTATCGTTCTAAGATCAACCGGGTTCGATGCGCCATAAAGCGCAAGCCCGGCCAGCGTTGCGAATGCAGGGCCGCTATGCGCTTCCGGCAATGCGGCAAGCCCGCGCGGCCTGCCGATACGGACGGCGCGGCCCAGCGCGCCTTGCGCATAGTCGGCGATGCCCTTCATTTCCGCGCCACCGCCGGTCAGCACCACCTGGCGCCCGGTCGGCGTGTTGAAGCCCATGCCAGCCAGCGCTGCGTTGATCTCCGTCATCAATTGATTGAGCCGCTCGCAGATGACGGCCACCAGTGCGGCGCGTGTGATCTTGCCGCCGTCCGCATTAGGCCCGGCGCTCTGCCCCGGCACGGCAACATCCCCGTGCGGCGGTGCGATTTCGATCATCTCGCGGAAGTCGCGGCGGTTCTGCATCGCCGAACCGTAAAAGCATTTGATCCGCTCTGCCTGGCTGCGGCGGATTCCAAAGGCGGAGGCGATGTCATCGGTGATGTCCGACGCACCGATGGGTATGCTGTGCAGGCCGACCAGCATGCCGCCTGCGTAAAGCGAGACGTTAGTCACCCCCGCGCCCAATTCAACCAGCGCGACGCCGAGATCCCGTTCCTCTTCCGAAAGGCAGGCAAGGCCGGTCGCGATCGGCGAAGCGACGATCGAATTGACGTTCAGATAAGCGCCACGCACACACAGGTCGAGGTTGGCGAGCGGCGCGCCATCTGCCAGCACGACATGGATATCAACGCCCAACAGGTCGGCATGCATGCCCAACGGCTTCTTGACGGGCACCTTGCCGTTGATGGTGAAGCAAGTGGGCTGGGCATGGAGGACAACGCGCCCATCGGGATCGATGCCCTGCTGGCCGGTTGCGAGCAGATCGTCGATGTCGGGCTGTTCGACCCGATAGCCGCCCATGTCGCGTTCCACCGTCACCACGTCGCTGACGAGGCTGCCGCCCGAAAAGCTGACCCAAACGTCCTCGATGTTTGTGCCTGCAACGCGCTCGGCCTGCTCGACCGTCTCGCGCACCGCCAGTTCCGTGCGCTCCATGTCGGCGATGAAGCCGCGCCGCACGCCGCGGCTTTCCCGCTGGCCCGTGCCCAAAATCGCGAGTTCACCCGTGTCGGTCCGGCCAGCGATCAGCGCCGAAACCTTCCACGATCCAATGTCGATCGCGGTGACGAGCTTGTCGACCTTGGGCTGGGCCATGCGCGTCAGCCTTCCTCGCCCTGAGCCGGAGACTGGGCGCTCGCGTCGGCTTTATCGCTCACTTGGTTCTGCGGCAGGCGCAGGATGAAACGATCCGGATCGCGCATGTCGAACTTCACGATACCGCGCCCCAGCAGCCGATTGACGCCGTCCATGCGCGCGAAGTTGACGAGCGCGGTCGCAGAGGTTTTGTCTCCTTCCGGCAGGGAAAGCGTTTCACCCGACTGAAAGCGCAGGTCCCATCGGCGGTTCCCGACCCATGTCGCACCGGCGAGCATAGGTTTGAGCGCAGGGGCATTTTCCATGAGCTTGTTAAGACCCGCAGTCTGACGATTGGCATCCGGCCCGACGACCAGCGGCAGGTCGGGCATCGCATCCGTGGACACGGATTGAAGGACGACGCCCTGCACATCGATCAGGTGCAACTGGCCATCATGCTGCCACACCGCCACCGGGTCACGCTCGACGATATCCACGACCAGCGTGTCCGGCAGGCGGCGGGAAATGCGCGCGTCCTTGACCCAGCCAAGCTTCAGCATTTCATCGCGGACCTTGGGAAGGTCGAGTGACAGCATGGAGCGGTCCACCTGACCCAGCGCGATATTATAGACCGGCAGTTCGTCCATGCGCTCAACGCCGCGCACTTCGACTTTCTGCACCTCGAACCCGGCACTGGCGGCAACTTCGGCGGCTTTCTGCCCTGCCATGGCGGGCACACCCATCAGCATTGCGATGCCACCGATCGCGACAACAACGATGCCGACAATCGCCCAGCTCGCCATGCGCTGCAGCGTATCCTCGCTTACCGGCAACGCGTGAAGCATGCGGCCGAACCAGGAACGGCGCTTGCCCGGCTTTCCCCGGCCCGGCCCATTGCGGCCGCGCGGCCCGGTTGATCGCGTCAGCCGCGCGGTCCCTCCGCGACGGATGCGTGCTTCAGCCATGCCCTGCCCCCTCTGCGCCCCGTTTCTGCTTCAGCGCATCTTCGACAATACGCTCGACCAGCTCGGCATAGTCAATGCCCAGTTTCGCGGCCTGCTCCGGCACGAGGCTGAGCGGCGTCATGCCGGGCTGAGTGTTCACCTCCAGCAGGTAGAGCCCTTCCACCCCCTGCGTGTCGTCCCAGCGGAAGTCCGAACGCGAGGCGCCCTTGCATCCCAGCAACTGGTGCGCGCGCAGGGCGATCGCCTTGCATGCTTCGCCAATCTCGTTCGGGATTTCGGCAGGGCAGACATGCTCAGTCATGCCGTCGGTATATTTGGCGTCGAAATCATAGAAGCCGCTTTTGGGGCGCAGTTCGGTCACCAGCAGAGCCTCATCGCCGAGCACTGCGGTCGTCAGTTCACGCCCACGAATATAGGGCTCGGCGAGCAGCTGGTCGAAATGCTGCCAAGGACCTTCCACATCGCGGCCGATGGGCGACCCGTAATTGCCGTCCTGCGTGACTATGGCGACGCCGACGGAGCTGCCCTCATTGACCGGCTTCACCACATAGGGGCGCGGCAGGGGGTCGGCTTCGAATAGGCTGGCGCTGTCGACGATATGGCCGCCGGGCATTGGGATGCCGTGGGGCACCAGTGCCTGCTTGGTGAGTTGCTTGTCGATCGCGATGACAGAGGTGGCGAGGCCCGAATGGGTGTAGGTGAGCCCCATCAGGTCCATCATGCCTTGCACCGTACCGTCCTCACCCGGCACGCCGTGGAGCGCGTTGAAGACGACATCGGCCTTGGCTTCGGCAAGGCGAGCGGCGACGTTGCGGTCCATGTCAATCCGCGTGACCTTGTGACCGCGCGATTCCAGCGCTTTGGCCACGCCCTCGCCACTCATCAGCGAAACCGGACGCTCGGCGGACCAGCCTCCCATAAGGACGGCGACATGCCAGGGGCCACGGGTCATTGGAAAAACTCCAGAACAAGAATAAGCGTCATTCCAGCGGAAGCTGGGATCTCATGATCCGTATTAATGGAGCAAGATCCCGGCTTTCGCTGGGATGACGGGAGGTTGAAGGGGATCATATCTTCACTCCCACCCGCTGGATTTCCCACTCAAGCTCGACGCCGCTCTTGGCCTTCACCCGACGACGGACTTCCTCGCCCAACGCCTCGATGTCGGCGCTGCTGGCGTCGCCCAGGTTGAGGAGGAAGTTGGTATGCTTCTCCGAAACCTGCGCGCCGCCCAGTTGCAGCCCGCGGCAGCCCGCCTCGTCCACCAGCGCCCAAGCCTTGTGGCCGTCAGGATTTTTGAAAGTCGATCCGCCGGTCTTGCTGCGTAGAGGCTGACTTTCCTCTCGCGCCGCGGCGATGCGGTCCATCTCCGCCTGGATGGCAGCAGGTTCGCCGGGAACGCCGCGGAAAAGGGCGCTGACCACCACCGCGCCTTCGGGAAGGCTGCTGTGACGATAGGTGTAGCCAAGAGCTTCCAGCGGCATCGTCACCCGCTCGCCAGATCGCAGCACCACGTCGCATTCCACCAGAATGTCGCAGGTCTCACGCCCATAAGCGCCGCCATTCATCCGCACAAAGCCGCCTACAGTGCCGGGGATGGACCGCAGGAACTCAAGCCCCGCGATGCCCGCATCCCGCGCCGTCGAGGAAACGAGGATGCCCGACGCTCCTCCCCCGCAACGGAGCGCGGTGGCGTCAATTTGCTCAACCTTTGCGAAGGACTTGCCCAGACGCACGACCACGCCCGGAACGCCGCCGTCTCGCACGATCAAGTTGGAACCAAGACCAAGCGCCATCACCGGGATCGCGGGATCAAGGCGCGCGAGAAAATCCGACAGATCCTCTGCATCCTTGGGTTCGAACAGCCACTGCGCCACGCCGCCCGCCTTGAACCAGACGAGCGGAGCCAATGGCGCGTTGGCCTTGAGCGACCCGCGAACCGGAGGAAGGGAGGCGAGCGCTGTGGTCAACCCACCGCTCCCCATGCACAAGGTCGATGCCTTCGCACCATCAGGCCGCTTCTTTGGCGGCGACGGCAGGCGCCAGCCCGGCCGCCCATTTGGTGATGTCGCCCGCGCCTAGGCAGATGATCATGTCATCCGCCTGAACATCACTGGCGATCACGCGGGCGAGATCATCCGCCCCATCCACCGTAGCGGCAGAACGGTGCCCGCGACGCTTCAGGCCTGCGACCAGCTCGGCGCTGTCCACGCCTTCGATCGACTGCTCGCCCGCCGGATAGACCGGAGCGGCGTAGACCACATCGGCGTCGTTGAACGCCTGCTGGAACTCGTCCATCAGGTCGCGAAGCCGGGTGAAGCGATGCGGCTGGACGACAGCAATGACGCGGCCCTTGGCGCCCTCGCGTGCGGCGGCCAGCACGGCCTTGATCTCGACCGGGTGGTGGCCATAATCGTCAATGACTGTCGCAATCCCCTGCCCCGTCGGGATTTCACCGACCTTGGTAAAGCGCCGCTTCACCCCGCCGAACTTGGCAAAACCGGTCTGGATGGTCGCATCATCGATACCCATCTGCAGCGCCACGCCGATCGCAGCCATCGCGTTCAGCACATTGTGGCGGCCGGGCATCGGCATTTCGATGCCCTCGATCCGGCGGAGAGAGCCGTCACGTTCGCGGATCTGCACATCGAAGCGGTTGCCGCCGGGGATCGGCTGGACGTTCTCACCGCGAATATCGGCCTGCGCCGAAAAACCGTAGGTGACGATGCGCCGGTCCTGCACGCGCGGCAGGATCGCCTGCACTTCGGGATGATCGAGGCACAGCATTGCCGCGCCGTAGAAAGGCACATTTTCGACGAACTCGACAAAGGCATCCTTCACCTTGTCAAAGCTGCCATAATGATCGAGATGCTCGGGATCGATGTTGGTGACCACCGCCAGCGTGCCGTCGAGGCGCAAGAAGCTGCCGTCGCTCTCGTCGGCTTCCACCACCATCCAGTCGCTCTTGCCAAGGCGCGCGTTGGAGCCATAGCTGTTGATGATGCCGCCATTGATGACGGTCGGGTCCACTCCGCCAGCGTCCAGCAGCGCCGCGACCATGGAGGTGGTCGTCGTCTTGCCATGCGTACCGGCAACCGCAACCGTCGATTTGAGGCGCATCAGCTCCGCGAGCATTTCAGCGCGGCGGATGACAGGAACGCGGCGTTCCAGCGCCAGATCGACTTCCGGATTGCCCTTCTTGATCGCGGTGGAGGTCACGACCACGGCGGCGTCGCCCAGATTTTCGGCCTTATGGCCGATCATCACGTCGATGCCCTTCTTGCGCAGCCCTTCCACGACATAGCCTTCGGCAACGTCTGAGCCCTGAACCTTGTAACCCAGATTATGCATCACCTCGGCGATGCCGGACATGCCGATGCCGCCAATGCCGATGAAATGGATCGTGCCGATGTCGGTGCCGACACCCTTCATGCGCAGAATTCCCTATAAAAACATCCGTTCGCCCTGAGCTTGTCGAAGGGCTTCACTTCTTCTCTCAAGAAAGAAGAGGGCTTCGACAGGCTCAGCCCGAACGGGGAGAGGTGAGTACGGATCACGCAGGAACACCCTGCAAATTCAAGCTGGTCGGCACAGGCCCGACCTTCAGCGGATCGTTCATGATCGGCGCAGGGCCGATGCTTTCGAGCAGATCGGCCATGTCGCGCGCCGCGTCCGGGCGGCCGCAGGCGCGGGCGCGCTTGGCGGCGTTCTGGAGCGCGCCGGGTTCCATCGCCATCTTCTGCATCTGCTTAGCGAGTTCCACAGCCGTGAAGCGCGATTGTGCGATCGTCCGCGCGCCGCCCGCTTCGGTCATCTCGCGCGCATTGGCCGTCTGGTGATCATCCATGGCGCTCGGCAGCGGAACCAGGATCGCCGGCCGCCCCGCACAGGTCAGTTCCGCCAGCGTCGAAGCCCCCGCCCGCGCGATCACCAGATGGGACCAGCTCAGCTTTTCCGGCACATCGTTGAAATAGGTCGCGAGGTCAGCCGGGATTTCAAGGTCGGCATAGAAGCGGCGCACCCGCTCAATATCCTCAGCCCGGCATTGCTGCGTCACCTGCAGGCGGCGGCGCAGGCTTAGCGGCAACATGCCAAGGCCGTCTGGCACAACGCTCGACAGAATGGACGCGCCCTGGCTGCCGCCGATCACCAGCACACGGAACACGCTTTCGTCCGTTAGCGCCGGAAACTCCTCGTCCCGCAGCGCCTTCACTTCCTCGCGAACCGGATTGCCAACAAGATGCACCTTGCCCGCATATTTGTCGCGCAGGCGCTCGACCTTTGGATAAGCCGTCGCAATCGCATCGACGCGGCGGGCAAGCAGCCGGTTCACGCGGCCCAGCACGGCGTTCTGCTCATGGATCGCGGTAGGAATACCGTCCGCCAGAGCGCCCAGCAGCGCAGGCATGGCGGGATAGCCACCAAAGCCGACGACGGCGGTGGGGCGGAATGTTTCATTGAGGCGGCGGGCCATGGCGCGGCCCGCAAGGATGGCCTTCAGCGCGCCCGGCCAGCTTTTCGGGTTCTTGGTCATACGCCCGGCAGGCAGGACATGGACCTGCGCGCGATCGAAGATGCCCGGGATCTTCGCCCCACGTTCGTCCGTGACCAAGGCGACATGATGACCGCGCGCCATCAGCTCCTCAGCGACCGCATGCGCGGGGATCATGTGACCGCCCGTCCCCCCTGCGGCAAGGACGAAGTGACGGGAAATGCTCATCGACCACTCCATTTGACGACGGTGTGCCGCCCCATGAAGGGATTGCGCCGTGTGAACGCAAGCAGCAGGCCGACCCCGATACAAAGCGCCAGCATAGAGGAGCCGCCATAGCTGATAAAGGGCAGCGTCATGCCCTTTGACGGAAATATCTGGGCATTGACGCCCATGTTGATGATCGCCTGCAACCCGAACTGCGTGGTGAGGCCCGCCGCGGCGAGGATCGTGAAGTTATCATCCTCGTCGAGCATGCGGAGCAGTACGCGAACGACGATCGCCAGATAGACGCAGGCGATGCCGATGCATGCAAGAAGGCCGAACTCCTCCCCGATCACGGAGAAGATATAGTCGGTATGCGCTTCGGGCAGACGGAACTTCTGCTGGCCGCCGCCTGGCCCTACACCGGTAAAGCCACCATGGGTGATGGTCCGAAACGCCAGCTCCGTCTGGTCAGGCCCGGTGTCCTGCGCAACACCGATGCCGAGGAAGTCGTTAATGCGCTGACGGCCATTGTCATAGAACATGTACATGGCGACGAGGCCCGCCAGCGCCACTCCGCCCATCATGCCGATGAACCGCATCGACACGCCCGATAGCAAAAGCAGGCAGCCCCAACAGGCAAGAAAGATCACTGTCTGGCCAAAGTCCGGCTGCTTCATCAGGATCGCGGCGATCAGCGCGGTCAACACGCCCGTCAACGGAATGACAGGCAAACTCATGTCCTTTCCCCGCAGCGACAGCAGCCAGGCCATGGTCACGACATAGGCCGGCTTCAAGAATTCCGACGGCTGAAAGCGGAAGCCGGGCAGATCGATCCAGCGCCGCGCGCCGTTTACCGTCGATCCCAGGACAGGCACGCACAGCAGCATCAGAACGAAAAAGGCTGTCATGAATATGGCGAGCCGCCGCGCCTGCTGACGGGGCAGCATCGATATGATGAGCATGATCGGCAGGCCGATGAACACCCACATCAGCTGGCGATAGAAGTAGATGAGCGGCGTGACGGAGACACTGCTGGTCGAACGGTCGATCGCCGCCACCGGGGAAGCCGCCGCGACCGCGACGAGCCCGATCGCCATCAGCGCGACAATCAGCGAAAGGAGGACGCGATCGATTTCCCAGAACCAGATGGCCAAGGCCGTGCGCTCGCGCGGAACGGTGCGGTTCTTGAACCCCTTCACCAGTTCGCCTGCCCTGAACATTTTTGTGTCGCCCCTTCTTCGCCCCTGCCCTGCCTTTAGCCGTCCACGCCCCCTTCTTCCAGCGCCGCGACGGCGGCGACGAAGGCATCGCCTCTCGCCTCGAAATCGCGGAATTGGTCGAAACTGGCACAGGCTGGCGAAAGCAGCACGACATCACCGGGCTGCGCTACACGCGCCGCGCGGCGGACGGCGGCCGATAGCATCTCGCTATCATCGACCGCCATATGATCTTTCAGCAGATCAGCGAACATATGGCCCGCTTCACCGATGGTATACGCGGCCGCGACATTGCCGAACCAGGGCGCGCATTCGTCCAGATTGTCCGTCTTGGCCAAGCCGCCGACGATCCAGTGCAAGCGAGCCCGGCCATCGACCGGCGGATAGGCTGCCAAGGCTGGCGCGGTGGACGCCGGGTTGGTCGCTTTGCTGTCGTTGACATAAAGCACGCCGTTCAGTTCGCGCACCCGCTGCATGCGGTGAGGCAGGCTGGCATAGCTTTGCAGCGCGGCCTCTATTGTTGCTTCGCTGATGCCAAGCGCATTGGCGACTGCGATGGCGACGGCCGCGTTCTGCGCATTGTGCGGCCCCTGAAGCGAGGGCCATTTCGACTGCGCAGCCGGGTCGATGCCGTTCGCCTTGACCTTCACGCGCCGAGCGCCCGGCTGGGTGGCGATGGATCGGCTCGGCTCATCCTCGGTGGCGATCACCGCCACATGATCAGCCGACTGCATCGCGAACAGCCGCGCCTTGGACGCGACATAGCCTTCGAAGCCATTATAGCGATCGAGATGATCGGGCGTGATGTTGAGCAGCACCGCGACGTCACAGTCCAGGCTCTGCGTCAGGTCGATCTGATAGCTCGACAGTTCCAGCACATAGACGCCGCCTTCCGGCAGCGGCTCCTGCCCCAGGATTGGCAATCCGATATTGCCGCCCATCCGGGTCGGGATGCCCGCCGTTTCGATGATGTGATGGACAAGCGCAGTTGTGGTCGACTTGCCGTTGGTGCCGGTGATCCCCACCACGCGATGGGCAGGCAGCGTCGGACGGGCAAGCGCGAACAGCTCGATGTCGCCGATGACGGGCACGCCCGCCAGCTTAGCCTGCATAGCGATAGGATGCTTGTTGAGCGGCACGCCGGGGGAAACAACGACCCCGTCAAAGCCAGCGAGGTCGATTTCCAGCGGGTCGGCAAGCTCCGCCTTGTCGGCAACAGCCGCACGCGCTTCGTCGCGATTGTCCCAGGCGACGACCCGCGCTCCACTCGCCACCAGCGCTTCGACGGTGGCGAGGCCAGACCGCGCGAGGCCCAGCACCGCATATTTTTTGCCAGCAAAGGCCGAGGAAGTAAGTGCCATCGCGCTCACCGCAGCTTCAGCGTGGCAAGACCGGCAAGCGCCAGCACGAAGGAGATGATCCAGAAGCGGATCACCACCGTCGGCTCTGCCCAGCCCAGCTGCTCGAAATGATGGTGGATCGGCGCCATCTTGAACACCCGCTTTCCGGTCCGCTTGTAGAAGAAGACCTGGATGATGACGCTCATCGCTTCCACCACGAACAAGCCGCCGATGACGCCGAGCACGATTTCATGGTGAGCGGTCACCGCGATCACGCCGATCGTGCCGCCAAGCGCAAGGCTGCCGGTGTCGCCCATGAAAACGGCGGCAGGCGGGGCATTGAACCAGAGGAACGCCAGACCCGCGCCGATGATCGCACCGCATAGAATGGTGAGATTGCCCGCGCCCGGTACGTGGGGAATGCCAAGATAAGCGGCAAAATCCGCGCGACCGACCAGATAAACGATCGCCATGAACGCCATGCAGGCGATGATCACCGGCATCGTCGCCAGTCCATCGAGCCCATCCGTCAGGTTTACCGCATTGCCAAATGCCACAATCACAAAGGCAGCAAAGAGGAAGTAGAATGGCCCAAGCTCGATCGCCGGACCATTGTAGAAAGGCAGGTAGAGAGCGGTGTTGCCATGCTGATTGACGATCAACCAAGCAGCCACGCCCGCTATCAGGAACTCGAAGGCGAGGCGCATCTTGCCCGAAAGCCCCTTGTGGCTGGCCTTCGTGACCTTGTCATAATCATCGAGGAAACCGATCGCGCCGAAGCCCAGCGTCACGAACAGACAGGCCCACACATAGATGGAGGACAGGTCCATCCACAGGAGGACCGATGTGATCATCGAGGTGAGGATCATGAGGCCGCCCATGGTCGGGGTACCCCGCTTGGCGAGGTGGCTCTGGGGACCATCGTCACGGATCGGCTGCCCCTTGCCCTGCCGCACGCGAAGCCAGCCGATGAAGCGGGGACCAAGGAGCAGGCCAATAATGAGCGCCGTCGCAATCGTCGCGCCCGCGCGAAAGCTTAAATAGCGGACAAGGTTGAAAACCCCCGCGAAATCCATCGTCTGGGCGAGCCAGTAGAGCATCAGTTCTTATGTTCCCCAAGCGCGGCGATCAGGCGCGACAGGCCGATACCGTTCGAACCCTTGACCAGGATCGCGTCGCCAGCCCGCATTTCCGTCTGGATGAGATTGGTGGCCGCAGCCGTATCGGGCACATGCGCAAAGGCCAACTGCTTGCCCTCCAGCGTGTCGGCCAATGGTGTCATTTCATCGCCCACCAGAATGGCGTAATCCACTTTTCCGGCCGCGAGCGGCTCGATGAGCCCGGCATGGAGTTCGTAGCTCCGGTCACCCAACTCACGCATGCCGCCCAGAACCGCAATGCGGCGGCTCGCATTCTCCTTGCCCAACTGCTTGAGCGTGGCGGCCATGCTCAGCGGATTGGCATTGTAGCTCTCATCTATGAGCAGCGCTTCGCCACCTGCGACGGCGATCATGCGCCGTTCACCCCGCCCTGCCAGCCCCGGCAGTTCAGCAAGCGCCAGACCCGCCGCAGCCAGGTCGCCACCCAACGCCTCTACCGTTGCCAGCACCGCTAGCGCATTCGACACCCAATGTTCGCCCGGCGCGCCTACCGTGAAACACAGTTCCGCGCTCGGCAGCGTAGCCGTGACCAGCGTCCCGCCATTGGCCGCCGGAACCATGTCACGCGCGCGCACATCGGCTTCTTCGTCGAAACCGAAGGTCAGTATCCGGGCGGCATGCTGCTCGGCCTCGGCATAGAGCGTCGCCACATGCGGGCTGTCATAAGGAATGACCGCCGTGCCTTCGGGCTCCAGCCCTTCGAAGATTTCCGCCTTGGCCTCTGCAATCTTTTCTTCTGTGCCGAAAAATTCGATGTGCGCCGGAGCAATCGCCGTCACGATGGCGACATGGGGCCGCACCTGCCGCGTCAGTTTTGCCAACTCGCCCGCATGGTTCATGCCCATCTCGAACACGCCGAAGGCAGAAGTGCGAGGCATGCGGGACAGGCTTAGCGGCACACCGACATGGTTATTGTAGCTCTTGACCGAACGATGCACCTGGTCCGGACAGATGCGGTCGAGCGCGTGGAACAGCGCTTCCTTGGTCCCCGTCTTGCCGACAGAGCCGGTAACGCCGATCACCTTGCCCTGCATGCGCGCACGGGAAGCGCGACCCAATGCTTCAAGCGCAGCAGCGCTATCGGGGACAAGGATATGAGGCTGCGCAACCGGCTCGCTGACGATCGCACCCGCCGCGCCCTGACCGAAGGCCTTGTCGAGGAAGCGATGGCCGTCCGTCGTCTCGCCCTTCATCGCCACGAACAGGTCGCCGTCCGTCACCTCACGGCTGTCGAACGCGACGCCTGAAACGGCGAAGGGCGCCGAAGCGACGCCCCCTATGGCTTGCGCTATTTCCTCGGAGGTCCAGAGATCGCTCACCCAGCGCACTCCCGCGCAACGGTGACATCGTCGAAGGGCAGCACCCGGTCGCCGATAATCTGCCCCTGCTCATGTCCCTTGCCTGCCAGCAGCACGATATCATCGGCTCCAGCCTGAGCAATCGCGGCGGCGATGGCAGCGCGACGGCCGCCAATTTCCTCGGCGCCGGGCGCTCCCGCCATGACGGCAGTGCGAATGGCAGAAGGATCCTCCGACCGCGGATTGTCGTCCGTGACAATGACATGATCAGCCAGTTCGGCCGCAACCTTGCCCATCTGCGGACGCTTGCCAGCGTCACGATCGCCGCCAGCGCCAAACAGCGCGATCAGCTTGCCACGCGTGTGGGGGCGAAGCGCCTCGATCGCCGCGCGCAGTCCGTCCGGCGTATGCGCATAATCGACATAGACGGGCACGCCCGCCTTGGTGATTACTGCCCGCTCCAAGCGACCACGCACAGGCTGCACCCGGCCCAGCAGCTCCAGGACCTTCGCCACATCCTCGCCACCTGCGATGACGAGACCCGCAGCGGTCAAGGCGTTGGCGGCCTGGTAGGCGCCGATCAGCGGCAGGTTGACCTTGTAAAGCTTAGCCTCAACCTCGACTTCCAGCGTCTGGCCCAACTGGGTCGGGGTGCGGTTGGCAAGACGCAATGCCTGCCCCTGCACCCCGACGCTCAGCACACGAAGCCCCCGCTTCGTAGCTCGCTGGATCACCTTGTCCGACCATTGGTCGTCAGCCCACACGATGGCCGTCCCGTCGGGCGCGACAACTTCATCAAACAGCCGCATCTTCGCGTCGAAATAGCTGTCCATGTCGCCATGATAGTCGAGATGATCGCGCGACAGGTTGGTGAAGGCGGCGGCAGATACTGGCAGTCCTTCCGTCCGATACTGCGCAAGGCCATGGCTCGACGCCTCGAACGCCGCGTGGGTGATACCCTCGCGCTTCAGGCCCGACATGTTGGACAGGAAAGTGACGATGTCCGGCGTCGTCAACCCGGTCGACACCTGATCGACGGAGGTGGTAACACCCAGAGTGCCGATAGACGCCGAATGATGGCCCAGCATCCGCCACAGCTGGCGGGCCAGTTCCACGGTCGACGTCTTGCCATTGGTCCCGGTGACTGCAACCGTCACTTCGGGGAAGGGCGCGAAATAACGGGCAGCAAGCAGAGCGAAGAGGCGACGGGGATTGTCATGGGCGATGTGCACCGCCCCTTCCACCTTTACTTCCGGTCGCGCAACGACGGCGACGGCACCAGCGCGCACGGCATCGGCGATGAAATCCTCGCCATTTACCCGCAGCCCCTGAAAGGCGCCGAAGACCGTGCCCGGCGCAACCTTCCGATTATCGATCGCGAAGCCCGACACCGGAGCGTCCAAAGGCGCCCCGCCGTCGAGCTTCACGTCCAGCCCCTCGATGAGCGACCCGAGGCGCATCTCAATGTTTTTCCTTGTCCTGCCCGAGCAAGGGCATGAGGTCGGATATGTCCACGTCGCGCCGCTCGTCGGGCAGCACGCCCAGCATCGGCGCGGTGCGTTCGACCACGCGCTTCACCACCGGCGCAGCGGTCCAGGCGGCGGTACGCAGGCCGAAAGTCTGCGCGTTGCCCTTGGGTTCGTCCATCATCGTCAGCACGACGTAGCGGGGATTATCCATAGGAAATGCGGACGCGAAAGTCGTCACCAGTGAACTCTTATTGTACCGGCCTTCTTCAGGCTTCTCGGCGGAACCCGTCTTGCCGCCCACCCGGAATCCCTTGGCGTCGGCGCTGCGACCTGTACCCGCGGCGACGATCATCCGCAACAGCTGCCGCATCCGCGCGCTGGTGGCGGCGGAAAAGACGCGGTGGCCTTCGGGCACTTCATTGGCGTGCAGCTTGCGCAAGGTCGCAGGCCGCCAGATGCCGCCATTCACCAGCGCTGCATAAGCGGTAGCGAGATGCAGCGGCGTCACCGCGATGCCATGGCCGTAGGATACGGTCATGGTCGTTATGCGGCCCCAATTATAGGGCCAGATGCTCTTGGCGCGCTCCTTCAGCTCGATCGGGGCGCGCTGATCGAACTGCAGGTTGCGGAACAGCTGCTGCATCGGCGCGGCGCCCATTTCATCAGCGATGCGCGCGGTGCCGATGTTGGAGCTGTGGACCAGGATTTCCGGCACGTTGATCCAACGGCCAAGCGAGTGGTCGTCCTTGATGCGGAACCCCGCCACGGCGAGCGGTGCGGTGGCGTCATAGCGCTTGGCCATGGACGTGACGACGCCCTTATCGATCGCTTCGGCGATCGACAGCGGCTTGAAGGTCGAACCCAATTCATAGCGCGCCTGAACCATATGGTTGCAGAGCGGCGATTCGCTGCATTTCTTGCCCGCATAATTTTGGAGCTTGTTGGGATCGAACACGGGGATCGACGCCATCGCGATCACTTCGCCGGTATTGGCGTCCATGATGATCCCGCCCGCCCCCTTGGCATTCTGCGCGACCATCTGGGCGTAAAGCTCGCTTTCCAGCGCGCCCTGTACCCGGCTGTCGATCGAAATGGCGAAAGGCTGCCCGCGCAGCGCCGCATCGGTCAGCCGGTCATTGAACGCAGCCTCCACGCCCATGCCGCCCTGCCCGTCGGCGTTGGGCGCAAAGCCAAGTACATGTGCGGCAAGGCTGCGCTGCGGATAAAGCCGCTCCTTCTCACGCGGAAATTCGATGCCGATCTCGCCCAGCGCATTCACCGCCGCCACTTCCTCGGGCAGCGCACGGCGGCGCAGATAGGCCCAGCCCTTGCCGGTCAGCTTCTTGTAAAATGCCGCTTCAGGCTCATCGGGGAAAATCTCGTGCAGCTTGCGCGCAAGTTCGGCGGGCTCGCCGATCAGCTTCGACGGGCGCACGGCAATGGAATAGGCATCCATCGTGCGGGCGAGTGGCACGCCATTGCGATCGACAATGTCCGCCCGGGCGGGAAGGAGAGCGGACGCATCGCCATTCCCACTTGCCCCATGCGCGAAAATGCCAACCCAGGTCAGCCGCAGGATCACCACCGCCGTGATGGCCATGAACAGGATCAGCAGCAGCATCAGCCGATTATGCGCGATCGCAGTTAGGTCGACCCGCTGCTTACCAGCTCTGGCGCCACCGGGCTGAACGATGATCGTCGCCATCAGCGCGCTCCCTTTTTGCGTTCGCGCGCCGCCTTGTCGCTGATGTCGCCCATGGTGCTGTCGTCGAGCAGCTTGGCGTCCAGCATCGCCATGCGCTCAGCCCGGCGGGCGAGCGGATTGGGCTTCGACACGTCCGCATCATCCTTCGCCTTTTCGGCGGCACTCTTGGCTGCGGTCTTGGCAATCTTCTCGACATTGTCGGCCGCATGGGCCTCACGGATCACAGCGATGTCGCTGCGAATCTGGGTGGCGGCGGGGCTTGCCGGAGCGGCCTGCGGCGCAGATGGCAGGTCAGCGGGACTTTCGACCATCGCGACCATGACCGGAGGAGCAACATAATCAGGCCCGTTCGGCTGGATGCCATCGAGGTTCGCGAGCGCCCGCTCACCGCCCAGATATTGCTGAGCCGTCGGCGTCGCATACATGAAATCATCCTGATTCCAGCGCTCCAGCTGCCGCATGCTCGCCCGCGCGCTGAACTCCGTCTCCAGATAGCGAATGTCCGCCCGCGCCCGCGCAATCTGCGCCTGCACCTTCATCAGCTCGTTACGCTCGGTCGCTACCTTGAGCGACACCAGATAAGCGCCAAGCGCACCCAGCGCGACGAGCAGGATCCAGATCAGGCTCTGCAACCTCTTCACCGCGATCATGGGCGGGCGCTCCTGGAAGAATTTGGCTGGGACGGGATGACGGCCGATGTACGAACCGCGCTGCGCAAGGTCGCCGAGCGCGCCCGAGGATTGCGCGCCAGCTCCGCCTCCCCGGGACGGATCACCTTGGCGGGCTTGTGGAACGTCGGCGCAGCAGCAGCCTTGCGCTCGGGCAAGTGACGCGATCCCGCGCCTTCGCCACCGCTACGCTGCCGCAGGAACTGCTTTACGATCCGGTCTTCCAGGCTGTGGAAGGTGACGACGGCCAAACGCCCGCCCTCCTCCAGCATCGCTTCCGCCGCTTCCAGCCCGCGTTCCAGCTCTTCCAGTTCACGATTCACATGAATGCGGATCGCCTGGAAGGTGCGGGTAGCCGGGTCCTTCTTGTCATGCGGCTTGTGCCCAAGCGCCCGGCGAACGACGCTGGCGAGCTGACCGGTCCGCTCCAGCGGACGAGCTTCCACGATCGCGCGCGCCACCCGGCGTGAACGCGGCTCCTCGCCATAGCGATAGAGGACGTCGGCGATCTCCTGCTCAGGGGCGTTGTTCAGGAAATCAGCGGCGCTCATCCCGCTCTGACTCATCGTCATGGTGAGCGGACCGTCGGACTGGAAGGAAAAGCCGCGCTCGGGCCGATCGAGCTGCATCGAGGACACGCCGATGTCGAGCGTGATACCGGACACGGATGTAACGCCATGATCAGCCAGTAACTGCTCCATGCGGGAGAATTCCCCGGCAATCAGGGTGATGCCCTTCTCCGCCGCCAGCGCTTCGCCCTCCCGAATCGCATCCGGGTCACGGTCAAAGGCGAACACCTTGGCGCCCTTGCCCGCCATCGCGCTGGAATAGCCGCCCGCGCCGAACGTGCCGTCGACATGGACCTCGCCGGGGTTGATGGCGAGGGCATGCAGCACTTCATCGAGCAGAACCGGGACGTGACGATCCGTATCGGCAGGAACGGTCACTTGCCGCCTCCCGCATCCCGCTGATCGAGCCAGCGCCGCACCTTGTTACGGATCAGCTCGGGGCGATCCTTGCTGTCTGCCAGCGTTTCCGGCTTCCAGATCTGAATATAGCGGCCGACGCCATAGAAGAAGACAGCGTCAGTGATGCCATATTCATCCTTGATGTCGGGATGCATGGCAAAGCGGCCGCCCTCATCGAAATTCACCTCCTCGATTGTGCCGAGGCGGCGCTCCAGTTCCAGGTCGGCATTATAGTCGCGGCCATGGGCACGCGCTTCGCGGGCCAGTTCCTCGACTTCAGTGAACAGGAAGCGGCGATGCGATTCTCCGAAGCCCGTGGCGCAGGGGTTGTCGCCGTGGACGGAGAGATAAAGGCGCGTTTCGCCTCCGCTGGACAGCTTGACCTGCCGGCGCATCTCCAACGGCAAGACGAAACGGCCCTTGCCGTCCGCCACGCTGAACGCGTTGCCTGTAAAGAGAATGATATCCGACACTTACGGACTGCTGCCCCTCTGTTCGCAGGGGCACAGGCCGTCGCTCACCAACGCGCATCATCGCGGCCGGTGCGCAGGACTAGCAAAGCCTGACAAACCCCTATGCGTCCTAGATACCAAGGCGCGGGGTTTATGAAAAGGGAAAAGTCGGGAGATTCCGGGAAATCCTGTTTTGTTCTGGTTCAATTATGCATTTATGGCCTCATCGATGGGCCAAGGTGTACTCCGACGCGAGCATTTGCCTTCCACAGCCTGCCCAAGATCACGGTTCCCAGGAAGGCCCAGCCGATCCCAGCGAGAAGGCCCCAGCGCAATGCGAGCACAAGGTCGCCCATCGTCCGCAACCAATTGCGCCGCTCCATGGCCCCGCCTCCCAGCGCCTCGATGACAAAGCCCGGAGTATCAGCCGTCCAAAACTGGGGATTGAGAGGAGCCGCAACATCCGCCAGCCACAATCGGTCGTCGATCAGGTCAGCGTCCGCGATCAGAACAGCCTGCCCCCGTCCGATCCGGCATCGCGCAATCAAGCCATGTTCCTCCAGGCGGCACGAGGCCCGAGGCTCCAGCGCAAAGCCGGAGCTCGCCATCATTGTCAGCAAGCCGCCGTGTTCCAAGATGCGGCGATCTTCTCCCAGCGCAGCAGGTGCCAGCAGGCGCACGCCCCAATGATGGAGCAGTGGCGCGGCCATGCTGATCGATGGAGGGCGCCGTCGGTCACCCAGCGGCAGCGGCGATGGCCAACGCAGCAGAGGATCTGCCAGCAACAAGAGCCGCCCGCCCTTGCGCAGCCAATCGTCCAGAGCGACCAGTTCGGTTGGCGAAAGCGCGCGAGGTTGGGCGACCAGCAGCGCCTTCGCACTCCTCATCGGTCCGGCCAGCGGACTGTCCACGGGTCGCACATCGAATCGCTGCCGCAAAATGGTGATGATCGGCGCATCACTTCGCGCGCCAAAGCCCGCCTCTCCTTCCCGCCAGAATAAGGGCAATGCGCTGATCACCGCCAATTCCGGACGAGGTGATGGTGACGCAGGGAGAGGCCGATCCCGCGCGACCCAGCAGGACAGGAGGGCACCGACGCACAGGATGCCGCCAAACCACGTCCGGCGAGATAGGCAAATGCCAGCCATGACCGCCAGCGCGACCACAAGCGCGAGCCAGCCCACCTCTGATAACGCGGGAGAGGAGGAGGCCGCCAGCGTGATAAAGATCAGGACCGTCCCGAAGCTTCCCACCCCCGCCCATATGGCGTGAAGCCAGCCGCGCTTCAGCGTCAGCATAAGCGCAACAGGGACGAGCATCAGCGCGGGCCAGGACCAGTGCCGCGGGTCCACCTGGCCCGCTTGCAATATGAATGGCAGCCCGCCAAGCAGAACCAGCAGAGGGCCTGAGCACAACATCAGCAATGTGCGCACCGCCACCTTCATGAAATGCGCGGCTCGATTATGATGATCAGCGGCCGGACGCTTGTGGATCGCGATCCATCGGCTTGCGCAGATTAGGGTCCGGTTGCAGGTCAGGAACAATCGGCTGCTGCTCTGGCGCCGGCTGCACGCCCAGTTCCGCCAGCGGCTCCTTGGGCGCAACGGCATTGATGTCCAGCGTGGGCACCGTAGGCGGTGGCACCGCCGGATCATCGATCCGCGCCTTTTCAATAACGATATTCGCCAAACCTACGAGGAGCACCACGCCCGCCAGCCCCGTGAGGCCGATCTGGACACGCTGCAACCCTTCCTGTCGGCGGGGATGTTCAGCCATCAAAGCGCTCTTTATCTTTTCGCCGCGACCCGTGTCGACGATCAGCGATTGTGCGCGAGCCAGGGGAAGACCGTCAAGCCCTTCGCTTCCAGCCACTCGCGATTGTACAGGGTCGACAGATAGCGGAAGCCGGTGTCGCACAGGATGGTGACGATCCGCTTGCCCGGACCAAGCTCGCGTGCCAGCGCAACCGCGCCCGCGACATTGATCCCCGACGAAAGACCGAGGCAAAGCCCCTCTTCCGCCAGCAGCCGTTCGACCCAGTGCAACCCTTCCTCGTCGGAAATACGGAACTGGGTGTCGATCGGCGCGCCTTCCAGATTGGCGGTAATCCGGCCCTGGCCAATGCCTTCGGCGACCGATGATCCTTCGGCCTTCAATTCGCCATGCGCATAATAATTGTAGAGCGCCGCGCCGTAGGGGTCGGTCAGTGCAATGGTGATATTCTCATCATGCGCCTTGAGGCCAAGGCCCACCCCGGCAATCGTCCCGCCCGTTCCCGCCGCACAGGTGAAGCCGTCAATCTGCCCATCCAGCTGTTGCCAGATTTCCTCCGCCGTGCCGACGATATGCGCCTTCCGATTGGCGATATTGTCGAACTGATTGGCCCAGATCGCATTCTCCGTCTCTTCCGCGATCCGGCGGGATGTGTGGACGAAATGACCGGGGTTGGAATAGGCTGCGGCAGGCACGGTGACCAGCTCGGCGCCCAGCGCGCGCAGCGTGTCCATCTTTTCTCGGCTCTGCGTCTCGGGCATGACGATGATCGTCTTGTAGCCCTTGGCATTGGCGACCAGGGCCAGGCCAATGCCGGTATTGCCCGCCGTTCCTTCGACAATCGTCCCGCCGGGCTGCAACAGCCCCTTTTCTTCCGCATCATTGACGATGAAGAGCGCCGCGCGGTCCTTCACCGACGCGCCGGGATTGGCGAACTCGCACTTGGCGAAGATGTCGCAGCCCGTCTCTTCCGACGGGCCGGCAAGGCGCACCAGCGGCGTGTTGCCAATCAGGGCGAGGCTATCATTCTGAACCAGCATGCACATCGCATAGCGGAGCGGATGCACGCTTGCCAAGCAAGGGAATGCTGATCCATCCAAAGACCTGATTGCATGTCCCGCGCAAATATCGCGGCGTCCGGGAAGAAAGTGGCAAGGCTTTTGCGCTATCGCGGGCGCCATGCGGCATCGGGCCGCGATGATTTGGTGATAGCAAACAGCTTCAACATGGTACGCGCGCGATCTTGGCATGTGGCATTGGCCGCCCTGGCGTTGACCGCGCTTGCCCTGCCGCGCCTGATCACGGCCGCGCCGCTCGACATGCTCGCGGACGCTCGGTCGCGCTATGCTGTCTCGGAAAAAGCGGGCGAAAATTTCCCCGGCTCCGCCTATTTCTTCGCCGACGACATGTTTCAGGATTTACCGGCCGCATCGGGGAGCAGTCCGCATGTGCTGAAGCTCGGCACCATCGACGCTGCGCCTGCCGCAGCGTTCCGCGGCAAGACTCCGCTGGACAGCTACCGGGCGCTCAACTGCCTCACTTCCGCCATCTACTATGAAGCGGCCAATGAGCCGGAGGAAGGCCAACGCGCCGTCGCGCAGGTTGTACTCAATCGCATGCGCAATCCCCTGTGGCCGCACAGCGTCTGCGGCGTCGTCTATCAGGGATCGGAACGCACCGATTCCCTGTGCCAATTTACCTTTAGTTGCGACGGGTCGATGGGGCGTGCCAATCATGCACAAAGCTGGGCGCGCGCCCGCCGCATCGCCGAGCAGGCGCTCGCAGGCCGCGTCTATGCACCTGTGGGATTGGCCACATTCTACCACACGCTTGCGGTGCGGCCGGGATGGGCAGCATCGAAGCGGCCCGTTGCCGTGATTGGCGCCCACATCTTTTACCAGATGCCCGGCTTCAACGGGACGGAGGCAGCGTTCCGCATCCCCTATTCCGGCCGGGAGTGGCAGTCAGGTCCCTCACCCAAAGCCTGGCCCGTTCGGTCAGCGTCGATCGAGCGGATTTTGCCACCGGCAGACATGGACGTCACGGCGCCCCTCGCCGTGCCCGCACCCCCTGCTGGGGACATGCTTCCCCAATCGACAATCCGGCCCGAATTTCGGAACAGCGGACGCCCACTTTTTTGACCTTGGCGATTGCACTTATCTTCGGGCCTCAAAACAACCCTTTGATTCTGCTGGCTAATAAAAAACATCTAAAGGCGGCGGAACGGCGGAACCAAATGTCGTTATCGGGGGTTCTGCATACCGGATAGCAAATCTTTTGCCCCCCGCTCTTGCTATCCAAAAAAACATGAGCCCGGAACGCATCTCCCCCCCCCCCGACGCGTTCCGGGCTCAGATTTTTTCAGGGCAATCCTCCTCCCACGCAGGTATTTCCGGATGCGGAACGTATTTCGCCTCTGCGGGTTCTCCCCCTCAGCCGCTGGATAGCGCGGCCATCCGGCTCGAGCTTTTCGTTAGGAGACGACCATGACAAAGAAGATCCTTGCTGCCCTGCTGCTCACCGGTTCGCTGATGGTGGCCGCGTGCAACACCGTCGAAGGCGCGGGCAAAGACGTGCAGAGCGCTGGCGAGGCAGTGGAAGACGCAGCGAAGTAAGCTGCCCCATCAGGCTCCCAACCCTAGCGGCCCGCCACATGGCGGGCCTTTTTTTAGCTCACGGAAGGATCAGCACCGTCAGCCTCGGCTGCTTGGCGGGCTTGTTTGCGATCGGTGAACCAGATCGCGATGATCGTGATTTCGTAGAGCAGCAACAGGGGGATGGCGAGCATCAGCTGCGATACGACATCCGGGGGGGTCAAAACGGCCGCGAGAACGAAGGCGGCGACGATCATGTAGCGGCGCAGGCCGATCAATTGAGCGCGGGTGACGAAACCGGCGCGGTTCAGCAGCATCAGCAGGACCGGCATCAGGAAGCTGATGCCGAATGCCAGAATGAACTGCATGACCAAAGTGAGGTAGGCGTCGGTGCTGGGAAGGGCCTCTACCTGAAGGCCTCCGCTGTTTCCCTGAAATTGCAGGAAGAAATGGAACGCGGTCGGCATCACGACATAATAAGCAAGGCTGGCGCCCATCAGGAACAGTACGGGCGTCATCACCAGGAACGGCAATAAGGCCTTCTTTTCCTTGGCATAAAGGCCCGGCGCGATGAACGCCCACAGCTGGTTCGCGATGATCGGGAAGGAGAGGCAGAAGGCGCCGAAGATCGCTACCTTCACCTGGACGAAAAAAGCCTCGTACAGCTTGGTATAGACCAGCCGCCCGCCGCCATCGCCAAATGCTTCCTTCAGCGGATGCACCAGGAACGCGAACAGCTTGTCGGAAAAATAGAAGCAGACCGCGCCGGTCAGGAACAGCGCCCAGACGCACTTCAAAAGCCGCCCGCGCAATTCGATCAGATGGTCGAGCAGCGGCGCCTTTGTATCATCAATGTCCTTCATGCCTGAGCGTCACCCTTGGCCGCGGGAGTGGACTGGGCCGCGATATAGGGCGGGCCTTCGGCGGCAGGCGCCGGAGCGACGGATGGCGGAGCAACGGGCGCCGATTGGGCGACGAAAGGCGGCGGCGAAGATGCAGTCGGCGCGGCGGCGCCTGACGTATCGGCCAATGGCTCCATAGCAGGGCCGGACGAAGCTTCGGGCGGATGTTCCTGCATGATGCGCCGGTTCTGGTCCGCCCACTTTTTCTCCAGCTCTTCCATCTCGACTTCGCGCACCATCGCGTCGATGCCGGTGCGGAAATGGCGCGCCATGCCGCGCGCCTTGCCGACGATTTGCCCGACCTTGTACAGGGCGCGCGGCAAATCCTTGGGACCGATCACGACCACCGCGACGATCACGATCAGCAGAAGTTCGGACGAACCGATATCAAACATGCGCGCCTACCGCCTGGCGTTAACGGAGATCAGGCCTTGGTCTTTTCTTCGCTGGTCGCGGTCGGGGCGTCCTGTTCAGGCACGCGATGCCCTTCGATCCGCGTGGCAGGCTTGGCCGGGGCGATATCGTCGTCATCGTCCGCCATGCCCTTCTTGAAGCTCTTGATGCCCTTGGCAACGTCACCCATCAGGCCCGAAATGCGCCCGCCGCCAAACAGCAGCATGACCACCAGGAGAACGATGACCCAATGCATCAACGAAAAGGAACCCATTTTAACTTTCTCCTGAAAGGAAGCCCTTTTAAGCCTCTTCCTCATCATTTTCCAGAACGGATTGAGCGCCGAGGCCTTCCAGCGCAAGATCGACCGGATCGAGCAATCCGGCAGCGCGCAGATCGTCCATCCCCGGCAAATCCCGGCGGCTGCTAAGCCCGAAATGTGACAAAAATTCGTGCGTCGTCGCATAAATCAGCGGGCGGCCCGGCACCTCCCGCCTGCCCGCTGGCCTGACCCAACCTGCTTCCATCAGCACGTCGAGCGTTCCCTTGGCCACCTGGACGCCGCGAATGGCCTCCACTTCCGCACGGCTGACGGGCTCATGATAGGCAATGATGGCCAGCGTCTCCATCGCCGCGCGCGACAGCTTGCGCGTTTCGTCCTTTTCCCGCCGCAGGATGTGGGCAAGGTCCGCCGCCGTCTGGAAATGCCAGCGCCCGCCGCGTTCGACCAGATTGATGCCGCGCCCGGCATAATGATCCGACAGCGTGGCAAGAGCGGCGGCAAGATCTCCCGCCTCCCCGACATGCTGCCGCAACTCCGTAGCCGTCAACGGATGTTCGGCGACGAACAGCGCGGCCTCCACGGCGCGCATGAAATCGTCCGGTTCCTGCATCACAACAGACGTCCCCCATTCTGATCCGGCAGCGCGGCGCGCAGATAGATGGGTTCGTAAATACCTTCCTGCTGAATTTCCAGCCGCCCCTGCCGCGCCAGTTCCAGCGCCGCGACGAAGCTGCTTGCAAGCGCGGATCGCGCCATCGGACCATCCTGGCCATCGGGCAGGAAGGATTCGAGCATCGTCCAATCGATCGCCGACCCGACCAGCGTTCCGATGCGCTGGATCGCTTCATCCAGCGTCATCACCGGACGCGCGGCGACCATATGGACGACCGGCTGCGTCCGTGCGCGCACCTGCCCATAGGACTGGAGCAGGTCGTATAAGCTGGCGGCCCATTTCGCCTTGCGCACCAGGCGCAGACCCTCTGGCCGGGCGCGGACGAACACATCCCGCCCGATGCGGTCGCGCGCCATCAGCCGCGCCCCCGCCTCCCGCATGGCGTGCAAGCGCTGAAGCCGCAGTTGTAGCCGCAGCGCCAGTTCGTCAGGGCTAGGATCAGGCTGCGCTTGCTTGGGCAGCAGCAGCGAGGATTTGAGATAAGCGAGCCAGGCCGCCATCACCAGATAGTCGGCCGCCAGTTCCAGCTTCAGCTTCCGCGCGCCTTCGATGTGGGCGAGATATTGCTCGACCAGGGCGAGGATAGAAATTTCGCGCAGATCGACCTTTTGCGAACGGGCGAGCGCGAGCAGCAAGTCCAGCGGCCCTTCCCAGCTTTCGAAGCTGACCGTCAGCATGTCTTCGCGCGGCTGTGCTGGCGGGGTGAAGAGGTCTTCCATGGTCAGGGGGCTTTTTGGCGCGCTGGCGGCGGGAAGAGTTGTTCACGCGGAGACGCGGAGACGCGGAGGGGCTCTTTAGGCGCGCGCAGCGCTCTTAAATTCCGCTGGAAATGGCGGAGGGGCTCAGAGTGGTGAGTGGCTTCGCCTGCGGCACTGTACCTCCGCGTCTCCGCGTCTCCGCGTGAACATTTAGGCGCGCGGAGCCCGCAGAAGGCGCAGAAGTGTGCCGAGCGATCGCTCATCATGTCTTCTCTGCGGGCTCCGCGCGAACATTCAAAAGGCTTCTCCGGAAGGTACGCGATGATGCCTGCCCTCACGCAGCTACCACGGAGAGCAGGCTGTCGCGCGTGGCGAGAAGCTGTTCGAGCGGCGGGTTTTCCACGCTGAGGCTGGTCGATGCCATGGCGCGGTCGAGGCGCGCGCGTGACTGATGGCTGATATCTGGGAGCAGATCGGCGATGCCCACCATGTCGGCCATCCGCCCCCAGCAATTGAGCGCAAGGTCGCAACCCGCTGCCACGACACCTGCCGCCAGTTCGGGGATGCTGCCGTTCAGCGCCCTCATATCGAGATCATCGGACATCAGGAGGCCGTCGAAGCCGATGCGCTGGCGGATGATCGTGTCGATGATTGAAGCGGAAAGGCTGGCGGGGAGGTCCGGGTCCCAAGCGGTATAGACGACATGCGCTGTCATGCCGATGGCGGTGTCCTTCAGCGTCTGGAATGGCGCTAGGTCGATGGCGAGATCCTCTTCGCTCGCCGTCACGATAGGCAGTTCATGATGGCTGTCCACCATGGCCCGGCCATGGCCCGGCATATGCTTGATAATGCCCGCCACGCCGCCTTTGGCGAGCCCTTCGATGACCGCGCGGCCAAGCGCCGCGACCCGCATCGGTTCAGCGCCGAACGTGCGGTCGCCCATGATGTCGCTCGCCCCATCCTGCCGCACGTCGAGCAGCGGGAGTGCATCGACGGTGATCCCCGCCTCCGCCAATGTCACGGCGATCGCATGGGCATTGGCGCGCGCGGCGGCGATCGCGCTGGACGGCGCGATGTCATAGAGGCGATCGAAGACGGCGCCCGGCGGGAAGCTTGGCCAGACCGGCGCTTGCATGCGGGCGACGCGCCCCCCCTCCTGGTCGATCATGATCAGCAGGTTGTCGCGCCCGTGAAGCGCGCGCAGATCGTCCGTCAGCGCACGCACTTGGGCGCGATCGACAATGTTGCGGCGGAAGAGGATATAGCCCGCAGGCTGAGCGTCCGCGAAGAAGGCGCGTTCGTCAGAGGTGAGCGTCTCGCCGGAGAGGCCGAAGATTACCGGTTTCATGGGGCCGGATGGTAGCGGGTGCGAGGCGTCGTGTCGAAGGGGTTGTTGTGGGGGGTTAAGGAGCAACCTGTTCCCTCTCCCCTTCAGGGGAGAGGGCTAGGGAG
>CAMPHR010000010.1 GCA_946886075.1 uncultured Novosphingobium sp. | reverse complement strand
GGGTGGGTTGGCGCAACCCCGCGTTGATTTTTAATGGCTAAGGTAGAAGCTCGCTACGCTCGCGCCCACCCCTAGCCCCTCCCGCCTGCGGGAGGGGAATGTCCTCGCTTGGTCGCTAACCGCCAATCAACGAAAGGAACGTTCACCAGTGAGCGAAACCTGTTCTGCCCAGCTGTTACAGAAAAGCCGGGGCAGATGATCCTGCGCCCGGCCTGCTGATTTCAGGTATGGAACAGAGCGCGCTCAGTCGCCCCACAATTCCTTGAGCTTGCTGAAGAAGCCGGTTGATTGCGGACATTCCTCGCCAGTTTCCGTGTCGCGGAAGGCTTCGAGCAGTTCCTTCTGCTTGGCCGTGAGGCGCGTGGGCGTTTCGACATCGACTTGGATGACCAGATCACCATAGCCGCGCCCGTTCAGCACCGGCATGCCAGCGCCGCGCTGGCGGATCTGCTTGCCTGACTGGATGCCGCTCGGGATCTTGATTTCGTGCCGCTGGCCGTCGAGCCCTGGCACTTCGATGCAGCCGCCTAGCGCTGCGGTGGTGAAGCTCACAGGTGCGCGGCAGAAGAGAGTCGTCCCGTCGCGCTCGAACAGGGAATGCCGCTTTACATGCAGGAAGATGTAGAGATCGCCTGCGGGTGCCCCCCGTGCGCCCGCCTCACCTTCGCCTGAAAGGCGGATGCGCGTACCTTCATCGACGCCGGCCGGAATGTTGACCGACAGCGTCTTGGGCTTGTCCACCCGGCCCTCGCCGCGGCAGCTGCGGCAGGGGCTTTCGATAACCTGACCAGCACCATGACAGCCGGGGCAAGTGCGCTCCACGACGAAGAAGCCCTGCTGCGCCCGCACCTGGCCATGACCGCCGCAGGTGCCGCAGGTTTTGACGCCGGTGCCGGGCTGCGCGCCTGATCCGTCGCAGCTTTCGCAGGATGCGGAGACTTCAATCTCAATCTCGGTCTTCTTGCCATGGTAGGCTTCGTCGAGGCTGATCTCCATGTCGTAGCGCAGATCCGCGCCGCGCCGCTGCGCCTGACGGCCGCCGCCGCCAAAGCCGCTCTGGCCGAAGATCGTCTCGAAAATATCGCCAAGGTCGGAAAAGCCGCCAGCGCCGCCGCGCCCGTTGAAGCCGCCACCACCGCCATTCTGGGCGTTGGTGTAGGCGGCATGGCCATAGCGGTCATAGGCCGCACGCTTTTGCGGGTCCTTCAGACACTCATAGGCTTCGGACACGGCCTTGAACTTGGCCTCGCCGTCGGTGCATCCGCCGGTCTTGTCCGGGTGATATTTCATCGCCAGCTTGCGATAGGCGCTTTTGATCGTGACCGCGTCAGCAGTCCGCTCGACCTCAAGCTGTTCGTAATAGTCCAGTTCGGTACTCATTGGGGCCCCCGCCCGCTTTGCCCGTCACCCCAGCCAAGACTGGGGTCTCTCTCGTTCGCAGGCATCAGATCACAGGGTGGAGAGAGATTCCAGCGTCCGCTAGAATGACGGGTAATCAGCATCAGGTTCAAGCCTTGTTGTCGTCCACTTCCGAAAATTCGGCGTCCACGACATCGTCATCAGCCTTGGGCGCTTCCGCGTCCGGCGAGGCGGCCTGGGCCTGCTCCTTCTCGTAGATCGCCTGACCAAGCTTCATCGCGACCTGGGCAAGTTCTTGCGCCTTGGCCTTCATCGCCTCAGCATCGCCGCCTTCGACAGCGGACTTGGTCGCCGCGATCGCGGTTTCGATCTCGGACTTAAGGGCCGCGTCCACCTTGTCGCCATGCTCGCTGAGCTGCTGCTCGGTGGTGTGGATCAGGCTTTCGGCGTTGTTCTTCGCCTCTGCGCCCTCGCGCCGCTTCTTGTCCTCTTCGGCGAAGCGTTCCGCGTCCTTGACCATCTGGTCGATGTCGGCGTCGCTGAGGCCGCCCGAGGCCTGGATGCGGATCTGCTGTTCCTTGCCAGTGCCCTTGTCCTTGGCATGGACGTTGACGAGGCCGTTGGCGTCGATGTCGAAGGTCACCTCGATCTGCGGCACGCCGCGCGGCGCCGGCGGGATGCCAACCAGGTCGAACTGGCCGAGCAATTTGTTGTCCGCCGCCATTTCACGCTCGCCCTGGAACACGCGGATCGTGACCGCCTGCTGATTGTCATCAGCGGTGGAGTAGACCTGCGACTTCTTGGCCGGGATCGTCGTGTTGCGGTCGATCATGCGAGTGAACACGCCGCCCAGCGTCTCAATACCCAGTGACAGCGGGGTCACGTCGAGCAGCAGCACGTCCTTGACGTCGCCCTGCAGCACGCCCGCCTGAATGGCCGCGCCCATGGCGACGACTTCGTCCGGGTTGACGCCGGTGTGCGGTTCCTTGCCGAAGAATTCCTTCACGGCCTCGCGCACCTTGGGCATGCGGGTCATCCCGCCGACGAGGACGACTTCGCTGATCTCGCTGGCGGAGATGCCAGCATCAGCCAGCGCCTTCTTGCAGGGGTCCATCGTGCGCTTGATGAGGTCGGTCACCAGACGCTCCAGATCGGCGCGCGTGATGTTCTTCACCAGATGCTTGGGACCATTCTGGTCGGCGGTGATGAAGGGCAGGTTGACTTCGGTCGACTGGGCCGAAGACAGTTCGATCTTCGCCTTTTCGGCGGCCTCCTTCAGACGCTGAAGCGCGAGCTTGTCCTTGGTGAGGTCGATGCCCTCATCCTTCTTGAAGCCTTCAGCCAGATACTCGACCAGCTTGGCGTCGAAATCTTCGCCGCCCAGGAAGGTGTCGCCATTGGTGGACTTCACCTCGAACACGCCATCGCCGATCTCCAAGATCGAGATGTCGAAAGTGCCGCCACCAAGGTCATAGACCGCGATCGTCTTGCCGTCCTGCTTCTCAAGCCCGTAGGCGAGCGCAGCCGCAGTCGGCTCGTTGATGATGCGCAGCACTTCGAGGCCCGCAATCTGGCCGGCGTCCTTGGTCGCCTGACGCTGGGCATCGTTGAAGTAGGCCGGGACGGTGATGACCGCCTGCGTAACCGTCTCACCCAGATAGCTCTCGGCGGTTTCCTTCATCTTCTGGAGCGTGAAGGCGGAAATCTGCGAAGGCGAATAATCCTTGCCGCCCGCATTGACCCAGGCGTCGCCGTTGGCGCCCTTGGCGATCGAATAAGGAACGAGCTCCATGTCCTTCTTGGTCATGGGATCGTCGAAGCGGCGGCCGATCAGGCGCTTCACCGCGAAAACCGTATTGTCAGGATTGGTGACGGCCTGACGCTTTGCGGGCTGGCCGATCAGACGCTCGCCATCCTTGGTGAAGGCGACGATCGACGGCGTGGTGCGCGCGCCTTCTGCATTTTCAATCACCTTTGGCTTGCCGCCGTCCATCACAGCCACGCAGCTGTTGGTGGTGCCAAGGTCAATGCCGATTACTTTTCCCATCTTGTCCTCTTTAACCCCAATTCATTCAGCGGTTGACGGCCCCATACCTCACGAAAGCGCCAAGGCAAGGCCGTTTGCGGATGGGATATAGGCGTGATCTTCCTTGGCACAAGAAGCGTGGGCGATTACCGTAACAACCGACCGGAAACGAGACAGTCACGAAAGCCCCCAGATGCGCGCATCCTTCTCCCTTTTTGCCTTGGCCACTTCCTTTGCGCTCGCAGCCTGCGGCGATCCTGCTCCCACCTATATCGATCAGGCCTGGGTGCGGCTTAGCCCCAACAAGGACACGCCTTCCGCCGGTTACTTCATCGCTCATGGCGGCGACGCGGCAACGCAGTTGCGTGGCGTACTGACCGACTATGCGCTCAAGGTCGAGATGCATGAGAGCATGGATCACAACGGCACGATGAAGATGCAGAAGATCGATGCTGTCGACATTCCCGCCAAGTCGAAAGTCGCCTTCGCGCCCGGCGGCAAGCATCTGATGATCTGGGGCGTCAACGATACCGCGATCAGCCGCGGCAAGATGACCTTCACCTTCCTCCTCGCCAATGGCGACCGCCTGCTGGTCGATGCCGCGATCCAGAAGCCTGGAGCGCCTGCACCCCCAACGCATGATGCTGGCAAGCATTGACCAGCCGGAGCCTGACGCCCGGTGAAGTCGCGCTCGCACGATCGGTGTTCGGCGACGCGATCGCTTATGATCGGGTGCAGGCCCATAACCGCAAATGGTGGCCGTTCCAGCCCGCGCGCGTCACCATGTCGCCCGATGGCGACATCTGGTTCAATCCGAGGAGCGGCTTATTTTGCAATGATTTCTGCGGACAGCCACTGAGCCTTCAGGGTCATTTCATACATGAAATGACCCATGTCTGGCAGGCGCAAAGGGGCGGCAAATGGTATCTTCCGCTGATGCGCCATCCATTTTGCCGCTATGGCTACGACATAGTCCCGGGCCGCCCGTTCGAACGCTACGGGCTTGAACAACAGGCAGAGATCGTCCGCCACGCATTCCTGATGCGCAGCGGTGCACAGGTGGACGGAAAGCCGCCCCTGCCCGTCTACGAAGAACTGATCCCCTTCACCCGCGCCTGACCGCGCAAACTCTGCTACCCTGTCTTCATGCGGCTATTCTCTCCTTTCATGCCCCTTGCGGCCTTCTTGGCCTCCCCGGCGCTGGCAGAACCCTTGCCTGTGGAGCGGACTGGCCATTATTATCTGCATGGTGTCATGGAAACCGGATCGGAGCTGTTGCTTCGACCGGACGGGCGCTTTCAATGGTATCTGGTCTATGGCGCGCTCGATCTTTTCGCAGAGGGGCGCTGGCAGGAGGCCGATGGCACCGTGCGGCTTCTTGCAGAGCCGACAAAGGACATGCCACAGCCCGGCTTCGACACGCTCACCTTGACTATCAAGGGCAAGGAACTGATCCCACCGGACGGTCGCGGAGCCTATGCCCGCCCCTCGGACGAAGCGGATGATCTTTAGCTGACAGCCGCTTCCAACAGGCGGATGCTGCCTGCATCGCCATCGATCTCTGCCCGGATGCCGAGCGGCAAGCTGAACTGGTTCGCGACATGGCCGATGACGGCGCCCTGAAAGGCAGGGATACCCAGAGGGCCGAGATGTTGCAGCAGCACTTCGGATAAGGTGAAGCCGCCGTAAGAGGGCCCTGACGCGCCACAGCTTGTGCACTGGCCGAACACCACACCCGCCACCTTGCGCAGCACCCCTGCGAGCGACAATTGGGTCAGCATCCGGTCGATTCGGTAAGGCGCCTCGTCCACATCTTCCAGAAACAGGATTGCCCCTGTAAAATCAGGCAGCCAGCCTGTTCCCATCAACGCCGTCAGCACGGTGAGATTGCCGCCCAGCAAGCGCCCGCTCGCGCGCCCCCCACCAAAGGTCCGGACGCGCCCGCTCAGCGGAACCAGACGGTCCTCCTTCGCCTGCGGATTGGTGAGGAGAGGCGCAGCCCCGTCGAAGGCGATTGCGCGAAAGGCGTCCCAGCTGAATTGCGGCCAGCTGCTCGCTGCGTTCGGCCCGTGGATCGTCGTGAAGCCCGCGCGCGCGGCAAATGCCATGTGCAGGGCGGTTATGTCACTGAAGCCTACCAGTAACTTGGGGTTTGCGCGGATGGTGGCAAAGTCGAGATAAGGCAGGATGCGCGCGCACCCCCAACCGCCCCGGACAGCGAACACGGCTTTGACCTGCGGATCGGCGAACATCGCGTTCACATCCGCGGCACGGTCTTCATCCCTGCCCGCCAGATATCCATGGCGTTCGACCAGATGCCGGGCAGCCTTGGGCTTCAATCCCATGGCCTCTATCGTCGCCTTCACCACCTCCAGGTCAAACAGGTCATCGGTAAAGCCCGCCGGTTCGATGAGGCCCACGACATCGCCCGGGCGCAGGCGGGGCGGCTTGATGACCGAAGGCGGCGGCGCTTTCGCGGCGAGCAAGGCAGTGCCCATGCCCGCCAGCATCATCCGCCTGTCAAACGCTGGAAAGCCGCTCAAAAAGCGCTCCCGTCCTTGCGCTGATAGCCTCCTCTCGACCATCGAAGATCGATGTCGGGATAGTGCGCGTCACCGTTCGGCACTCGTCCAAACGCCAGGAATTCGCAGTCGCCATCACTTTCGTTCACCAGATGATGCCCATTTGGCTCACCCTTGGGAAAAGCCGCCATGTCACCCGCCTGCATGGCGAAGCGGCCTTCATCTTCGACCAGCACGGCTTGCCCGCTCAGCATGACGACGAATTCATCCTCATCTTCATGCCAATGACGCTGCGATGAAGCGGCGCCGGGTTTCAGCACCACATGGCTGATGCCGAAATCCGCAAGCCCTGATCCTGGACCGAGTCTTCGCACCCATCGCCCACCCACCGCAGCCGCAAAAGGATCGGGATAGCCGGTCCTGTTGGTCTGTTCCGTGGCCGCAAGATCGATCTTGGGCATGGTCTTTTCCTCCGCTGGCAAAGGCGCTCGGCTTTCGCTAACGCAGCCTTATGAGCATGACCAGCACCAATGCCGACATAGTGGACATCGCGAAGAAGCTGATTGCCTGCCCTTCGGTAACACCTGCCCGGGGCGAAGTCTTCGCTGCACTTGAGGCGATGCTGGTGCCGCTCGGCTTCACCGTCGATCGCTTTGTCGTGGGGGAAGCACCTGATGGGCCGGTGGAAAATCTGCTCGCCTGGCGGACGACAGGGGCAGGTCCGCATTTCGCCTTTGCCGGGCATCTCGACGTAGTGCCGCCGGGCGAGGGCTGGACCAGCGATCCTTTCACGCCGGAGCTTCGCGGCGATCTGCTCTACGGCCGGGGTGCAGTTGATATGAAGGGGTCAATCGCTGCCTTCGTCGCTGCGCTTGGCAGCGTCGCGGATGATCTGCCCGGCACGGTCAGCCTCATCATAACAGGCGACGAAGAAGGCCCTGCGGTGTACGGCACGTTGGCGCTGATGGACCGGATGGCCGCACATGGGTTACGGCCTGACCTCTGCCTGGTGGGTGAGCCGACCTCATCCCAGAGGCTGGGGGACGTCATCAAGGTCGGACGGCGCGGCTCGGTCAACATGTGGATCCGGGTAGACGGCGTACAAGGGCATGTCGCCTATCCGCATTTGGCCGACAATCCCATCCCGCGCCTTGTCCGCATCCTCGCAGCGATAGATGCCGTGGTGCTGGATGAAGGGACGGAATGGTTTCAGCCGAGCAATATCGAGATCACGGATCTGGAGGTGGGCAACCCCGCCACCAATGTCATTCCGGCGGCAGCCAATGCCCGCATCTCCATCCGCTTCAACGATCAACATAGCGGACAGCAGCTGATCGACCGGATCAGTGCGATCGCGGCCGCCGAGGGCGGCGTCGTTACCGCAAAGATCAGCGGCGAACCGTTTCTGACGGAACCGGGCATTTTGTCAGAACTCGTCTCGGGCGCGATCAAGGAGGTAACCGGGGTGGATGCAGAGCTTTCCACCACCGGCGGCACGTCGGACGCCCGCTTCCTCTCTCGCCTCTGCCCTGTGGTGGAGTTCGGACTGAACAATGCAACGATGCACAAGCTCGACGAAGCGGTGGCAGTGCAGGACCTTGAAGACCTGACCCGCATCTACGCACTCGTACTCCAGCGCGCGCTGGCGGCCTGATCGTCAGACCCTGCGCCGCTGGCTCAGGCCCGACGGGGCAAAGCGCGTGAGATAATCCTGCTCGCTCATCGGCCGGGCAAAATGATATCCCTGGAACAGCGTGCAGCCGATAACGCGCAGCATTTCCATCTGCGCTTCCGATTCTACGCCTTCGACCACGACTTCCATCCCCAGCCCCTGGATAAGGCCGACGACAGCGCTGCAAATCGTGCGCGCTTCAGCTGAAATGGCGATGTCGCGTACCAGGCTGCGGTCGATCTTCACCCGATCGACGGGCAATTCCTTCAGGCGGGAAAGGTTGGAATAGCCGGTCCCGAAATCGTCGATAGCGATCCGCACGCCCTCGTCCTGCAGCGCCTTCAACTGGCCCAGGACACGACCGTCCATCTCCATCGCCAGTGATTCGGATATTTCCAGTTCCAGCATTTGCGCGGGCGTCTGGTGCGCAGCCATGGCGTGCCGCAGGCGCAGGAAGAAATCGGCTTGCGATAGCTCTCGCGAAGAAATGTTAACGGCGATGCGCTGCCCAACATCAGCCTTCGACCAGCGCGCTGCCGTCTCACATACGCGGCCCATCACCCAGTCGCCAAGCGCCACGATGGCGCCGCTTTCCTCTGCGACCGGCACGAAGAAGCCAGGCATGACCATGTCACGTTCCGGATGCGCCCACCGGATCAGCGCTTCGGCCGTGACGATCCGGCCGCTGGCAGCTTCGACCTGAGGCTGGAATTCCAGAATGAACTCGTCACGTTGGAGCGCCAGCAGCAAGTCCCTCTCCAGCTCAGCGCGATCGGCGGCTTCCAGCGCCAGCTCAGCCGTGAACATCTCGGCGCGATTCCGCCCCTCATGCTTGGCATGGTACATGGCGATGTCGGCGGATCGCAGTAGCGCAGAAAGCGTGTCGCCATGATCGGGATAGCAGGCGATGCCGATCGATGCGCCCAGTTCGATATGCTGGCTGCCAAGATCGAAACGCTCGCTAAGCGCGAACTGGATCGCGCGCGCGATGCGCGTTGCCGTCTCCCGTGCAGGCAGGTGAGGAAAGAACATCGTAAACTCGTCGCCCGCCAGTCGGCCAATCACGGCATCGCTGACGCCAGCGCTGACTTGCGCCATGACAACCTCACGCAGGCGACCTGCGACGCGCGCGAGCAACTGGTCGCCCGCAGCATGGCCAAGCGTGTCGTTGACGCCCTTAAACCCATCAAGGTCGATGAAGAACAAGGCCGCTGCAGACGTTTCCTCGCGCTCCGCAAGCAGGCGTTCGACCTGACGGCAAAAGCTTGTGCGGTTCGCAAGCCCCGTCACCTGGTCGAACAATGCCAGTGTCTGCACATGATCAAGATTGGTACGCACCTGGCTGAACAGGCTGGTCATCGCGACCGACAAGTCGGGCAGTTCAGCCACGATCTCGGCAGGTACGGACGATTGCAGGTCGCCATGGGCTGCGGCAATCAATCTTTCCGTTGCGGTGTCGATGGCGTTTGCGGCCGCAATAACGGCTTGGCGCGCGGACGCCCAGCTCATCGTGCCACATAATATCGCCACGATCATCGACCGCCCGATGCCAAGGATGTCGGTTGCCTGATCCTGCCCGAGCACAAGCGACAGGATGAACACCAGCGCCCCCGCGGCGCAGGCGAAGGCAGTGGCGCGGCTTTTCAATGTCACGCCCTGCATGTGCCTCCCGCCCAGAGCGCAGCTCGACCATGAGCCGCGAATGGGTAGCTTATGGCGGATGCTGGTTAAGAAAAGGTCAGTGGCGAGGGTCGGCCACCCTATTTTTTGCGCCGCAATATGACGTAAATGGCACCTTCGCCGCCATGGCGCGGGTGCGCTTGGCGGACGCTTGCGATGCGGTCGGCATAGGCGCTCGTTTCCAGCCAGTGGCCGATCTCACCCCGAATTGCGCCACGCCGGGACTCCCGGTTCAGAGCTGATGTCTTCGGCGGTTTTCCGGTCACAATCAGCATGATCCGATGATCGCGCATCAATGCAGACGATAGCGCGTGGTTCAGCCTCGCATGTGCGCTCGACAAACTATGGCCGTGCAGGTCGATCATAACGTCCGGCGTGATCGTGCCGCTGCGGATGCGACGCTCCCAGCTCGTATCGAGCACTGCTGTCGGGGCTCGGGGCGCAGGGGCATCCACTGGCCGAGGAGGAGCAGCCATTGCGCTACGCGACGGGGGGATCGGAACGGGTTGGGGAGGAAGCTCTGCAGAACGGATGGTCGAACGCAGCGGGCGGACCGACCGTGTCAGGGCGCCCCAGATCGCCTGCTCTTCCAAGGAAAGGTGCCGCCGGGCCATCGCCTGCCGGGCTTACTGCTGGGCGAGCCGCGCTGCCGATCCGATTGGCAGCAGAATCAAAGCGCTGCCGCGTGCCGACATGCCCCCGGCTATTTCTCGCGCCCGCTTGCCCGCACCCCAAAAGCTGTCGAACCGATTGGCACCCTTGATCGCGCCGCCGGTATCCTGCGCGATCCAGAGGCCATTTGGCTCCGCGCGATCAAGCGAAAGCAGCACTGGCGCGCCGAGCGGGACATAGCGCGGATCAGCGGCCACGGTCGCCTCAGCGGTAACCGGCACGCCCAAAGCCCCTATCGGACCAGGTCCGGTCAGTTCTCGAAAGAACACGAAGCTCTTGTTTTCATTCATGATCTGCGCGCCTTCGACAGGATTTGCGCGCAGCCATGCCATAATATCCTGCATCGATCCCGCCTGGATCAGCCCGCGATCCTTCATCAGCTTGCCGATCCCGGTATAATCGCGGCCATTCTGCCCGTCATAGCCGATCCGCATGATGCCGCCGTCGGGCAGGAGCAACCGCCCGCTTCCCTGCACCTGGAGGAAGAAGAATTCGACAGGATCGGCTGCCCAGGCAAGCTCAAGGCCCCGGCCTGCCAACGAGCCGGCCAATATTTGCGCCCGCTCCTCGAACGGCACGAAATTGGTGCCTTGCACCTTCCCGCGAATGGTCTTGCCCTTCAGGCTATCGCTGAACAGGCCAAGATTGACATCGATCAGTTCCGGGGGACGGCGATAGATGGGGACTTCATACCCGGCCTGCCGAACGCGCGCGCCCGAGATCTCCGGCTCGTAATAGCCGGTAACAAATGCCGTGCCAGGTCCGACCTGCACCGCTTCGAAATAGCGCGAGAAAAATTCGTTGGCACTTGCTTCGGGCCAGCTGGAAGCGGCAGCGCAGGCGCTGTTCCAGTCGGACCCCTGGGTAAGGCCACTCTGGTCCGTGCGCTTCATCAGCGATGGGCAGGAGATCCGAAAGGCCTCCAGCGCCTTGCGCGATCGTTCACCCGGCGGAATCAGGGAAGCAATCTCGGGGCCGCGCGTCACTCCTGCGGCGGCCGCATTGGCGGTCTCACCTGCCGGAGTAGACGGCGTCGCCGCTGGCAAAGCGGGGCGCGGGGTGGCGGGAATGGGCTGAGCCGCCACGTCTGATCCGCGCGCGGGGCCGGAAGGCGCCGGGCCCGCTGCTCCCGGAGGAATGACACCGCCCGCGCACGCCGACAGCAGCAGCGCCGTTGCCGACGCCACCCACGACTGCCGCAAGCTCATGCAGCCTCGTCGGTTTCGCTAAGCTTCCAATTGGGGTCCGTGCTGCGCAAGTCGCGTGTAAAGGTCCAGATATCATTGGTGCTCACCGCATCGGTAAGCGACCCGGCGACGACGTTTCCGTCCTTGTCCCTAGTCACCGCCGCGATGTCGGCTTCAAATCGAAGCGAGACTTCGGCGACGCGTCCGTTGACATTTGCGCCGACGATCTGCGCCTTGTCGATACGCACAAGCCGGTTGTCCAGCACATGACCCGCCGCCTCGCGCTGCGCAATCGCTTCCTCGAACGATGTTAGCACATCGGTGTCGCACAGCCATTCCAGTTCCGACCGATCGCCCCGCCAAAAGGCTTCAAGAACCATCTTATAGGCTGCTTTCGCACCCTCCACGAACTGCGGCACATCGAAATTGCGGTCAGCAGCGATCAGGGCGCGCACGCCCGCTTCTCCTCCAGGCGCGATCAAGCCATCGGCCAGGCGCACCGAATCGCCAGGAATGTCAGACACCGGGCGCGGCTGAAGCACAGTGACCTTCGCTCTTTCTTCGGCCGGACGTAATGCAGGCTCCTGCTCATGCCCCGTCCGCTTGCCCAACACGGAGTAGAGCCGCAGCGCCAGGAAACCGGCGATGAGCGCAAGGATGACGATTACATACACGGGCCAAGGCACCCTTTTAGTCTAGATCTGAAACGACAACGCAGCCAACATAGGCATGTTTCCGCCCATATTCAAATGGCCCCTTTTGGCAGGTAGCATTGCCCTGCCCCGTCGCCCCTGCTAAGCGCACCGGCCATTGTCCGAAGGCTTTTCGCCACCGGACCAACAGGAAAATCAGGGAACAGAAATGGCCGACGAAGCCGATACGATCCAGACCAGCGCGGGCAACGGCGCGGACACGAGCCCGCAGATCGCGCTCATCAGCCAATATGTGAAGGATCTCTCGTTCGAGAACCCGAATTCGCCCGCCGTTTACCAATGGCCGGATCAGCCGCAGATCGATGTCCAGTTCAACATCGGCGCTGACAAGGTCGGTGATGAAGTGGTCGAGGTCTCGCTTAAGATCGAAGTGAAGGCGACCGCTCCTCAGGGCACTGCCTTTGCGGTCGAACTGCTCTACGCCGCTCTCTTCGGCATGCGCAACGTGCCTGACGAGCAACTGCAGCCCTTCATGCTGGCCGAAGCGCCACGCCTGATCTTCCCCTTCGCTCGCCGCGTGCTGGCCGACGCGATCCGCGACGGCGGCTTCCCGCCGTTGCTGCTCGATCCGATCGACTTTAGCGGTCTTTACGAGCAGCAGGCTCAGGCGATTGCCCAGACCGCAGGTGAGCCGGCCGGTCACGCCTGACCCCTGATGCGGGTCGCTCACCTCATTACTCTTTCCCTCCCGGGAGTAGGGTTTGGGGTGAGCGCCGCCGCTCTGGTCGGGCATGTGGGCCATTACACCATCCCCTACTCACCCCCCCCAAGGCGCGAGGCTCATTTCGCCATGAAGTTGGTCAAGGCGCTTGGCTCCGTTGGTGGACTGACGCTCGCCAGCCGTGTGCTGGCACTTGTCCGTGATTCGCTGGCTGCGCGTTATGTTGGTGCGGGTTTTGCGTCCGACGCCTTCAACGGCGTGGCTTTCCGCCTGCCCAATATGTTTCGCGCCCTGTTTGCTGAGGGCGCCTTTTCCGCAGCATTCATTCCTATGTTCAACCGCAAGGCGGCAGGACCGGGTGGCGTTGCAGATGGGTATCATTTCGCGGAACGAGCGCTTGCCGTTTTGCTGCCGGTGCTGGTGGCCTTCACCATTCTTCTGATTGCAGCGGCTTATCCGATCACTTGGCTACTTTCCGGTGGTTTTTCTCGCCAGAACCCGACGCCGGAGCAATTTGCCTTCGCCGTGCTCCTGTCGCGCATCACCCTGCCATATCTTGCGCTGATCAGCCTTGCCTCGCTGCTCGGCGGCATCTTGAACTCGCTCGACAAATTCTGGGTCAATGCCGCCGCTCCGATCTTGCTCAATGTCGCCATGATCGGGGGGCTATGGTTGTTTCATGGGGCAGATGAATATGAAACTGCGCGTGTCCAAGCCATTTCCGTGACGGTAGGCGGCGCGCTTCAACTATTGTGGCTGATATGGGCCTGCCGCCGGGCGGGCGTGTCGATGAAGCTCAAGCGACCGCGCCTGGACCCGGATGTGCGCGAGTTGCTGCGCCTCATCGTGCCTGCCGCCGCTGGCGCTGGCGCGTCGCAGATCAACCTGCTCATCTCTACCGCCCTGTCCGGATGGCTGCTTGCATCGGGATCAATCACCTACATATATTATGCCGACAGGCTGAACCAGTTACCGCTGGGCCTGATTGGCATTGGCCTTGGCACCATATTGCTGCCGACGATCTCCCGCCTGTTGTCGACGGGCCAGGAAGAGGTCGCGATGGAAACGCAAAATCGCGGCGTGGAGCTGGCGCTGTTCCTCACCCTGCCCGCCACGATCGCGTTCATCACGGTGGCCGAGCCCATCGTTCGCGGGCTTTTCCAATATGGCCGGTTCACCGCTGAGGATGCCCAGCGTTGCGGTTGGGCGCTATCCGCCTTTTCCATCGGCCTGCCGTCCTATGTCCTGATCAAGGTGCTGACGCCGGGCTATTACGCCCGCGGCGATACGAAGACGCCCGTCCGTTACGCGATGCTGTCGATCCTGATCAACATCATCGGCAACATCCTGCTCATTCCGTTCCTGGGACATATAGGGCCACCACTGGCGACGGCGCTTTCCTCGACCATCAATGTCGCGATGCTCTATTCGACGCTGGTGAAGCGCAAGCATTTCACCGCCGACGCGCAACTGCGCAGGCGCCTCCCCCGTCTGGCGGTGGCCGCGCTGGTGATGGGCGGCGCGCTCGTTGCTGGCGAAAGCCTCCTTGATCCCTGGCTGGCGGGCGCCATGATCGAACGATATCTTGCGCTCGCTATGCTTGTCGGCGCGGGCGTAGCGCTTTACGGGGTGGCCTGTTTCCTGACGGGCGCCTATCGGGTGTCCGACCTTAAGGCGCTGATGCGCCGCAGGGGTTCAACCGCAACCTAGAAGAACGGATAGAAGAATGCGCGTCCTTTCCGGCATCCAGCCGACCGGTAACCTGCACCTGGGCAATTATCTGGGCGCGATCCGCAACTGGGTGCGGATGCAGGACGAGATGGACGCGGCAAGCCAGTGCTTCTTCTTCCTCGCCGACATGCATTCGATCACCGTCCATGAAGGGCGCGAGCAGCGCATCCGCAATGTGCGCGACATGGCGGCCGCGCTGGTAGCCGCCGGCATTGATCCCGATCGCTCGGTACTCTTCAACCAGGCGCGGGTGCCCGCGCATGCGGAGCTGTGCTGGTTGCTGAACGGCACAGCCCGGATCGGTTGGCTCAACCGCATGACGCAGTTCAAGGACAAGGTGGGCAAGGACCGCGAAGGCGCCTCGATCGGCCTTTTCGTTTATCCCGTGCTGCAGGCGGCGGACATCCTCGCCTATAATGCCACCCACGTGCCGGTCGGCGAGGACCAGAAGCAGCATCTTGAATTGGCCCGCGATATTGCAACCAAGTTCAACACCGATTTCGGGGTCGAGCTTTTCACCCTGCCTGATCCGATCATCCCCAAGGAGTCGGCGCGCATCATGTCCTTGCGCGACGGAACGGCAAAGATGTCCAAGTCGGACCCATCGGACATGAGCCGCATCAACCTTACCGATGACGATGACGCGATCATGCAGAAGGTAAAGAAGGCGAAGACCGATCCTGAGCCCCTGCCCGATACCGCCGGGGGCTTGGCAGGCCGGGCGGAAGCGACGAACCTCGTTGGCATTTACGCGACCCTGGCCGGAAGCTCGCCAGACGCGATCTGCGCCGAATTCGCTGGCAAGGGCTTTGGCGCTTTCAAGCCAGCCCTGGGCGAACTGCTCGTCGAAACACTGCGACCGATCCGGACACGCTTCCTGGAACTGCGCACGGATGACGCGGCGCTCGACGCCATCCTGGAGAAAGGCGCGGCCAAGGCGCGGGCAGCGGCGGAACCGACACTCCAGGCAGCCTATGATGCGATGGGTCTCATGCGCTGAACTCAACACCTGCCTTTTAAGGCAGCGTGCGGTCGCCCGCCTGATACAAGCGTTCAAATGATGTTCAGTTGCATTCTGCTATGGCTAAGCGCAATATTGCAATGAGCCCTTCGATCCTGGGACGCAAGAACATGAATTTGATCAAGAAATTCGGCATCGCCACCGCGCCTGCTCTGGCGCTGGTCGCGCTCTCCGGCTGTGCCACATCGTTCAAGGCGGACGTAGCGCGCTTCCAGCAGTTGCCCGCCCCGGCGGGGCAGAGCTTTACAGTTGTTGCTGATGACCCGCGGCTCGCTGGCGGTCTTGAGTTCGCTCAATATGCAGGGCTCGTCGGGCAACGCCTTACACAGACGGGCTACACGCCTGCGGCAGACCCTGCCCGCGCCGACCTCATCGTGCGGGTCGCCTATCGTGTCGATAATGGGCGGGAAAAGGTGCGGTCTACAGGCTTCGGCCCGGCCGACCCTTATTTCTACGGTGGATGGGGATGGCGTGGCCGATGGGCCCGCCCGTGGGGCTATGGCTTTTATGACCCCTGGCTGTTCGGTCCCGGTTATAACGATGTCAGCAGCTACACCGTATATACCAGCGATCTCAGCATGAAGATCGATCGGGCCGCCGACAATCGGCGGCTGTTCGAGGGCAAGGCTTCCGCACAATCGCTGTCGAACCGGTTGACCTATCTGGTGCCTAATCTGATCGACGCGATGTTCACCGGCTTCCCGGGGCAAAATGGCGAGGATGTGAAGATTACCCTGCCGCCTGAACGAAAGGGCTGATCTTTTCAGGCAGGGTAGGACGGCGAGCGCCCATGCGAAGGATCAGGACTGACGGCGTGCGGTCACGATCTTCACCGGCTGCTGCAGCATCTGGCCCTTCATGACGCCTTCCCCTGCGGTTGGCGACTTGGGCGCCGCTTGGATGGAGCGGACGACGTCCATTCCCTCCACAATATGCGCGAAGACGGCAAAGCCCTGATTGTCGCCCGGCGACGCAGGCTGAGCGTCCATACTCGGCATCTTTCCCAGGACGATAAAGAAGTCGCCGGTTGCGCTGCCGGGCGCATAGCGCGCCATTGAGAGAGAGCCGTCGTCATGGGTGAGACCCGTTTGCGTCGTAGGCTCATGAGCGACAGGAGGCAGGATCCGCGCGGGGTCATTCTGCGTCCCGCCTTGCACGAAACCATAATCCGCCGATCCCACCGCTCGGTAGAAGCTCGTGCCATCGAGCCGCTTCTGATCGACATAGCGGAGGAAGTTGCGCGCCGTGAGCGGCGCCTTTGAAAGGTGGACGGCGACGGTGATCCGGCCAGCGCTGGTATCAAGGACGACTTGTACATCTTGCGCAGGGGGCGAAGGCGAAACCTGCGCCGCTGTGGGCACGATAGAGAGCAAGGCGGCGAACAGGAAAGCAGCATATCGGATCATGACCGCATCCTAATCCTTCGCCGCACTGCTGTCAGGATCAGTTTTCCAGCTGGCGCTGCAGGGTACGGATATCCGCGTCTATGTCGGCATTGGTCTGCCGCAGTTCCTCGATCGTACGCACGGCATGGATCACGGTGCTATGATCGCGGCCGCCGAAGATGCGCCCGATTTCTGGAAGAGAACGGGGCGTCATTTTCTTGGCGAGGTACATGGCGACCTGCCGCGGCCGCGCAACGGCTCTGGCGCGGCGCTTGGAGCGCATTTCGGCGGCGTCGATCTTGTAATGCGCGGCGCACACCTTCTGGATCTCGTCCACGGTGATGCGGCGCGCGTTGGCGCGGACGGCGTCGGCGAGCATGCTTTGGGCAAATTCCAGATCGACGGAGCGTCCAGTCAATTGGCCGTACGCGATGAGTTTGTTGAAGGCGCCTTCTAACTCACGAATGTTTGAGCGAATTGAACGCGCCAGGAAATCGACGACGGCGTCGGGGACCGGTGGGTCCCCTGCGATGGCGCGCTTGGCTTCCAGTATGGAGAGGCGCAGGTCGAGGTCGGCGGGACGGATGTCGGCTACGAGACCGCCGGCGAGGCGGGAGAGGATGCGGGCGTCGATCGAGTCGAGCAGCTGGGGCGCGCGGTCGGCAGTGACGACGATGCGGGCGCCAGCGTCGATCAAGTCATTGATTGTGTGGAGGAATTCCTCCTGCGTCGAACCTTTGCCCGCGATGAACTGGATGTCGTCGATCAGCAACAGGCGGGCAGCGCGCAGGCGCGCCTTGAACATCATGGTTTCGTTCGCGCGCATCGCGTTCACAAATTCCATCATGAACCGCTCCGCCGACATGTAGAGAACAGGCGCGGACGGGGAATGGGCGGAAAAGTGCTGGGCGATGGCATGGAGCAGGTGGGTCTTGCCCTGACCGGTGCTACCATGAATGAAAAGCGGGCTGAACCGCGGCTGCGCTTCTGCCGCGATCGCCTGGGCCGCGGAAAAGGCGAGATGATTCGATTCGCCGGTGACGAAATCATCGAAGCTGTGGCGCGGCTGGAAGTTGCAGGCGGGCGCATCGGCTGCTGGGGGCGAAGCAGCGGCAACCGGTGCCTCGGCGGGGGCGGACTCGAGCAGGCGGGGGCCTACCGCGTTGGGCGCACGGCGGAGCCTTACCTCGCGGACGCCGACGCCAGCACAGCGCCATGCCATGCAAAGGCGGTCACCAAAATGACCAGACACGAAATTGGCGGTGAAGTCGGAAGCGAACAGCAGATCCAGCGTCTGGGATTCAGGGCAATAGTCACCCAGCCGGGCGGCCTTCAGCCACTGATCGAACATGCGCGGGCCGATGTCGCGGCGCAAACCGGCGCGGATGGCATCCCACGCCGATTCCAGACGCGCATCATCATGCGATGCCTGAACGCTCGAACTATCCGCCACTGCCGTGAAACCCTTCATAAACAGTCGACCCCCATCAACTGTGCCCCTGCAAAGCAAGGACCATCAGACGCAAAGATCCTTTTGGAAAAGCGACAGCTTTCCAACGAAACTACGTCAACAAACCTAATGACGATCGCCGGAAATCGATTCGAGTGGCGACCAGAGAGTTGAAAATAGACAGGCATTCTCCGCCTGATCAAGGGCGGGGCCATTCAAAAATGTGAAATAAAGACGTTGACTCGGAAAACCGGGAGAAACCGGAAATTTCCAGCAAAATGCTTTTATTTCAACATCTTATGAATTGAACAGATTCGTGCTCTTTGGCTCGAATCGTGAGGGAATCGCGGGAATCCGCGGGATGTCCGTTACGGCGGCGTGACGGAATCATGAAAAAACCCGCCCCAGAGCGGGACGGGTCTTTCAATTTGTTCGACGATCGAGTGGAGCGGCTCAGGCGAGCGCGCTGACTCGCTTCGTCAGGCGGCCGAACTTGCGAGCCGCAGTGTTCTTGTGCAGCACGCCGCGGGCAACGCCACGGGCCAGCTCAGGCTGAACGGACTGAAGCGCCGTGGTCGCCTCCGCCTTGTCGCCAGCGGCGAGAGCGGTTTCGACCTTCTTCACCAGGGTGCGGATCCGGCTGATGCGGGCGCCGTTGATTTCGGCGCGACGTGCGTTGCGGCGGATGCGCTTCTTGGCTTGCGGCGTATTGGCCATTTACAGTCCTCGGTCTCGTCAAATCTCGTGAATAGGGCCCGATGGAATCGCCAACCAGCCCCGTGAAGGTGCGCCCCTTACAGGGGATAAGCCCAAGCGTCAACGGGAAGGCGCGCGCTATTTCTGGCATTTCGGGCAATAGAAGGTCGATCGGCCGCCGTCCACGCGGCGCCGGATCTCCCCGCCACAGGCGCAGCTTTCGCCTTCCCGGCCATAGACCCGCCACTGTTTGGAAAAATAGCCAAGCTCCCCATCGGGCCGGGCATAATCGCGTAAGGAGGAGCCTCCGGCCGCGATCGCGGCGGTCAGCACGTCCCGAATCGCGTCAGCCAACAGCTTGAGCCGCGCGCGGCTGATCCGCCCCGCCTCCCGCGTTGGAGAAATGCCCGCCATGTTGAGTGCTTCGCAGACATAGATGTTGCCGAGTCCTGCAACGATTCGCTGGTCGAGCAGCGCCGCCTTGATCGATGTCGCTTTCCCTTTCAGCGTCTGCGCCAGATAGTCGGCGGAGAAGTCAGGCCCGAGCGGCTCCGGCCCCATGCGCGTGAACGGGGCATAAGTGTGCGAGCCATCCGTCCGGACGAGATCGAGCGATCCGAAGCGGCGCGGATCATTGAGAGAGAGGATATGCCCGTTCCCCGTCTCGATCAGAAGATGGTCGTGCGCGCCGATCTCTGCCGGATCGATTCGCCAGCGCCCCGACATGCCAAGATGGAAGATGAGCGTGTCGCCGCGATCGGTTTCGATAAGCCCATATTTCGCGCGGCGGGACAGCGAGGTGACGGTTGCGCCGGTCAGCCGCTGCCGCAGGTCGACGGGGATCGGGAAGCGCAGGTCGGCCCGGCGTGGCTCTACGCGGGTGAGAACCGTGCCCTCCAGGACCGATCGAAGGCCCGCGACCGTGGTTTCAACTTCTGGCAGTTCAGGCATTCAGATCCCTCTTGGATGGCGATCGGACCGTCAGGGGCGAATATGCTGGCAAGTCACTGAACATTTTCGCCGATCTGGGGTGTTTCCACTCGACATGCAAATGCTCTAGGAGGCTGGCCCATGAACGACACTGCTTCTTTCGGCTATCGCGATGTGGATGCCTCTGAAAAACAGGGGATGGTGCGCGCGGTCTTTTCCAACGTCGCGTCCAAATATGACCTGATGAACGACGCCATGTCCGCGGGCGCGCACCGGCTGTGGAAGGACCAGTTTGTCGGGCGCGTGAAGCCGCGCAAGGATGAAGCGATCCTGGACATGGCGGGCGGCACGGGCGACGTCGCTTTCCGCATGCACAAGCATGGCGCGCGCGTCACCGTGTCCGACATCAATCCGGAAATGCTGGCGGTCGGCGTCGAGCGCGCGAAGAAGAAGAACCTCGAAGGGCTGATCTGGTCGGAGCAGAATGCAGAAGAACTGACGTTCAAGGACCGCAGCTTCGACGCCTATACGATCGCCTTTGGCATCCGCAATGTGACGCATATCGACAAGGCGTTGCGCGAGGCGCACCGCGTGCTGAAATTCGGTGGGCGCTTCTTTTGCCTGGAATTTTCGACGACGACATGGCCGGGCTTTTCCGATGTGTATGACGCCTATTCGCATCGGCTGGTGCCCAAGCTTGGCAAGCTGCTCGCCGATGACGAGGACAGCTATCGGTATCTGATCGAATCGATCCGGCGCTTTCCGCCTATGCCGGAATTTGAGCGGATGATCCGCCAGGCGGGCTTCGTGCAGACGAAGGTCGAGCCGATCCTTGGTGGGTTGGTGGCGATCCATTCGGGGTGGAAGATTTGATGGGGGCGCACTCAAAGCCCTTCCCCTTCAGGGGAGGGTTCGAAGCAGTCACGTGCCTGCTTCGAAGGGTGGGGTCCGTCCACCTGGCACAGCGCTTGGGGCGTTCCCCCACCCCCAGCCCCTCCCCTGAAGGGGAGGGGAGTAAATAGCCATGCCATCCCACATCACGCATATCTGGCGGCTGCTGAAATGGGGCCGGACATTGGCGCGGCATGGGGCGCTGCGGGGGATTGAGCGCGATCCGTTGACGCCTACGCCGGTGCGGCGGCTGGTGCGGTTGGCGCGGGTGGGCGCGCGGGTGCCCAGGCAACCGCGCTATGCCGATGCCTTTCAGGCGATCGGGCCTGCGGCGATCAAGCTGGGACAGACACTGGCAACGCGCCCCGATCTGGTTGGGGAAGAGGCTGCGGACGATCTGCTGCGCTTGCAGGACGCATTGCCGCCCGTTCCCTTCGCGACCATTCGCGCCCAGATCGAGCAGAGTTTCGGGCGTCCGCTCGAGAGCATCTATCGCAGCTTCGACGAGGTGCCGGTAGGCGCTGCATCGATCGCACAGGTGCATCGCGCCGTTACCACGGATGGCCGCGATGTGGCGGTGAAGGTAATCCGGCCGGGCGTCACGGACCAGTTCAACCGCGACATCCAGACCTATGAATGGGCCGCTGCGCATATGGAGATGCTGGGCGGCGAGGTCGCGCGATTGCGGCCGCGTCTGGTCATCGCCAATATGAAGCGCTGGACCGCGCGGGAACTAGACCTGCGCCGGGAAGCTGCGTCCGCGTCCGAACTCGCCGAGGCGATGGAGGCGATGCCGGGCTATCGCGTGCCTATGATCGATTGGGATCGCACGACCGGCAAGGTCATGACGATGGAGTGGATCGACGGGATCAAGATTTCCGATCGAGACGCCCTGATAGCGGCGGGTCATGATGTGAAGGAACTGGGGGCGCGGCTGGTCAACGCCTTCCTGCGGCAGGCGATCGCCGAGGGTTTCTTCCACGCTGACATGCATCAGGGGAACCTGTTCGTCACCGCCAATGGCGACATCGTCGCGATCGACTTCGGCATCATGGGGCGGATCGACCGGCGGGCGCGCATGTGGCTGGCGGAGATCCTCTATGGCCTGATCACCGGCAACTATAAGCGCGTGGCGGAGATCCATTTCGAGGCGCAATATGTGCCCGGCCATCATAATGTGGAGGAGTTCGCGACGGCGCTCCGCGCGGTGGGCGAGCCGATGCGCGGCAAGCCGGTGCGGGAACTGTCGGTCGGCGGGATGCTGGACGGGCTGTTCGCGATCACCCGCGATTTCGACATGCAGACCCAGCCGCACCTGCTGCTGCTCCAGAAGACGATGGTGATGGTGGAGGGCGTGGCGACCGCGCTCGACCCCGACATCAACCTGTGGGAAACGAGCGGCCCCTATGTGAAGGAGTGGCTACGCGGGGAGTTGGGGCCGGAAGCCAAGGCTGCCGATGCGCTGATCGAAAATTGGCGGACGCTCCAGCGCCTGCCCGGCCTTGTGCGCCGGATCGAGGAAGCCTTCCCCGAGAAGGGCGGTGCGCCGCCGCCGCCGCCGCTGACCGAAGTCAGGCTGATCCGCGTCGGCGGGGGATGGCGCTATGCCGCCGTGGCGGGAATTGCCGCGGTGACTGGAGCGGTCGTTACGGCCCTGCTACATCTGCAACTATGACTCAGCGTCGCATCCTCTTGATCGTGTCCGGCGGCATCGCGGCCTATAAGTCGCTGGAGCTGGTGCGGCTGCTGAAGAAGCGCGGCATCGCTGTGCGGGCGGTGCTGACCGACAGCGCCACCCATTTCGTGACGCCGCTGTCGCTTGGCGTGCTGACCGAGGATCATGTCTATGGCGACATGTTCGACCTGAAAGAAGAGCGGGAGATCGGGCATATCCAGCTCAGTCGTCAGGCTGATCTGGTCGTGGTCGCGCCCGCGACGGCGAACATCCTCGCCAAAATGGCAAATGGCATTGCCGATGATCTGGCAACGACGTTGCTGCTGGCGACGGACAAGCCGGTGCTGGCGGTGCCCGCGATGAATGTGCGCATGTGGCATCATGCAGCAACGCAGCGGAACCTGGCGCGCCTGCATGCCGATGGCGTCCATCTGATGGAGCCCGATAGCGGCGAGATGGCTTGCGGCGAGTTCGGTAAGGGGCGTTTGCCCGAACCCGAAGCGATCGTGGAAGAGATTGAGCGGTTGCTTGAACATCCGGCGGCGAAAGATCCGCTTGCCGGTCAGCCGGATTTTGAGGGGGCTGAACTGCCGCTTAAGGGGCGGCATATCCTGGTTACCGCTGGACCGACGCATGAGCCGATCGATCCGGTGCGCTACATCGCCAATCGCTCTTCGGGAAAGCAGGGCTTTGCCATCGCGGCGGCGGCAGCGCGGGCGGGCGCGCGGGTGACGCTGGTCGCTGGGCCGGTGCATTTGCCGACGCCTGCGGGCGTGGATCGCATCGATGTGGAGACCGCGCGGGACATGCTGGCGGCGGTCGAGGGCGCGCTGCCTGCTGACGCGGCGATCATGGTGGCGGCGGTTGCGGACTGGCGCACGGCCGATGCTTGCGAACAGAAGTTGAAGAAGGATGGGTCGGGCAAGCCTGCGCCGCTTGCGTTGGTGGAGAATCCGGACATTCTTGCTACCTTGGGCCACCATCCGCAGCGCCCGGCCCTGCTCATCGGTTTCGCTGCCGAGACCGAAAAGGTTGCCGACCATGCCCAGGCAAAACTGGCGCGCAAGGGTGCGGACTGGATCATCGCCAATGATGTGTCAGGTGACGTGATGGGCGGCGACAGCAACAGCGTACATATCGTCACGGCGGACGGCATCGAAAGCTGGGAACAGCTGCCAAAGGATGCCGTCGCCACCCGCATTATCGAAAAGGTCGCTCATGCCCTCCCCCCTGCCTCCCATTGAAATCCGTCTGAAGCGCCTGGCCCATGGCGAGGGGTTGCCCGTGCCCGCCTATGCGACCGAGCATGCGGCAGGCATGGATGTCGTGTCCGCCGAAGATGTGATCATCGTGCCGGGCGGGCGGCATGCGGTGGCGACGGGCTTCGCGATGGCGATCCCCGACGGCTATGAGGTGCAGGTGCGGCCTCGGTCGGGCCTCGCGCTGAAGCACGGGATCAGCCTGCCCAATACACCGGGCACGATCGACGCGGATTATCGCGGGGAATTGAAGGTCATCCTCATCAACCTGGGCAATGAACCCTTCGTCATTTCACGCGGTGACCGCATCGCGCAGCTGGTGGCGGCGCCAGTGCAGCTGGCGCGCTTTGCCGAGGTTGAGGAACTGGACGAGACGGTCAGGGGTTCGGGTGGTTTCGGATCGACGGGAGTGAGCTCCTCATGACCTTTTCCGACGAGCAGCTGGAACGCTACGCCCGCCATATCGTCCTCAAGGAGATTGGCGGCGCGGGTCAGGCGCGGCTGCTCTCGGCCGATGTCGCCGTGATTGGCGCGGGCGGCATCGGGAGCCCGGCTATCCTCTACCTCGCGGCGGCAGGCGTCCGCACGATCCGAGTCATCGATGACGATCATGTCGCGCTTTCCAATCTGCAACGGCAGGTTCTGTTCGGCACGCGCGACATCGGTGTTGCGAAAGCCGAAGCCGCGATGGCGGCGGTGGCGCGGCTCAATCCCGACGTGAAGCTGATCCCCATCAATGCGCGGATCGATGCGGACAATGCCGCCCTGATGTTGCGGGACGCGGATGTGGTGCTCGACGGGTGCGACAGCTTCGCGACGCGGCTGGCGGTGGCGGATTGTTCGCAGCGGCTGCGCATCCCGCTGGTGTCGGCGGCGGTCGGGCCGTTCGAGGGGCAGCTGGCAACCTATCGCGGCTGGGAGAGCGATCAGCCCTGCTATCGCTGCCTTGTCGGCGACCCGCAGGATGCACCGGAACGGAACTGCTCTGAGACTGGCGTGATTGGCGCCCTTACTGGCATGATGGGGAGCCTCGCCGCGCTGGAAGTCATCCGCGCGCTGGTGCCCTTTGGCACGGATATGGCGGGCAAGCTGCTGCTCGCCGACCTGCTCTCCATGCGGTTCCGCACGGTGAGCGTCGCCAAGGACCCCGGCTGCAGGGCGTGCGCCGCCGAACTATGCGCGAACTGAGGATTATCGTCGCCACGGCTGACGCAGAGCGGCTGCGCGGTGCGCTAGTGCTGGCAAGCGCCCAGGCGGCGCTGGGCGGGGCTGCGAGCATCTTCCTGCAGCTGGATGCGGTGGGGCTGCTGAAGCCGCCCGTGACGGGGCCGCGCGATACCGCGCATGAGGCAGCTGGGCTGCCCATGTTGGGTGCGCTGATGGATGAGGCCATGACGCTTGGCGTCGGCATTCGTGCCTGTCAGAGCGGTCTCGCCCTGGCAGGTCTGACAGCGGACGCACTGCCCACAGGCATCGAAGCAAGCGGCCCTGTCTCCTTCCTCCAGGAAACCAGCGACGAAGCCCGCCTGCTCTTTGCCTGAGCTTTAAAAACTGGCGTAGCGCTCGTTACCGACGAAACCCATATTCTTGACGCCCGCGCGGCGGATGTCGGCGAGCACCTCGTCCACCACGACATAACGAGCCTCGGCGGCGGGTTGGAATTGGAGTTCCGGTTCGACAGGCTTGGCAAGAGACGCAGCGAGATATTGGCGCAGGGTGAGCCGATCGATCGCCGCACCGTTCCAGCGCAACACGCCCTCCGCATCGATCGTCAACCTGTTCTTGACTGGGTTTACAGGCGGCTGCGCTACCTTGTCAGGCGTCTGGGGAAGGTCAACGCCAACCTGGTGAGTCTGGATCGGGATGGTGATGATGAACATGATCAGCAGCACCAGCATGACGTCGATCAATGGGGTGGTATTCATCTCGCCCATTGGCTGTTCGGGTTGAGATGTGTTGGATCGTGCAAAGCTTGAAGCCATGAACCCCTCCTGTTGAATGATATATCAACACATTTATCTTGCCTGACGCGGCGGTGCTTGGCAAGGGTCCCTTCTATTGACAGACGGGGCCGCCCATTTATGGGGAAAGCGCGGCATTTTGCGCTGCCATCCAATCACAGAAAGACTTGTCCCTTGTCCGCGATGCTCAAGATCACCCTGCCCGACGGTTCCGTGCGTGAAGTCGCGCCCGGCACTACTCCGGCGGATATTGCAGCGGCGATCGGGCCGGGTCTGGCCAAGGCGGCGATCGCGGCGCGTGTGGACGGCGAACTGCGCGACATCATGCGGCCGCTCGAACAAGATTCGCAACTCGCGCTGGTTACGAGCAAGAACGAGGCGGACGCGCTGGAACTGGCGCGGCATGACTTTGCGCATCTGCTGGCCGAAGCGGTGCAGGCGCTGTTTCCGGGGACGCAGATTACCTTTGGCCCGGCGACGGACGACGGCTTCTACTATGACTTCGCACCCAAGGATCGGCCCTTTACCGAGGAGGACCTGCCCGCGATCGAAGCGAAGATGCGGGAGTTGATCGCTGCGAACAAGCCGCTCCGCCGCGAGGTATGGACGCGCGAGGACCTGATCGCGCGCTGGAAGGCGGAAGGCGAGACGTTCAAGGCTGAATGGGCGGCAGAGCTGCCCGAGGGCGAGGAACTGACCGTTTACTGGTCCGGCGGGGAGTGGCTGGACATGTGTCGCGGGCCGCATCTGGCTTCGACCGGCAAGCTCGACCCCAATGCTTTCAAGCTGACGCGCGTTTCGGGGGCTTATTGGCGCGGGGATCAGAAGAATGCGATGCTGTCCCGCATCTACGGCACCGGCTGGCTTAACAAGAAGCAGCTTGACGCCCATCTGACGCGGCTTGAGGAAGCGGCCAAGCGCGACCATCGCAAGCTGGGCGCGGAGATGGACCTGTTCCACCTGCAGCAGGAAGCGCATGGGAGCGTCTTCTGGCACCCCAAGGGCTATCTGATCTGGCGCGAGCTGGAAGCCTATATGCGCCGCGCAATCGACGCGGGCGGCTATCGCGAGGTCAAGACGCCGCAGGTGATGGACGCGCGCCAGTGGGAGCAGTCCGGCCATTGGGGCAAATATCGCGAGAATATGTTCGTCATCCCCGACGAGGTGCCTAACGTCGCCGACGAGGGGCCGCTGGTGTCCGACGATGCCGACTGGATGGCATTGAAGCCCATGAACTGCCCCGCGCATGTCCTGATCTTCCGCCAGGGGATCAAAAGCTATCGCGACCTGCCGCTGCGCTTTTACGAGAATGGCTGCTGCCACCGGAACGAGCCGCATGGCGCGCTCCACGGGCTGATGCGCGTGCGCCAGTTCACGCAGGATGACGCGCATATCTTCTGCCGAGAAGACCAGATCGTGGCGGAGGTGCAGGCCTTTTGCGAACTGGCGGACCGAATCTACAAGGACTTCGGCTTCACCTACTCGATCAAGCTCGCGCTGCGTCCGGAAAAGCGCTTCGGCACCGAGGAAATGTGGGACAAGGCCGAGGAAGAGTTGCGCAACGCCGTTGCCGCCGCTGGCCTCAACACGCCCGAATATGGCTGGGAGGAGCTGCCCGGCGAAGGCGCCTTCTACGCGCCCAAGCTGGAATGGCATCTGACCGACGCGATTGGGCGGACCTGGCAGGTCGGCACGATCCAGTCCGACCGCGTGTTGCCGGAGCGACTCGACGCTTCTTACGTGGGTGAAGATGGCGAACGGCACCGGCCGGTGATGCTGCATCGGGCGATTTTCGGCTCCTATGAGCGGTTCATCGGCATATTGATCGAACATTATGCGGGCAAATTCCCGCTTTGGCTCGCGCCGGTTCAGGCGGTTGTCGCAACCATCGTCTCGGACGCGGACGATTATGCGCATGCGGTGGTAGAGAAGCTTCGGGCCGCCGGGATCCGCGCGGAAGTCGACGTCCGCAACGAGAAGATCAACTATAAGGTGCGCGAGCATAGCCTCGCCAAAGTCCCGAATTTGCTGGTCGTTGGCCGCCGTGAAGCCGATGAGGGCACGGTGGCGCTGCGCGAGTTGGGCAAGGAAGGGCAAAGCCTCCTGGCCGTCGATGATGTGATCGCACGTCTTGCAAAGAACGCCCTTGCACCCGATATGCAGTGAGGCGGCAATGCCACATGGGGCCGGTGAATCCGCAGATGCGGACTTGCCGCCCCTTTCGGCTTTGCGCTAAAGACCCGCCAGAATCTTGAAACTTCCATAGGAGAAGCCGCTATACGTCCCCCAATGATGCGCCGCCCGATGGCGCCGCCGCCTAAGTCCGGTCCTCGATACAATGAGTTCATCACCGTGCCCAAGGTGCGCGTGATCGACGACGAAGGCGAAAATCTGGGCGTGATGTTTACGCAGGAGGCCATGGAGCGCGCTTACGAGCTGGGTCTGGACCTGGTCGAAGTGTCGCCGACCGCCGACCCGCCGGTCTGCAAGTTCCTGGACATCGGCAAATATAAGTACGAGGCCCAGAAGAAGGCGAACATCGCCCGCAAGACCCAGAAGACGCAGGAACTCAAAGAGATCAAGATGCGTCCGAACATCGACGATCATGACTATGATACGAAGATGAAGAAGGTCCATGATTTCATCGGCGATGGCGACAAGGTGAAGATCACCCTGCGCTTCCGTGGCCGCGAACTGTCGCACCAGCAGCTGGGCATGCAATTGCTCCAGCGCGTGGCGGAAAATGTCGGCGAAATCGCGAAGGTCGAAGCCTATCCGCGCATGGAAGGCCGTCAGATGCTGATGGTACTGGCACCGAAATAAGGCTTGCCGGTTTTTGGCAGATGCATTCGGGCGGGGTCTGGGTTCAGGCTCCGCCCTTTTGCTGTGGTGCGACGATGCGTTTTCCACACATCGGCGCGCAGATTTCCGGTTTCATTTTTCGAAGCCTTTCCTAAACTGGCAATCGAGAGCGGTTGATTGCGAACTGCTCACATTGGCAGAGAGGATGCATATGTTCAGCCATGTCATGGTTGGTGCCGACGACATTCAGAAATCCAAGCAATTTTACGATGCGACGCTGGGCGCTTTGGGCGTTTCTCCGGGGTTCGTCGACGACAAGGGGCGTGTCTTCTACATGACGCAGACTGGAGCGTTCGCCATCTCCAAGCCGCTGGATGGTGGACAGGCAAGTGCCGCCAATGGTGGCACGATCGGCTTTTCCGTTTCTTCGCCCGAGCAGGCGGATGCATGGCATGCGGCAGGGATCGCCGCAGGCGGCACGACATGCGAGGATCCGCCCGGCGTTCGTGATGGCGGCATGGGCAAGCTGTACCTCGCCTATCTGCGCGACCCGGCGGGCAACAAGCTTTGCGCGCTGCACCAGATGGCGTCCTGACACTGACGACTTCAGGGGCGCTGTTTCAGCACTCCTGAAGCTTCCCGTTTCAACTCAGTTCGGGACGATCAGATATTTCTCGCCCGTGCGCCGGGCGTTGTAAGTGAGCACGGCTTCGCGGCGGAGCGCCTGCGACAGCGAGATGTGGCCCTTATAATGGCTGGCGAACGTTGTCGTGATATTGTCCATAACGCGCCGCTTCATCCGTTCGATAGTCTCCGCTCCCGCCTTTTGCAGGAAGGGGAAGAGCAGCCAGCCACCGACAGACCAGCCGAACCCGAAGCTGCGCGTCAGGATCGTCGGCGAAAGATCGAGGGCGCCGTAGATATAGGCTTGCTTGGCGCTGTCCGAACCATAGCGGCTATAGGGCGCGCCCCTGCTGGCGACCTGTTCCATGGCGTGTAAAATCTGGCTGACGAGATGACCGCCGCCAATCGCGTCGAAGGCGATGGTGGCCCCGGTTGCCGCGACCGCAGCCTCCAACTGGCCGGAAAACGCTTCATCCGAACTGTTGAGCACATGTTCGGCGCCGATGTCCTTGAGGATCGCCACCTGCGCATCGTTGCGAACGATGTTGACGAGCGGGATGCCATCTTCCTGCGCGATGCGCACCAGCATCTGGCCAAGGTTGGACGCCGCAGCCGTGTGAACGATGGCCTTATGCCCTTCCCGCTTCATCGTCTCGACAAAACCAAGGGCAGTCATCGGATTGACGAAGGCAGAAGCGCCCTGCTCCGCCGTCACATCATCAGGCAGGATCATGCAGGCGCGCGCATTGACGATCCGATATTGCGCGAACATGCCGCCGCTGATCAGGGCAACTCGCTTGCCAAGCAGGGCCTGCGCTTCGGGCGAGCCGCCAGCATCGATGACGGTGCCAGCGCCTTCATTGCCGACCGTCATGGGCTCACCCACGCGACCGGCGAGCGCGCGACGCGCCGCATCGGGCATGCGCGCAACGATGCGGCCTTCGCCATATTCGGCATTCTCAAGATCGGCCGAGGCGAACAGCAGCGCGAGGTCAGACGGGTTGATGGGTGCAGCCTCCACACGGACCAGCACCTCATCATTCTGTGGCGGCGGGAGCGTCTCGTCCGCAAGCTCAACCGTCAGGCGACCGTCCTCACCCAAGGTTGAAAGAAGCTTCAGGCCTTGGATGCTGGTCATGACGATGTCCTTTTCAGGCTGAAGGGCGAGCGCTGTAGAGGCTGGGGTACATCGCCTTGAACGCGGCGAGTTTGGGCATGTCCCAGCGCTTGATATAGGGATGGCGTGGGTTGCGGGTTAGGAAATCCTGATGATAGGCGTCGGCGGCCTGGAAGCCGGTGAAGCGCTCCACCTTCGTGACGATCGGATCGCGCCAGAGCCCTGTCTTGCCCAGTTGCGCGAGATAGGCGCGGGCGGCCTTGTCCTGCCCGGGCGTGAGCGGGAAGAGCGCGCTGCGATATTGGGTGCCGCGGTCGGGGCCTTGGTAATTCAGCGTAGTGGGATCAGCGATGACCGAGAAGAAGACGCGCAGCAAGGTGCCGTAGCTGACTTGCCGGGGATCGTAGGTGACGCGGACGGCCTCGGCATATCCAGTGTCCCCCTGACTGACGCGCTCATAGTCGACTTTGAGCTTGGCTGGGCCACCGGCGAAACCGGAGGTGACGAGGCGGACGCCCTTCATGTGGGAGAAGACACCCTCAACGCCCCAGAAGCAGCCGCCAGCGAAGACGGCGGTTTCGAGCTTTCGGGTTGCTGGAGAATCCAGCGCGGGCGCGGGGGCCAGTACAGGGCGCTCGGCGCGCAAGGGAGATGCGACGGCAATGGCCGCCGAGAAGGCGATGAGAAAGGCGTTAAAGGGCCGCATTCGAGGTCGCCTGAGTGGCGCTATCGGAAGCAGCCAGGGCGGGGGTCGTGAGCGCTGGGGGTTCGGCGAGGTGGAAGGCGAACAGGCCAGCGGAGCCGATCGCGAAACCGCCGAGAAAGCGCAAAAACAGGTCGGATCTGAGGAATGTCAGCATGGCCTTCTTCCTTTCTATCTTGGCCCGGAAGGACGGGGATTAGCAGTGAGCGGCTTAGCCCCCGGTTAACGGGAACGCCTAATAAGTTTCGAGTTGAAACGCGATATAGGCAGCCTTGTTCTGGCTGCAAGACGGTGCGCCAGACCGGGGGTCCGTTTTTTTCGGAGAGGATGAGGGGAACGGCTTGCGTTGCGCCTTTCCCCCTCCATCATTTGCTTTGCAAATGGTCCCCCTCCCCATCTTCCGATGGGGAGGATTAGGAACTTATTTCAAGGCGGCGCAGGCTTCCTGGATGCGCTTGCACGCCTTGGCCAGCACCTCTTCCGACGTCGCATAGCTGATGCGGAAGGCGGGCGAGAGGCCGAAGGCGGCGCCGTGGACGGCGGCGACACGGGCTTCGTCCAGGAAATAGCCGATCAGCTTTTCGTCGGTGTCGATCAGTTGGCCCTTGGGCGTGGTCTTCCCCATCAGACCGCTGGCGTCGGGATAGACGTAGAAGGCGCCTTCAGGCGTCGGGCAGTCGAGGCCTGGCGCGTCGTTCAGCATCGAGACGACCATGTCACGGCGCTTCTTGAAGGCGGCGTTGCGCTCTTCAAGGAAGTCCTGCTCACCGGTCAGCGCGGCGACGGCGGCCGCCTGGCTGATCGAGCAGGGGTTGGAAGTAGACTGCGACTGAAGCTTGCCCATCGCCTTGATGATCCATTCGGGGCCACCGGCGAAACCGATGCGCCAGCCGGTCATCGAGAAGGCCTTGGAGCAGCCGTTGACCGTCAGCGTGCGCTCATACAGGTCCGGGCAGACCTGCGCGATGGTCGCGAAGGGCGTGGGCGCGTACCAGACATGCTCATACATGTCGTCGGTCATGATGAGGACATGCGGGTGACGGCGCAGCACTTCGCCCAAATCCTTCAGTTCGGTCGCCGAATAGGCGGCGCCCGAAGGGTTGGAGGGCGAGTTCAGGATCAGCCACTTGGTGCGCGGCGTGATCGCGGCGTCAAGCTGGGCAGCGGTGATCTTGTAGCCCTGGCTCGCGGGACCTTCGACGAAGACGGGGGTGCCGCCTGCGAAGTTCACGATGTCGGGATAGCTGACCCAATAGGGTGCCGGGATGATGACTTCATCGCCCGCATCGACGGTCGCGACCAGCGCGTTGAACAGGGTGTGCTTGCCGCCCGAGTTCACGCTGATCTGGCTACGCTTGTAGGTCAGGCCATTGTCGCGGTTGAACTTGAAGGCGACCGCGTCCTTGAGGTCGGCGGTGCCATCTACATCGGTGTAGCGGGTCAGGTTCTTGCGGATCGCGGCGATGCCTGCTTCCTTGACGAAGTCAGGCGTGTCGAAGTCAGGTTCGCCCGCCGAGAGACCAATGACATCGACGCCTTCGGCTTTGAGGGCATTCACACGCGCGCTCATCGCCAGGGTGGCGGAGGGCTGGATGCGACCGAGGGCAGCGGAAGTCTGGCTCATCGTGACACTCTTTCTGATGGATAGTGAGTCCGCGCGGGCGGACGCGAGGCTCCTTAGTGCGCTATCGCGCGTGGGGCAACCGCCAGTTGGGGTGCGGCGGCCCGCATTGCACTCCACGCGTCATTCCAGCGGAAGCTGGAATCTTGAGAGGCTTGGTGCGACTTGGCCTGAGATCCCAGCGTCCGCTGGGATGACGGCATCGAACTATTTGACCAGCGACGCGGCGACCATACCCCGAGCGGCGTTGCCGATGAAGAAGCCGTGGGCGAGGTCGCGGGGTCGCAGGTCGTCCTCTATCGCTTCGCCCATTTCGATGAGGCTGCGGCGCAGGACGCCCGGGAGCAAGCCGCGCGAGAGAGGCGGCGTGACCAGCTTGTCGCCACGTTCGACGAAGATCGAGGAGAAGCAGCCTTCGGTCAGGAAACCTTCCTCATCGGTCATCAGCACTTCATAGGTGCCGCCGCGTTTCAGCGCGTCGCGGTAGATGCTGCGGTCGGTCGTCTTGTGGACGAGCCGGAGATCGTTGGCGGAGCTTTTGCGGGACACCATCGCGACGTGCATAATCGCCTGCGGCCAAGTGCGATGTTCGCGCACTTCGATCGCGATGGAGCCGCGCCGCGAGACCAGAAGGCGCAGGCGGCTGCGTTCGCGCAGGCGGAAGGTGGCGGCTTGCAATTCGTTGCGTACCTCATGGCGGTCGAAGCTGAAATCCAGTGCCTCAGCGCTTTCCTTCAGCCGCTCCAGATGAAGCTCCAGCAACCTGATGCCCTCGAGGGGGTCGAAAGCCATCGTTTCGAGCAGATCAAACCGTCCGTCAGCCAATGACATCGAAACTATTCAAGCCCCCTATTGTGCTGCGGTCGTGAGGAAGCGCCCCTTGGCCAGACATTCCGCCCACTCGGATGCTGCATCCGAGTCCGCGACGATGCCCGAACCCAATCCCAGGCGCCCTTCCCTGCTGCCTTCTTCAACCCAAATCGTGCGAATGGCAACATTGAAGGCGGCGTCTCCGTTCGGATCGATCCAGCCCATGGTGCCGGTGTAAATGCCACGGGGATGGGGCTCCACCGCGTCGATGATCTCCATCGCCCGCACCTTTGGCGCGCCGGTGATCGAGCCGCAGGGGAAGAGGATGCGCAATATGTCGATGGGCGAAAGGCCGGGCAGCATTCGCGCGCGGATGGTCGAAACCATCTGATGCACTGTCGGATAGGTTTCGACATGGAAGAGGTCGGGCACGGTCACCGTCCCCGCGCGCGACACGCGGGAAAGGTCATTACGCAGCAGATCGACGATCATCAGGTTTTCGGCGCGCTGCTTGGCATCCTGCTCCAGCTCGCGCGCGAGAGCCGCGTCGGTCACTGGATCAGCAGCGCGGCGAGCGGTACCCTTCATCGGCCGCGCGGTCAGCTGCCCGCGAACATTGGTGAAGAACAGTTCGGGCGAGAAGGAGAGGATGTTGTGCGCGCCCGTGCGGACGATGCCGCCATAGCCTGCGCGCTGGCGGGGACGGATCGCGGCGTAAAGGGCCATGATGTCGCCGGTGAAGCGAGTGGCGCAGGGGAAGGTCAGATTGGCCTGATAGATGTCGCCAGCGCGGATATATTCCTGAACGCGGGCGAAGGCAGAATGATAGGCCTGTTCATCGATCAGCGGCCGGGGCGGTTCGACCGTTGCAGTGGCGGGATCGGGCAGCAGGTCCGGCATCAGCGCAGGGTCGATCAGCCGATGACCTTCGAACAGGCCGAACCAGAGCAGCGGCATGGCGGGCGTGCGATCAACCTGTCGCAGTGCAACCGGCTGGAGCCGATCCTCCAGCATCAGTCCCGCTTCATAACTCATATACCCGGCCGCATGCAGGCCCAGCTCGGCCGCTTCGGCGATGCGGTCGAGCGCGGGCTGCACCTCTTCGAGGCAATCGGCGCAGATGACCTCCACCGGGTCGCGATACAGGCGCGCGGGGGCGGGATTGCGCTCTCGCGCATCGTCGAACAGGACAAAGGCTTCGGAGGAACCCGGCAGTTGCATGCGCGCCGTCTTAACAGCCTTTTGGCCGGGAGGAAGGGCGGCCGATGCCTAAACCTTTGTTGCGCGCCGCGGCAGCTGGCCATAGGGACGGTGCATGAGCGATAATCCTTCTCCGCAAATGGCTGTGCGGCCTTTCCGTCCGGCCTTGTCGCGGGCGCTGAGAGGGCGCTGCCCTGCCTGTGGAGAAGGCGCGATGTTCGCCCGGTTCCTGAAACCCAGCGCTGCTTGCGGCGCGTGCGGGCAGCCATGGGATCTGTCCCGGGCGGACGACTTCCCCGCCTATATCGTGATCCTGCTGCTCGGACACATATTGGTGCCTGTGATGATCGAGGTGAACAGCGCGCTCGCTATTCCCTTGGGGGTGCAGGCGCTGCTGTGGCCAGGGCTGGCTGTGGTGTTGGCGGGATTGATGATCCAGCCGGTCAAGGGCGCGGTGATTGCGTTTCAATGGGCGCGGCGAATGGATGGATTTGCGGACTAAATCGAGCAATCCCCAGCCCCGTTTGGGCTGAGCTTGTCGCAGCCCCTCCCTTACCCCTTCTTTCTTCTCTTCAAGAAGGGAAGCCCTTCGACAGCTCAAGGCGAACGGAGGTGAGGAGGGTGGTTCGTGGCGCGCGGGCGAGCAGGATCAACGGGTGAATGGCGGCAAATAGCCGCTCCGGCCTTACCCCGGTTGACGCAGGAAGTTGCGCTCCATCGCTTCGCGCAGGGTGGCGTCGATGCTGCGTCGGCCTTCAGCGCCGTGGGTGACGACGGTGGTGTCACAGGTGGCGACGCAGACGCCCTTCTGGAAGGCAGCGGAGCTGACGGTCCAGCTGGTGCGGCCGATATGGCCGATGCCGCAATGCACTTCGAACGGATAGGGGAAGTGCGATTCCTCGACAAAGTTCAGCGATACGGCGGCGACCAGCCAGCGCACGCCCTGTTCCTGCGGATGACGGCCGAGATGATGGTGAAAGCGGATGCGGGCGGTTTCGAAGATGCCGGAGATGGCCACATTGTTGATGTGGCCCATCGTGTCGATATCCTGGAAGCGCGTATCCATGCTGGTGATGAAGCTGTAGGCTTCCGGGCTCAGCCGCCAGGATTCGGGTTTTGCCATGTCCTGCTTTCCGATAATTGTCCTTAAAGCTCTTAAGCACCGCGGGCGCGGATTCAATCGCCTGGACAAAATTGGCGTCACTGCGACCTTTTTGACACAGCAAATGTTAGCGGCGGTGCAGCAGGGAGCAGCATCGCGCGACGATGGACTTTCCCCCATCATTTCTGCCAAAGCGCGGACATGACCGACCAGCCGCAAAATGTCCGCATCGAAGATGGCGTTTTCCTTGGCTTCGTGCTGCTGGTGTCGGTGGCCTTCGCGCTGGTGATCGAACCCTTTTTCGCGGCGATCCTTTGGGGTGTGATTTCGGCCATCCTGTTCGGACCGATCAACCAGAACCTGCTGCGCCAGATGCCTGGGCGGCCCAACAGCGCGGCGGGCCTTACCCTGTTGCTGATCGTCGCGGTCGTCATCCTTCCCGCGATCGTGCTGGGGGTGGCGCTGGTGCAGGAAGCGAGCCTGTTCTACGCCAAGGTACAGTCAGGCCAGATCAATATCCCCGCGATGTTCAATGCGTTTCAGGCGAGCCTGCCCGATTGGGCGTCGGCCCTGCTGGCGCGGGTGGGCATCACCAATTTCGCGACGGTCCGGACCATGTTGAGCGAGGGGGTCGCCAACAGCTTCCAATCGGTCGCCGCGCAGGTGTTCCAGATCGGGCAGAGCGCGTTCAGCTTTTTCGTGGCGTTGAGCGTGTCGCTCTACCTCACCTTCTTCCTTCTGCGCGACGGGTCCGCGCTGGCGGGGCGGCTGGATCGCGCGGCACCGCTGCGCGCCACGCACAGGCGAGCATTGATGGAGCAGTTCGTCGTCGTCATCCGCGCGACGATCAAGGGCAGCGTCGTCGTCGCCATCGTGCAGGGGATGATCGGCGGCATCGTTTTCTGGATGCTGGGGATACAAGGGCCCTTGTTGTGGGGCGTGCTGATGGGCTGTTTCTCGCTGATCCCGGCAGTGGGAACGGGGCTCGTCTGGGTGCCGGTGGCGCTGTACCTGCTGGCGACCGGCGCGGTGGCGAAGGCAATCATCCTCGTGGCCTGCGGGCTGTTCATCATCGGCCTCGTCGACAATCTGTTGAGGCCGATACTGGTCGGCCGCGATACGCGCATTCCGGACTATGTGGTGCTGATCACCACATTGGGCGGCATCGATTTGTTCGGCTTCAACGGCATCGTCATCGGGCCGGTGATCGCGGCGCTGTTCATCGCGACATGGAACATCGTCACGCGGATGCGGATGGGGAACGGCCTGGAAGGCCCCTTGACGCAGGAAGAAGCGCGGCCCGTCACGCCTGAATTCTAATGAGGCCGCGCTCTCCGCCGTCAGGGTGCTCCGGCGGCGGTGCCGTACTTCTTGTCGAGCGCGGCGACCTGCTCGCGATGATGTCCGACCAGCTTCGCGGTTGATTGCGCCAGCGTCTTGAGCGCGGGATAATCGCCGCGGTTGGCGTAGCTGCTGTGCAGGTTGAACGCTTCCTGATGCGCAGCGGCCTGCTGGCCGACATATTCGGCGTCGAACCCGGCGTCGCTTGCGCCCTTCAGGTTGGACAGCATCGCCTGGCGGCGCGCGTCCATATGGCCGGGAATAGCGATGTTGACGGGATTGTCGGCGACGAACTGCTTGAGCGCGGCGCTCGTCTTCTTGTGATCGTCGATCATCATCCTGGCGAAAGCCTTCACCTCCGGCGCCTTCGCGCGGACGAGGGCCATTTCGCTTGCCTCGATCTCGTACATGTCGCTGATCGCGGCCTGCGGGATGTAGAAGGTCGTGGTGACCGCGTCATTGGGGCTGGAGACGCCTTCGGGCTTTGGCCCTTCATAATGTTTGGCGACCGTGGCGGAGCCATTGGCGACAGGGCTGTCCCCAGCAACGCCGCTCGTCTGGTTGCAGGCGGGGAGGAGCACAAGCGCGACGCTGCCGAACGTTAGCGATGCGGCGCGGATCATGGCTGCGTCCCCTGCCCGCCCGTGCCCGGCGCGCCGATGCCGGGCATGCTGTTCGACGCGCCGCTATCGTTCGCCGCGTTGATCGCGTCCTGCTGGTCCGTTCCGCCGGGGACGCGGCCGCTCTCATTCTGCGCTGCGGGGCTGCAGGCGGACAGGAGAAGCCCGCCGGTGATGGTCAGGGAAAAGGGCAAAAGATCGTGACGAAACGACATGCTGCTCTCCAAGAAATTGGGAACAGCAAGAACGTCCGCCCTCAAAGACAGGTCGCAGGGGCTGCGCCAACCTAAATTAAAGCGCGGCTGCTTTTGACGGGACCAGCTGGGCTACCGCGCCCCAAGGCATCATCCTGCGGCGATCGCATGTGGTTCAGTCAAGGCTTGGCCGCCGCTTAGCCAATGACCCAGGTCCATGTGCAGCATGTCCTGCAGGATCAGAATATCATCATGGTAAAAGTCGCGGAGCATCTGCTGCAATTCATCGGTCAAGGGCGGATAGCGCACGGGCGCGGCCAGCGACGCCCGCAATTTCGCCAGATGGCGGTTGGATCGAAGCGGATCCAGAACCGGGCGCATCGGCTGCAAGATGCGACGCAGCGGCAATGGCAGCATCGGGCTGGTGCTGTCATTCTTCCGGCTGGCGACTTCTTCCTGCGCGATATGCACGGGCACGCCGATATGCATGCACACGTCGGCAATGATCTGTTCCGGCTTCTCCCGCAGCGATTCGTACAGGATCACATGAATCTGGTCGCGTCGGTAATGTTGCAGGTAACGGCGAAGATGCGCGCCATAGAGGCCCCCGGACAGAAAGCGGGATTTTTCCGGATTGGCGCCCTTCAGATATTTGCCGGGATCGCCGCTGACCCAGCCGCGGCGGAACAGCATGCAATAGTCCGAATAGGCGCGCTGAACCGGATCGCGCAGTTGAACGATCAATCGTGCATCGGGCAGCATTGCGGCCATGCGCGCCGGTGCCAGGGGGTGGGCAAGATAGTCGGCCGATTTTTCCCCGATAATGCGCCCCGGTGGAGCGGCGTCAAAGAGGGAAGCATACCAGGCCGGCCCGCGATCAAATTCCGAGCTGAAATAATGCGGTTCCGCGCTGGGGAGCCATAATTGGGGATGATTGCGGAGCTGATGGGCGATCCATGTGGTTGCACCCTTCATGGCCCCGATCACGACGAAGCTTGGCTGTCGATCAGTCATGACCTTCAGATAAGCCGGTTGCACGCGCAGGGCAGTTGAGCATCGGGACGAGCCGAATAGGGGTAGAGCGCCCTACCCCTTTGAGCAGAAATGGCCTCCCGATCCCCTTTTCTCATCCGAAAGGATGGGCGCGACCAGGCCAGCTGACCTCAAGTATAGGTGGCGAAATGGTGCGGCCCATTCTGGCAGCTTTATCCTAAGCTTAGGCCAGTCGTCGCCGCGAGCGCGGCCTTTCAAGGAGCAAGTGCGGGCCGCATGAAGATCATCGTCATCGCCAGCCTTGCCTATTCGCTGATCAATTTCCGTGGCCGCTTGATCGCCGCGATGATCGGGGACGGGCATGAGGTCGTCGTCTGCGCGCCCGGCCGCGATCCCGACATTGAGGAGAAGCTGGCGGCGATGGGCGCCACTTACCTGCCCATGCCGATGGCGCGCGCGGGGATGAACCCGTTCGCCGATCTGGCCACGCTGGCCTGGCTGATCCGCTGTTTCCGCGAAAGCCGCCCCGATGCGGTGCTTGCTTATACCCAGAAGCCGATCATCTATGGCGGCATCGCCAGCCGGTTTTTCCCGTCCATTCGCTTCTACGCAATGGTGAGCGGCCTTGGCCATGTGTTCAGCGACGGGGAGTCACGCCTGCTCCCCTATGTGCGGGCCATCGTGTCGGTGCTCTACCGGCAGGCATTGGCCAAGGCCAAGACTGTGTTCGTGTTCAACAGCGACGATCGCGGCGAGATGATGCGGCATGGAATCCTGCGCGCCGACAGCCGAGTGATCCAGGTGCCCGGATCAGGTGTCGATCTTACCCATTATGCCCAGGCTTCGGTGCCGGAGGGCGCGCCTGTCTTCCTGATGATCGCCCGGCTGCTGCGGAACAAGGGGCTGATCGAATATGTCGAGGCGGCCCGGATCGTGCGAGCCCGCTTCCCGGATGCGCGGCTGCAATTGCTGGGGCCGCTGGATGAAAATCCCGCCGCCGTTTCGCGCGAGACGGTCGCGCGGTGGCAGGACGAAGGCATCATCGAATATCTGGGCGAGACGCGCGATGTGCGCCCCTATCTGCGGCAGGCCAGCATCTTCGTGCTGCCGAGCTGGTATCGGGAGGGCTTGCCGCGCACGATCCTGGAGGCGATGGCGGTGGGCCGGGGCGTCATCACGACCGACATGCCGGGGTGCCGGGAGCCGGTCAGGCAAGGGATGAACGGCTTCATCGTCGCGCCGCGCGATGCCAGCGCGCTTGCCGCCGCGATGATGCGGATATGTGCGCAGCCCGATCTTCCCGCGCGCATGGGCGCAGCTGCACGCGAGACGGTGGAGGAGCGTTATTCGGTCGAAACGGTCAATGCGCTGCTGCTGTCGACCATGGAGATGAACAGCCCCCCGACCGAGCAGCCCCGGCGGGCTAGGGCGGGCGCTGCGATGCTGGCTGGAGAGTCCTGATGAGCGTCAGGCGACTGGTCGACATGCTGGTGGCGGCCACCGCCTTGCCGCTGGCGCTACCCGTCATGGCGGCCATCGCTGGCGCCATAAGGCTGACCGATGGCACGCCAATTTTGTTCCGTCAGGTGCGCGTCACAAGGGAACGACGGCGCTTTGAGCTGATCAAGTTCCGGACAATGAACGATGCGCGCGATGCGCAGGGACATTTGCTGCCCGACAGCATGCGGACGACACGGCTTGGCCGCTTCCTGCGCCGCTCCCGCCTGGACGAACTGCCGCAGCTCTGGAACATCCTCACTGGCGCCATGAGCCTGATCGGGCCCCGCCCCCTCCTGCCGCCAACCATAGAGGAAGCAGGCGACGCGGGACGGCGGCGGTGCGAAGTCAGGCCCGGCCTCACGGGTTGGGCTCAGGTCAACGGCAACACGCTGCTCGGCGAGCAGGACAAATTCACGCTCGACCTATGGTATATCGCGAACCGCTCTTTGCGGCTCGACCTCATCATCCTCATTCGCACTATCGCCGTCACCTTGCGCGGCGAACGCTTCAACCCGGCATCGATCAGGAGGGCGCATGAAGGCCATAGTCGTTGGCGCGGTTGAAAGCACCCGGATCGCCGTCGCCTGCCTTGGCGCGTCGCGGCAATGGGACTTGGCGGCAGTCTTCACGCTGCCAGCGGACCTTGCGCATCGCCATTCGGATTTCGTCGACCTTTCGGGAGAGGCCGAAAAAGCGGGCACACGAATGGTGCGAACGGCAAACATCAATTCCGACGCCGCGCTGCAGGCGATCCGCGACATCGCGCCGGATTATATCTTCGTGATAGGCTGGTCGCAGATTTGCGGCGAAGCGTTCCGGGCCACCGCGCGCAGGGGTGTCGTCGGCTATCACCCCGCGCCGCTGCCGCGTCTGCGCGGGCGGGCGGTCATCCCCTGGACCATCCTGCTGGACGAGCCGATTTCCGCTTCGTCGCTGTTCCTGATCGATGCAGGGGTCGACAGCGGGCCGCTGCTCGGCCAACGCTATTTCCACCTGACGCCCGATGAAACGGCTGCAACTCTCTATGCCAAGCATATGGCCGCGTTGGAGGCGATGCTGCCGCCCGTGCTGGAGGATATTGCGGGCGGATCGCCGACACTCACGATCCAGGATGAACGATGCGCGACCTATGCCGCGCGCAGACGGCCGGAAGATGCGCTGATCGACTGGTCGTCACCCGGATCGGCCATCTGGCGATGCGTCAGGGCTTGTGGCCATCCTTATCCAGGCGCGTGGACGAGCTATGGGGCGGACAAGATCGTCATCGAGGAGGCGACGCTGGTGCCGCTGCGCCACCACACCGCCGCGATGCCGGGACAGATCGTGGAGCGGTCCGCCGAGAGCTTCATCGTGCGATGCGGGGATAATCAGGGGCTGCATGTGTTGCGCTGGCAGACGGCGCGGGAGAAGCCCTTGCCCAACCACGCCATATTGGGGCGGGTGAAGGCAACGGTATGACGATGATCGATACCATCCAGCGCGCCATGGTGATCGCGCCCCATCCTGACGATGAAGTGCTGGGCTGCGGCGGAACGATCGCGCGCCTTGGCGCGATGGGCCGCCATGTCGAGGTGGTCGTCGCGACACGGGGCAAGCCGCCGCGCTTCGATGCGGCACAGGTGGAACGGGTGCAAGCCGAGGCGAAGAGAGCCCATGCGGTGCTGGGGGTCACTCGGACGCACCTGCTGGATTTCGAAGCGGCGGCGCTCGATCGCGTGCCGCGCGCGGAGTTGAACGCGGGCATCGCCGCCATTGTGGCCGAAAGCCGCCCCGATACGCTGTTCCTGCCCTTCCCCGCCGATCTGCATTTCGACCATGGCCTGATCTTCGAGGCAGCGATGGTTGCGGCCCGCCCGGTCGGGTCGCATTATCCTGCGCGCATCCTGGCTTACGAAACCGTGTCGGAGACCAACTGGGCTGCGCCTTATCTGACGGCCGCTTTCCAACCGCATGTCTTTGTCGACATCAGCGACTATCTGGACCGCAAGATCGAAGCCTTTGGCTGCTTTGAATCGCAGGTGCGCGCCTTCCCAAATGAACGTTCCTTCGAGACGCTGCGCGCGCTGGCGCAGGTGCGCGGCAGTTGCGTCAGCCGGAGGGCGGCTGAAGCCTTTGTTCTGATAAGAGAGGTAGCCTGAGATGGACGCACCCGCGACTTGGGCTGGAGGAGCAGCGGCAGCTGTGGGCACGGACAGGCAAGGGCCTGACCGCAGCGGCCGATCGCTGCGCATGATGCTGAGCTCCGCCGGGCGGCGGGTCGGCCTGATGCGAAGCTTTCGCGAGGCGGCGGCAACGCTGGGTATCGACCTCACTATGTTCGCGTCCGACCTGAAGCCGGACTGGAGCCCAGCCTGTGTCGAGGCTGACAGGAGCTTCGCCGCGCCGCCCGCCGAGAGCAACGAGTTCATCCCGGCGATGCTGGATATTTGCAGGCGCGAGCAGATCGGGCTGATCGTGCCGACGATCGATACCGAGCTTATCGCCTATGCGCATGCGCGCGCGCAGTTTGCCGCGATCGACTGTCATGTCGCGGTGTCCGATGTGCCCGTGGTGGAGATGGCGCGGGACAAGCTTGCGACGGCGCAGTTCCTGACGCAGGCGGGCTTGCCCTCCCCCGCTACGATCGCGGTCGAGGACTATCTGGAGGGATCAGCGGACTTGCCGCTGCCGTTGCTCGCAAAGCCCCGCCATGGCAGCTCGAGCAGAGGCATCGGCATGGTCTATGATCGCGAGGAGGTAGCAGCGCTCGACAAAAGCGAGCCCTATATCCTGCAGCAGTTCCTCGACGGGCGGGAATTTACGATCAGCCTCTATTTCGATGATCAGGGACAGATGCAATGCGCGGTCCCTCACGAACGGCTGCGCGTGCGGGCTGGCGAGGTGGAGAAGGGCGTCACCGTCCGCGATGCCGTCGTGGAAGAACTTGCGTGGCGGCTGGGCTCGGCACTGAAGGGCGCGCGCGGGGCGCTGTGCTTCCAGCTGCGGATGAATGAGGAAGGGCAAGCGTCCATTTTCGAGATCAACGCCCGCTTTGGCGGCGGCTATCCGCTGGCGCACCGGGCAGGCGCATGCTTTGCGCAATGGTTGCTGGAGGAGCGGCTGGGATTGCCACGCACCGCCCATGACGGCTGGCAGGACAATATCATGATGCTGCGTTTCGACGATGCCATTTTCGTGTGACGGCTCTCGGTTCCAGCGCGTCATCGTCTTCGACCTCGACGACACGCTTTACCTGGAGCGTGATTATGTGCTGAGCGGGCTAGGGGCTGTCGGGCAATGGGCGCGTCATGCATTGGGGGTCGAAGGCCTGGACGACATGATGCGCCGTCGGTTCGAGGCAGGCGTGCGCACCCACATTTTCGACGAGAGTCTGGAGGAGGTGGGACTTACGCCGTCCCCCCCGCTGATCGCGCGGATGCTGACCGCATACCGGCAGCACCGGCCCGATATTCGCCTGGCGCCCGATGCGGACCAGTTCCTCGCCGCCCGCGACCCGAAGACGGGCTTTGCAGTCATCACCGACGGCTTTCTCGACGCTCAGCGACGCAAGATCAGGGCTCTTGGCCTATATGCGCGCGGCATTCATCTGGGCATCTGCACTGACATATGGGGACGGGAGTGCTGGAAGCCGAACCCGCGCGCCTTTGAACATGTCGAACAGTTGTTCGGCCAGTCGGGCGCAGCGCTGACCTATGTCGCGGACAATCCGCGGAAGGATTTCACCGCGCCGCGATCCCGAGGATGGCAAACGGTGCAGGTCGCCCGGCCGGACCGCATCCACCAGTTCGCCGCGCACGAAGGCGTGAAAGCCGACCGGGTCATCGAGACGCTGGCGGAGCTTTGACGCGTCGCCGCTATCCCCCACCTTGCGGCTTCCATGAAGCGGCTTTGACCGCGCGGCGCAAATAGAGCGCCAGCCCGCCCAGCCAGATGACGCCAAACAGCAGGTGGGCAATGTTCGCGCCCATCGCGCCGATCAACGGCACGAGGGGGAACACCGCGCAGTAAAAGGCGAACGTGCACGCCATCGTCGTCTTGAGAAGGGCGCCCTGCTCACCCAAGGCGAGCAGGCCCGCACGGCTCGCCGAACCGCTCATCGTGAGCGTAACCGCCAGGATCTGAACGGTGAGCAAGGGCACGGCCCCCGCAAAATGGGGACCCACCGCGATCCGCATCAACGGCCCACCCACCAGCAGCATGCCCACGAAGCAACATGCGCCAAAGCCTGCGAGCAACAGTTCGGTTTGAAGCAGCACGCGAACAAAGGCATGGCGCTTGCCCGCCGCGACGAGCCTGCTGAGATCGGGATAGACGACCGCCTGCACCTGCGCCCCGACCTGCATGACGACGCGGCTGATGCGCTTGGCGATGTGGAACAGCCCTGCGCTGGCCGGGTCGGCAAGCCATCCGACGATCAACGTATCGACGGCCTGTGCGCTCGACCAGAGGGTGAGCGAGAGGTTGGAGCCTAGCGCGAACCGCCAGATGTCGGGGAAACGGCTGTTGATCCCCTTGGTGCTTGCCTTCAGCAGCTGCCGGAAACCCGGCTTGGGCAACAGGCGCATGGCCCAGATGAAATTGACGAGCGACCCCAATATCTGGGTGATCGTCCATATGAGGATGATCTGGAACATGCCTGCCCCGGCCACATAGGCCCCCGTCACGCAAAGAAGGCGCACCACGGCATTCACGACCTGGATATGAGCGACGGCGCGATATTGGCCCGCCAGCCTGAAGATGGCGGTCGACACGCCATTGAAGTTGAACAGCAGCGAGGTGACGAACAACAGCGTGTAGCCGACATGCTCGAGCGAGATGCCGAACAGAAAATGCCCGGCGATCGTGAGTGCGCTGGCGATTGCCCAGGCCGCCACGCTGCCTCCGATGTCGAGCAGCCAGCCGAACTTCAGCAGCGCGAAATAGGAAGCCTCATCTTCCTGGAGATCGATCGTCGTACCGCTGCGGATCAGCGGTTGCCAGGATTGGAAGCTCAGCAGCCTTTCGCATGCCTGGCCAAGCGTCAGGATCATCGCGAAAACGCCATAGGGCGCCGGGGTCAAAAGCCGTGCGACGAGAGCGATGGACAGCAGCGTCAGCGCCAGCGTCGCCGCCGTTCCGGTGAGGAGATGGAAGACAGCCCTGACGCGCCGATGAGCCAGCACATCGCGCAGGGACACAGAGGACAGGTTCATTTTCAAACGAAATCCGCCGGCATTCATCGGCAGCCCACCTTAGATCTTGTTTTTACGACCTTATGATGGAGCCCGAGCGTCGAATACGCAGCTTCTCTGTCGTCTTAATCCTAAATAGCCCGTGCAGGAAAAGAAGAAATGGGACAGCGCCGACCTGCACGCGCCGCCGTCCCGTTTCAGGTGGATAAGCTCAGGCGAAAATGAAATCCGCGGCCGTGAAGTTGGCGGCGGTCAGCGATGCCGTGGGATCAGCAATATCGATGCTGAACTTCGCCCCGGTCGAGGTGACGACATCAAGGAAGACATTGCCACCAGCGCCATCGCGCGCGAACACCGTTCCAAGCCCGCCGCCTGCCGCATATTTTGCGACGCCAAGCTTTTCGAGCACGATGCGGTCGATGCCGTCCTGGAAATCCTCGATGCGATCACCGCCGTCCAGTGCGCCCGCGCCCTTGAAGCCGAACCAGTCACTGCCAGCTCCGCCCCAGAGCCTGTCGGCACCTGCTTCGCCGATCAGCTTGTCGAACCCAGCATCGCCATGCATCTCGTCGGCACCATCGCCGCCCAGCATCATGTCGTCGCCGTCGCCGCCGTAGAGAATGTCGTTGCCAGCTTCGCCACCCAGGGAGTCGGCGTCCCGGCCGCCGTCCAGAAAATCGTTGCCCGCGCCTGCTTCCAGGCTGTCCCGGCCATCGCCGCCGTACAGCTGGTCCACGCCGGTTTCGGAATCGAGCATATCGTCGCCGATTCCGCCCGACAGATAGTTGTTACCGTCTCCGCCATCGACCCGGTCATTGCCGTTTCCGCCATAGACATGGTCGTCGCCCGACTGGCCCTTCAGCTTGTCGTTGCCATCTTCGCCGTAGATCCAGTCGTTGCCCGCGCCGCCGGAGACGGCCTGGCTCGTGAGCAGGCCAGTGCCCGGATCGATTTCATTCAGGAAACCGTCGTCGCCAGCGCCGGCATAGATAATGTCGTCGCCCGACCCGGCATCGATATAGTCGCGGCCAGCGCCGGTATAGATGGTGTCGTTACCCCCATCACCCAGTATGTGGTCATGACCATCGCCCGTTTCGATACGGTCGTTGCCGTCGCCGCCTACAATCGTGTTCTTTCCGGTTCCGCCATAGAGCAGGTCGTTACCCGGCCCGCCATCGATCTTGTCGTCGCCATCCTCGCCCCAGATCTGGTCATCGCCCATTCCGCCTTTGATGAAGTCCAGACCCGATTCACCATGGATGATGTCGTTTCCTTCGTTCCCTTCGATATAGTCGTCGCCGGATCCGCCCCACAACTGATCACTGCCTGCGCCGCCATACATGAAATCAGCAAGGATCGTTCCCCTGATGATGTCGTTGCCTATCGTGCCGTTGAACTTTGCCATTCCCCGCTCCCACAAAAAGCCCGGCGATCTTCAGGTGACGCCAGGATGATTGAACCGGGGTGTAACTAATATAAGTGAATGGGTGATTGAAATGCCCGCTAAAGGCGACTTGTCCTCAATACCGGACGCAAGTCGTGACCAAGGATGAACAATGATCCTGATATTCTGCGTTTGAGAGCAAAGACTTCCCGCGCATGTCTCAAACCATTTGCAGAGCAATGTTCATGCTGAAGTAATCGGACAGCATCGTCTAGATGTGGCAAAAACAGGCTGCTCCGTTCAAATAGCGGCCGTCTTGATGGTACCAAGAGCGGCCGCTGGCGGCGCGATCGCCTCCTTGGCGGTCCGTTCCCATTGGGCAAGCACCCGGTCGATGGTGAACCTTCGGGCCGCTATCCGCGCGCCTTCGGACAGGCGCCGCCGTTGTTTCGGATCGGCGGATAATGCCGCCATCGCCGCACCAAGAGCGGTAACATCGCCATCGGGGACGAGAAGGCCACTGATCCCGTCCGCGATCATCTCCCCCGGCCCCCATTGGCAATCGAAGGAGATGACCGGAACGCCTGCCGCCATGGCTTCACCGATCACGATGCCCCAGCCTTCAAAGCGGGAGGAGAGGACGAAGATGTCGGCCTCGCGCAGCCAGGCGCCATGTTCCTGCGTGACGCCCGGCAACGTCACCCGATCCTCTAGCCCCAGAGCATCCCGCTGTGCTTCGAGCGTCGCGCGTTCCGGCCCCTCGCCCCATATCACGAGCGACCAGCCGGGCATGCCGTCGGCCGCCTCGGCAAATGCGGCAAGCAGAAGGTCGAAGCCTTTTTGCGGCACCAGCCGTCCCACCGCCACGATCTGCCTGCCCTCCGGCCGTGCGCCGTCGATCTGGACCGGTGCATAGGTAGGGTTGGGGATGACCCATTGGCGCTGGCGCATGACCTTGGGGAAATAGCGCATCGCCCCTTCCGTCATCGTCACGAGTCCATGAGCGCGGGCATAGGCGTAGCGGCGCAAGGCGGACCAGAGCGTGCCGGGATATTGTTGTTCGGGATTGTTGCGTTCCGACACGATGACGGGGATGTCGAGCGGCTGGGCGGCGAGCACGCTGACGACGTTGGTGCGTGTCAGGAAGCTGATGACGAGATCGGGGCGGCTACATGCCAACGCGCGGCGGAGAGCGGCAACGCGATGGAATACCGCCAGCGCCGATCGCAGCAGTGGCAGGCGGCCGACGGGATAGCCAAGCTGCCTGATGCTGACCGCCGGATCATGCGTATAATAAGGCGGCGTGCCCGGCTCTTCAAAGGCGAACAGGCTGACCGTCCAGCCAGACCGGCTGAAATGATTGCAGAGCAGGCTGACGATATGTTCCGATCCACCCGCACGCAGGCCCGGCAGGACGAAAGCGATATGCGGTTTGCCTGAATCCAGTTTCGTCATGCTTGCAGAGTGACGCCATCGCCACGCCGATGCCATGTCGATTGGGGATGATATCCTGATGGACGGCGGCTGGAGCAGGATTTCCTGCGCTGTCTCACGGGGGTTGCCGCACGCAAGATCAATCAAGGGCATCCAGCCAGGACTGGAACATCAAGATGCCCCAGAGATGATGCTGCCAGTTGCGGATGCCCGATTGATGCTCCCGCCATTTCCGTTCCACCACCTGTGGATTGAAATATCCCTCCTCCGCCAGCCGGGCGGGGTCGAGCAAATCGGCCGCCCATGCGCGCAAGGGGCCGCGCAGCCATTGGTCGAGCGGAACGGCAAAGCCCATTTTCGGCCGGTCGATCAAATGCTGCGGCACATGACGGTAGAGCAGCTGGCGAAGGAGATATTTGCCCGTACCGCCCCGCACCTTGAAGTTGTAGGGCAACGTCCAGGCGAATTCGAACAGCCGATGGTCAAGGAACGGCGCGCGCGTTTCTAGGCTGCACGCCATCGCGGCTCGGTCCACCTTCACCAGAATGTCGTCGGACATGTAATGGCAGGTGTCTTCCAGCATCTGATATTCGATCAGATTGCCCGACGGGACATCGCGCGGCAGTCCATAATCCAGCGGCTCGTCGATACCCTCCATCAGGTCCGATGGCGACCACAGGCTGGTCATTTCGCGGCAGAAGCTTTTCTCGTCGGGTGCGGAGAGGACATTCGCGCCCTTGTGCAGCTTGTCACCCGGATGGGTCCAACGCTTGTGTTGGGGCATCAGCGGTTCGGCAAAGGCGTAGAGCCGGTCCCATTGCTGTTCTGGAACCGACTGCACGAGTTGCCCGGCCATGCGCCGCACCACCCGGGGTATGCGCGCGGTGTGCCGCCACAGCCCCGCGGCCATGAAATAGCGGGCATAGCCGCCAAATAATTCGTCCCCGCCATCGCCGGACATGGCCACAGTAACCTGTCGCCGGGCGAGCCGTGTCACCAGCGCCGTGGGGATTTGCGACGGATCGGCGAAGGGTTCGTCATAAATGGCGGGCAGATCGGGGATAACCGCCATGGCATCTGCTGGAGACACCATGAGCTCGCTATGGTCGGTGCCCAGATGCCGGGCGACGGCAGCGGCATGTTCAGCTTCATTATAATCCGCCTCGTGGAAGCCGATCGAGAAGGTCCGGACAGGTTGTGCGGATTGAACCTGCATCAGGGAAACTATGACGGAGGAATCGACGCCGCCCGACAGAAATGCCCCCAGCGGCACGTCTGCAATCATCTGCCGCCCGATAGCGCTGCGCAGCAGATCTTCGAGCGCGTCGGTAGCGTCGGCTTCGTCTCCAGCAAACGGCGTCTGGCGCTGGCGAGCGACCGCATCAGCCGCGAGCCAATAGGGCTGCGGATCGGGCGTCGTGCCCTGTTCGAGATCTTGCATGCCGATCTTGAGCCAATGGCCGGGCAGCAGCTTGCCAATGCCCTCATAAACGCTGAAGGGCGCGGGAATGGCATTATGACGCAGATAGAGCGCAAGAGCGCGCCTGTTTACCGGCGCGCTGAAGCCAGGCAGGCGCCTCAGCGCCTTCAGTTCCGATCCGAACAGGAAGACGCCCTTGTGCCATCCATAATAAAGCGGCTTTTCGCCAAATCTGTCGCGCGCGAGCCAGAGGCAGCGTTCCAGCCGGTCCCAAAGAGCGAAGGCGAACATGCCCGTGCTCTGCTTCAGCGCCTTATCGATGCCCCAGGCATCGATCGCGGCCAGCAGTGTTTCGGTGTCGGAATGACCGCGCCATTGCGGCGCGCGGCCTTCCTGCTCCAGTTGCCCGCGGATATCCGCATGATTGTAGATTTCGCCATTATAGACGATCACCCAGCGTCCACCCGCCGACTGCATCGGCTGATGCCCCGCAGCGGACAGGTCGACGACGGCCAGCCGCCGATGCGCCATCGCGATGCCCGCTTCCTCATCATGCCAGCTTCCCCCATCGTCGGGGCCGCGATGCAACAGGGCGGCGTTCATGACGGGCAGGCTGTTCTTGAGAAGCGAGAAATGCTGACGGCTCCAGCCGCCGATCAAGCCACACATGCTGTCTGCATCTCCCTGAGGTCGGGTACCAGCAACGCGCGCATCCTCGCGGCCGGTTTTCCATTCGTGCAGCGACAATGGAGACGCCGGAAGAATGAATCCACCGCCCTTTGGGATATATCCAATTGGAACGTCGGAAGAATCGCAGAACATGCGCCAAATTCCGGCTGCGCCCGCATTCGGGCTAATCCAGATGGGCAGCCGTCATATCCAAGAGCCCACTTTCTGACTGGGCGCTAAATTGTAGATTTTGCTGCACTATCCGGTGCGGGAGAAAATATGAAGGTCCTCCACGTCATTACCGCCCTGAACGTGGGGGGCGCGGAAACCATGCTCGCCAAGCTGGTCGAGCATGAACGCGTGCATGGCCTTGCCGTCCAGGCGCAGGTCGCGTCACTGATGCCGCCCGGTCCCGCCGCTGATCGTATCCGAGCCACGGGCACGCCTGTGCATGATTGCGGCCTTACCGGCCCGCTCGCCCTGCTCCCCAGCCTCATCCGCCTGCATCGGATTATCCGGCAGGTGCAGCCTGACCTGATCATGGCGTGGATGTATCATGCCCATATCGCCGCGACCGTGACGAGCATGCTGCTTCCCCGCAAAGTCCCGGTCATCTGGAACGTGCGCCACAGCATCGACGATATCCGTCAGGAAAAGCCTGCGCTACGGGCGATCGTGCGCACGGCCGCCTTGCTGTCCCGATGGCCTCGTTCGATCATCTACAACTCGCATGCCGCCGCCGACCAGCATGAAGCGCTGGGTTTCCGCGCTCGCCGCGCAATGGTGATCCCGAACGGCTTCGACCCCGACCTTTTCCGACCTCGAGAAGGCGCGCGTGAGCAGCTCGCCGCCAGCTTTGGCATCGATCCTGGATCACTGATCATCGGCATGGCGGCGCGCAACCACCCGATGAAGGATGCCGCCAACCTGGTGGAAGCCGTGCTGCTCGCAAGGCAGTCGGGCATTGATGCTCATCTTATCCTGACGGGCGAGGGGATGGACCAGCCGACGGGACGGCTGGCGCACCTGCTGGACAGGCTGCCCGCCGACCGCGTGACATTGCGCGGCCATGATCGCTCCCTGGTGCAACTGCTGCCCGGCCTGGACATCCTGATATTGCCGTCGGCCTGGGGCGAAGGCTTTCCCAACATATTGGGCGAGGCGATGGCGTGCGCGACACCCTGCATCGCCACGAACGTCGGCGATAGCAGCTGGGTGCTGGGCGACACCGGCTTCATCGTTCCCCCGCGCGATCCGGCAGCTCTGGCGAGGAGCATCATGACTGTCGACCGGATGGGACCGGATGAGCGCAGCCAATTAGGCGCCGCCGCGCGGGAGCGAGTTAAGGAGAGGTTTTCCATGAGCAGGATCGCCACGATGTACAGCGATCTCTACCCGAGCGTGCGGGACGCGGGGAACCGCCATAAGCTGCCTGATGCCCCCGCCGGCCAGCCACAGGTGATGTGATGGATCAGGTCCTGCCAGCCCTCAGCAACAGCTCGTCCGACGCCCGGCCTGTATCGCGCGAGATCTGCGCCGGTCCGGTCCGCATATGTTTCCCCTTTGCCGGGGGCGTAGTGGGCGGTAGCCACATTTCAACGCTCAAGCTCATCCAGCGCCTTGACCGGACACAGTTCACGCCGATCATCGTCCTGCACCATGGCATCGGGCAGGTGGGCGAGTTGCTCCGGAAGGAGGGGCTGGACTTTATCACATTGCCTCGACGCTTCCTGGGCAAGTCATCGGGCGTTCCGCCACTCGAAGGCCTGCGTGCGCGGATGGGCGCCCTGACCGATCAGTGGAGCCTCGGCCGCTTTCTCAAGGCCAATGATGTCAGGATCGTTCATACCAACGAAGGTCCGATGCACATATCCTGGGCGCTGCCCGCGCGGCTGGCGGGGGCGAAGTTGCTTTGGCACCATCGCGGCACATCCAGGGCGCGGGGCGTCCGCTATATCGCGCCATTCGCAGCCAGCCGGATCGTCGGCGTATCAGCCTTCGCCCTGTCGGAAGTGCGCCGCATCACCACCGCCGCGCGCGAGACCGCGGTGGTGTACAGCCCGTTCGACACGCATGGCGAACCAGTGGACAGGGTGGATGCGCATCGTCGGCTTACCTCCGAACTGGGACTGGACCCGGCGACCCATCTCATCGGCTTTTTCGGCAATCTGATCGGAAGCAAGCGGCCGGACATGTTCATCGACATGATGGCCTGCATAGCCAAATCGCGGCCGGATCTGCCGGTGGCCGGGCTGATGTTCGGCTCACCGCTCATAGACGGGATCGAAGCGGAACTGCGCCAACGGATCGATGCCCATGGCATCGCAGACAAGGTGCGCTTGATGGGCTTTCGCTATCCCTCGGCACGGTTCATGGCCGCATGTGACATTCATGCGGTAACATCGGTGGGAGAACCCTTTGGCAGAACCCTGATCGAGGCCATGTTGCTGCGCACGCCGGTCGTGGCGGTTGCGTCGGGCGGCAATCTGGAAGCGATCGATGATGGAGTGAACGGGCTGCTCGCCAGGGTCGATGATCCCGCAGCCATGGCGTCGGCCGTGATATCCCTGCTGGAGTCTCCGGAGCGGGCGGCGAACATCGCGGCGACTGCGGCGGCCCGGGCGGTGCAGCGATATGGCGTCGACCGCCATGTGACCGAAATCAGCGCGATCTACCGTTCGCTGCTCGCGGATGAAGACGAAAGGAAAACATAAGCAGTGGTGAGCCAGAATGCGACCGCGGTTCTAGGTGTCAGCATCGCCACCTTGCTGATCGCGCCGTTCGTCGCGCCGCCGGATTTGTTCAGCCTTCAGTCCAGCCAAGGGGCTGGCAGTGATCTGGATGGATCATCGGTGTTGCCCGAAGTGGCAGGCGGGGAAGCCTTCCCCGGCGCGGAGGGCTTTGGACGTCGCTCCCGCGGCGGACGCGGCGGAAAGATAATTCCGGTCACGACGCTGGCCGACAATGGCCCCGGTTCCCTGCGCGAGTGCATCGATGCGAAAGGGCCGAGAACCTGCATTTTCCGGGTCAGCGGGGTGATCCGCTTCACCAGCCAGCGCCCCGCCATCCGCAACCCGTTCATTACCATCGCTGGCCAGACCGCGCCTGGCGGGGGCGTGATCGTCACCCATGCGGGCGGCGAACATGGCTTGACGCCTATCGTCGTGAAAGACACGCATGATGTCGTCATCCGCCACATCCGTGTCCGCACCGACATGAACGGTGTTCACCGCGGCAGCGACGGCTCCTTCACCTTTGCGAACAGCCGCAATGTCATTTTCGATCATGTCAGCGGCGCCTGGGCGCGCGACCAGATCATGACCGGATTCCTCTTCAACGACAATGTCACCATTTCCAACTCCATCTTCACCCAGGGTATTCCCAAGCACGACAAATGCGCTCTGCTGGCCTCTCATCCGGAAAAGCCCCAGAAGATCAGTTTCATCCGCAACATCTGCGCGCACAATGGCGATCGTAATCCGGACGTGAACTTCGTCGCGGGATCCTGTATCGAGATCGTCAACAACCTGCTTTACAATGCACAGTCCCAGTTCACGGAAGCGCATGAAAGCTTTGGTGGGTCGCCGGTCAACATCGTTGGCAATTTTTACAAGGGCGGTCCCAATAGCAGGGAAGATATCGCAGCCGTCGATCGCGTCGTCTATGACAATCCCGGCGTATCCCAGATCTTCCTTTCGGGGAACAAGCTGGATCATGTTTCCCGCCTTACGACCAAGGATGTCGACATCGCAGTGGTGAAACGCCCCGCATGCCCGCTAAGCGTCCGCGTGATCTCCGCCGATGAGGCTTATGCCCAGGCTCTGGCAGGAGCAGGCGCCTTTCCGCGCGACCCCCTCGATCTGCGCACGGTGTCGGAAGTGCGGGAGCGCAAAGGCACGATCCTTCGGGACCCGGCGATGCAGGCGGGGCCCCGTCCCATGCCTGCCATCGCGCCGGGCATGCCTTATGTCGATCTGGACGATGACGGGATGGCCGACAGCTGGGAACGGGCCAACGGCATGGATCCAAGGAAGAATGACGCGTGGCAGGATGCCGACCATGACAAATGGCTGAACCTGGACGAATTCCTGGATTTCGCCCATCGTGAAGTCATGGCCGGACGGCAGATCCGTTGACGGCTTTGCCAGTCAATATTGCAGGCGAATTTCCGCACCCAGGATTGTGCGGTCGAAATCGTCGAAGGCCCTGCTGCTGTTCCGCGTCGCCACCCGACCAGTCAAGGCGAAGGAAATATTGCGGTTCAGCAGATATTCGATTTCAGCGACACCCGCGATGGTACGTTCCCTCTGGCCAGTGCCGATGAAGTTGCTGCGCCGGTACAGCACGGACGCTTGCCAGCGGATATTATGATAGATCTCGTTCTGGACGCCGAGGCGCACGCGTGTGTCGGTCCGCGCCTGCGCGCCGTTCCGCACCGTGGCGACATCGCCCCGGAAGCCATCGAGCGTGACCGCCCAGCGTGGCGAAGGCGTGTAGATAAGGCCTGCCGACACGGAAAGGCCGGTGCGGCTGTTGAACTGCGGATCGTCGGGATTGAAGCGGAACACGCCGACCGCCGCTTCGCCCCGGATCAACCCGCCCGGTTCAAACGAGACGCCGCCGCGCGCGCCATAGGTCTTGGAATCCCTATCGACGCCTGATGAGTCCACGGCCAGCCGGAAGTTCCGGGCGGTGTAGAACGCCTCGCCAAAGACGTCCATCATCCCGCTCAGGCGATAGCCAAGCCGCGCGGAACCAGAATATTGGTCATAATCACGTTCGGCATCGACGGAGGCGAGCGCATTATTCTTGAGCGCGGTTCCCTTCACGCCGACGGTGAAGCGCGCGCCACGGTGCGTGTAGCCAAGGTCCCCCTGCCATATGTCATATTTGCGCGGTGGGGTGCCCGTTCCAAGCCGGGCTTCAGGTTCGCCGCGGTCTTCGACCAGCCGCGTCCAGCCAGCATTGGCCGAGACAGTGTCGCTGGCCGACAGGTTGAACACGCCGCCCAGGCTCGCATTGATGCCTTCGGAATTCTCACTTTCATTCTTGAAATAGCGCCGGATGACGCCCCGCGCCTGTGCTGACAGCTGGAACTTGTCGTCACTCAGCTGCAGGTTGAGCCAGGGAGAAATGGTGAGGCGCTCATCATCGATCTCGTTCGACGGCAGCGCATAGATGTTGGAATCATATTCCAGCCGCATGTCCGCGCCGACGTAGGCCGATACCCTGCCCAACTGGACCGCCTTCGCCTCATATTCTCCCGGTGTTTCCAACAACGGCGTGGCCCGGTCCAGTTGCTGGGCGGCCGCCGGAAACGCTGCGCCCGCCACGATGGCGCAGGGGCAGAAGGGGAGGAGGAGGCGAGCAGCTTTCAAAACCATTTCTCCACGACTTTGATGGTGTCACCCGGCTGGATCGGCGTGTTTTCCGACGCTTTGGCGGTGGAGGCCTGCCCACCCACCTGACGGATGATCGCAACCATGTTGCGATTGGCGCGGAAGGTATAGCCGCCCGCGACGGATACTGCCGTCACGACCGTCATGCCGGGGCGGTAAGGATATTCGCCGGGACTGCGCACTTCGCCAAGGATGTAGATGGGCCGCAGCCGGACGGGCTGGATACTGACGGCAGGCGACACCATCAGCCTCTTTTCCACCAGCAATGCAGCCACCCGCTGCTCCAGTTCAGGGATTGTCGATCCCTTGACGGGAATCCCGCCCATCAGCGGCAGCGTCAGTTCCCCGCGATCGTTCACGACGAAGGCGGTGCCATTTTCTATTTCAGTAAGGCCAGGGATGATGACGCGCAGTTCATCACCAGGCCCCAACCTGTACTGATTGGCATCGGCGGTCGAAAGGGCAGGCAGATTGGAAACGGAGCCTGCACAGGCCGAAAGGGCCAGCATAAGGGAAATGCCGAAAGATTGGACGATCCGCATGACCACCTCCCATATCTCTGACCATCTCTGGCCATTTTTGTTTCAGTTTCAGAACAGAAATAACGCGAAGTCAATTGCTGCTGGATAGTTGTTTGTTCGGTAAGGATAATTTCTGGACTTCATTGCCGACGCTACCGACCGCCTCGAGCAAAGTGTCGATCATCAACTGCATCGCTTCTTCGTCCAGCAGATGGTCCACTGGAAGCATGAGGCTGCGCTCACCTATTTCAGCGGCTACGGGCAGAGGGCGTATATTAGGCCGGTTGCTGTTCCGCACCGCAAGCTCGCGCGACATATCCGGGCAGGAACCAGTCCCGGCCGGTATTCCGCGCCGGGCAAGCGCAGCGATCACCTCCGGCCGATCCACGGACGGATCGAGCAGCAGGTAGAATTTATAACAGGCATGCTCCACGCCATCGGGCACCTGCGGAAGCTTGATGAGCGGATGAGCGCTCAAGCCCTCGCGCAGCATGGCGGCATTGGCCCGCCGTCGCGCCAGCCAACCGGGCAGCTTGCGCAGTTGGACGCGGCCGATCGCCGCTTGCATTTCCGTCAGCCGCCAATTGGTGCCGAAACTTTCGTGCAAGTAGCGGAAGGCATTGCCAGCCGCAGGGGCATTCAGCATCGCGACATTCTTGCCATGGTCCTTGTACGCCCAGGCGCGCTCCCAATGGGCCTCGTCCTTCAGCAGCAACATGCCGCCCTCGCCTCCCGTCGACATGATCTTGTCTGTGCAGAAGGAGAAGGCGGAGGCATGACCGAAGGACCCAACCCTCCGCCCCCCGATCGCCGCACCATGCGCCTGGGCGCAATCCTCGACCAGCCATAGGCCGTGCCGATCCGCGATCGCCGACAGCGCGTCCATGTCGCACGGCCAGCCGGCAAGATGGACGCAGAGTATCGCGCTTGTCCGTTCGTTGATGAGCGGCACGACGGCGGCGGGGTCGATGGTATGGCTGTTCCGGTCGATGTCGGCGAATATCGGCACAGCCCCCACCGCAGCAACGGCGGAAGCGCTCGCGAAGAAGCTGCGCGCGGGCACGATGACCTCATCGCCCGATCCCACGCCAAGGGCGCGGAGGGCGAGCTCCAGCGCAAGCGTGCCATTCGCCAGGGAAATGGCGTGCGGCATCTCGCAATAGCTGGCGAACTCACGCTCGAACGCGCGGCATTGATCGCCATGCACCAGTGAGTTCACCCGGCCGCTTTGCAGCACATGGACCACCGCCTCGATCTCATCCTGCCCATATTGGGGCCAGCGCTGGTCGGGCGGCGGAAAAGACGGGGCCAGAGCGGCGGCATCGGTCATTTCGCGACTTGGGACAATCTGGTTCATCGACTTCCAGCCCTCACGCAGAAGCTTGGGACGGCCACGAGCCGGAACGGCTGGAGCGCAGTCCGTCATTCATTCGCAGCCTTGCCGACCAGGTCGATCTCCCGCGTCAGCTCGCGCAGCGTCTTGGCCCAAGTCGATTGCGCAGGCGCGCGCAGCAATTCCTTCATCAGGTCGCGGACCCCATCCTCATCATGGGCATGGATGAGGCTCGCCAATTCGGTGAAGGCATTGACCAGCTTTTCGAGCGGAACGGGGCAAGGACTGGCTTCGATCACGCCCGGGATGGTGGAGCGAAGCTGTTCCTCGGTGGTGTCGAACAGTTCCTCGTAAAGCTTCTCGCCCGGGCGCAGGCCGACGAACTTGATGGGCACGTCGATGTCCGGGCGCAGCCCCGCCAGCCTGATCATCCGGCGCGCGATGTCGACGATCTTGATCGGCTCGCCCATGTCGAGGACGAAGATCGTGCCACGGTCGATGTTGGTTTCCATCGCCCGCGCGCTGCTTTGCAGGATAAGCTGCACCGCTTCGCCCACGGTCATGAAATAGCGCTTGATCTCAGGATGGGTGATGGTGAGCGGCTTTCCCGCCGCCATCTGCTGTTGCAGCAGGGGAACGAGCGATCCGCTGGAGCCTAGCACATTGCCGAACCGCACGGTCATGAAGCGCGGGCTGTCAGGGTCGCACTGCCCGATCAGGTCAAGCGCCTGGCAATATAGCTCGCCCAGGCGCTTGGTCGCGCCCATGACGCCGACGGGATTGACCGCCTTGTCCGTGGACACCTGGATCATCGCCAGCGCACCATGGGCACAGACGGCATCGGCCACGTTTCGGGTGCCGAGCACATTGGTATGCGCGCCTTCGCAAGGATTGGCTTCCACGATGGGCACATGCTTGAGCGCGGCGGCGTGAAAGACGACCTCGGGCTGATGACGCTGGAACACGTCGTTAAGCGCCGGGCGGTCGCGGATCGAGCAAAGCTCAGGGCGGCAGATGATCTCGGGGAACTTGTCCCGCACCTGCATCTCGATCGTGTAGAGATTGAATTCGCAATGGTCGAGCAGCACGATCTCCGCCGGGCGGAAGGTCGCGATCTGGCGCACCAGCTCTCCGCCGATCGTGCCCCCGGCCCCGGTCACCAGGATCCGGCGCCCCCGGATCAGCCGATCGACGATATTGCGCTGGAGCGACACTTCAGGACGGCCGAGCAGGTCGGCAAGCTCGAACTGCTTGATCTCGATGCGCGGTTCGCCATCCTTCGTTTTCTGAAGGTCGTTGGCGTGGGCGACGGTGAGGTCGCATTGATCGGCCAGCTTCACCAGATGGGAGAAGGAGCGGCGGGGCATCGCCTTGTCGCCCCGGATGACGAGGCTTTCCGGCTTGAGGCCCCGCGTCGCCAGCGTCTCCACGATCTGGGGCAGTTTATCGGGTGAACCAAGGACAGGAATGCCCGCGATCTGCAGCCTCGTCTCGCGGCTGTCGAAGGTCAGCGCGCCTACGACATTGAACCGGTTCGTGCGTTCGGCGCGCAGCATGTCGATGAGCGACCGGATCCAGTCCAGTTCGCCGAGCAGCAGGATATTGTGGCCGCCGCCCGGTGGGACGATATGGGCCAGGGCAAATTCGCGCAGCCCACGGCGCAGCGTCCGCACGCCGATCATCGCCACCAGCAGCAAGGCAGAGTGCAGCAGGGCAAAGCCCACGGCTTCCAGCGGCGCGCCCCGGATCTTGGCAGATAGGATGAGGCACATCCCCCAGGCAGCCGCCGCGCCTCCGGCCACGGCCGTCGAAAGGGTGATGCCGTCGCCAAAGGAGAGGAAGCGCCAGCTCCGCCAGTAAAGGCCGGTGAGGCAAAGGGTGAATACCGCCACCAGGCTGAAGAAGAACATCAGGCTTGGGCGATCGTAAAAGGCCGAGGAGACCGCCCCTGGCATGGTCATCACAACGGCGAGCAAGGTGACCAGGATCAAGGATGCATCGATCAGCATCAAGGCGGCGAAGCGCGCAGGACCCGGAAAGCCCGTAGGCCGCGTCAGCAGATCATGAAGCAATATCGCCCAGACAGGCGCGCCAGCGGGCACGTCCGCGCGGGCAGCCTCGACATCATCGAGAATTGGGTCAGATCCAGCGGGCGCTGTGCTCGCATCCATAGCAAAACCCTTGCGGTTCAAGACAAGACCTTTGACAATCGTGCACTGCCGGAAAGACGGGCATGTCTTTCGCGGGAGTCATGGCGTGATTGTCCAAGTCACCATCAAAACGGTAGCGACTTGGGTCCCGGCCGCAATGAACCAGACAGCTATCATCCCTTGTGGCAGAAACGGGCGCGGGTGATGGCCGAAGGAGCAGAATTTCCGGCCTTTGCCAGCCCGAATGATTTACTGGATGAGGTCGGATTAAATCTTTTGGCTAATTGACAGCAGCGGCTGGCAATCATGACAGGCTCATCTTGCCAGATATTTACACTGCCCGCCTTTGGCAGGGCGCGTGTTCCGGGGAAACCCCGCGAACCGAATCGGACATTTTGCGGGCTCGCACGGGTGGTCCGGCGCGTAATCGCAATCCTAGGCACTGATCCCGCTATTTTGCCAAATATGTGTAAAGACAATCCGTTACGAAATCCGCCCCGTGAACATTCTTCATGCAAGTTAAATTTTTACAGGATGTTACGCCTATTGTTCAGATCGGCATTTGTGATACTCTCGCGCTCGATAAAATTGGGGTCGCCTTCAGATAGTGCTTTTGCATTTCAATCCATCACGGCTCGCCGATGATGTTGAGGGAGGCGAACGATGACAACGGTTTCAGATGTCGTGCTTGTCGGCGGAAGTTCGATCGTCAGGGAAGGCCTGCGGCGGCTTTTGTCTTCGCAACATCGCCAGATTCTCTATACCGGCGCGAAGCTTGATGAGTTCCGCTTTTCCGGGATGGCTGATCCGGCATGTCTGCTGCTCCTCATCGAAGATCAGGACAAGGAATGGAACGGCGCCGCCCTCGCTGAAGTACGTGAACAATGCCCTGCCGCGCGCATTGCGATTCTCGCCAACAAGTTCGACTTCGACACCATGCTTGACGCGTTTCGGGCGGGCGCGGAAGGTTATCTGATCAATGACCTGTCCTGTGAGCGACTGGCCGGCTATCTCGACCTGATTGCGCTTGGCGAAAAGATCTTCCCGTCACAACTGGCACAGCAGCTGATTGATCAATCCGCGACTTGCGAAGAGGTGCCCAACGCAGTGTCGATCGACGGCGCGAATCTGTCCGCACGGGAAATGGAGATATTGCAGCGCCTGATTGCCGGGTTGCCCAACAAGGTCATTTCGCGGCAACTCTCGATCAGCGAGGCCACGGTCAAGGTTCATGTGAAGGCGGTGCTGCGCAAGCTGCGCGTGTCGAACCGCACCCAGGCGGCCATATGGGCAGCGAGCCAGGGATTGCACGGCATGGCCGAGGGCAGTTCCCCATCCCCCCGCGCCGCAATGCCGTCGACCAAGATCGATCATGCGGCGCTCGCCGTGAAGGGCAGCGGCAACGCCGCGACCAGTTGCACGGCAAACGCCTGAGGGCGGCTGAAGCCGGGGTGCTGCACTTCACACAAGTCGCCATAAGTCGGGCAAAGTTTTCCCGTTTTTAATTCCCTTTTTCCTTACCCGATCGGATATTCCCCCTGCCCCTTTTGAATGCCGCGCAGGCATTATGTGCAATGGACTAATCCAGGTCACATTTGCATCCTAGCTGCCCAACAGGCAGTAATTCCGAGCCGGAGCGCCAGGCGTGCAAACCAGTCACTATCAGGCAAGCCACTATCCAACGCCTAGCGGCCATGGCGCGAGCCCTCCCCAGGAAGGGGCGCAGTTCTGGACGGACGAACTGCACCGGTGGGAATTTGTCCTGTTGCAGGGCGCGGTGTTTTTCGCCCCCTACATCGCCTTCCGCCATCCCAACGTCTACATAACGCTAAGCGACATCATGTTCGCGGGCGCCTTTTTCCTCCGAGTGGCATCGGGCAGAGTAGCAACCCCCTTCGCCAGCTTGACCTGGCTATGGGTGCTGGGCCTGCTGATGCTGAGCGGCGGCCTGTTCATCGGCAGCGTATTCAAGGGCGACGTCGTCAGGTGCCTAGTGCTGATCGCCCAATATTCCTTCGCTTATCTGATCGTGCCGCTCGTCCTGCTGCGCAGGTCGGAGGAGGAAGCAGTCCGGCTGATCAAATGCTGTATCTGGGGCATGGTGACGATGTGCGTCATCGGCGGCATCGTCTATCTGAGCGGCCATTACAGCGCCGAAAGAGAGCAGATGGCGGTCGTGACCGGCAACAAGCGATTGCAGGGTTTTGCCGGAAATCCCAACGGAATGGCGGTATTGACCGTCATGGCATTGCCGCTCGTCTGGCTTCTGCTGCTATCAAAACAGATGCGGACATGGGCCGCGATGTTTTGTATCGCACTTCTCATCACGGGCATAATCCTCACAAGCTCCAATACCGGTCTGTACAGCATGGTCGCCGCTGCTCTCATATTCTTCGGCGGCAGACGTAATTTCAAAACCTTGATCGTCATCGCCTTGCTCAGCAGCGCGGTTCTGACATTCGGCCAGGATTATTTGCCATCGACTTTCCAGAACCGTGTTCTCTCGGCAATGAACTCTGGTGATCTGTCCAGTGCCGGGACATTTGCGGCGCGGCAGGAGCTGAACAGGGAAGCGCTGGAGATTGCCGATGAGAATCTCATCATCGGCCTGGGCGCGGACCAATATCGGCAGGAGAGCCGCTATGGCCTGCCTGTCCATAATCTCTACCTGCTGCTGCTCAACGAAGGCGGCGGGCTGTCACTGCTGGGCTATCTCATTTTGTTGGCCGTTCCCCTGCTTGTCGCCATCGCCGCGCACCGCAGCAAACATGGGAAGCTCGTGCTGCTGACGACTATCACGATATTGGTGGCCTTCGCCAATGCCGTCATGGGGATGCCGCATGTGTATGGACGATGCTGGTTCCTGTTCGTTTTCCTGGCGCTCAGCCCCTCGCTGATCGGTCAGGGCGTAATAGACCCTCGCTTCCTGCCTTCGCCAGCGCAGCGCCGGGGTATGCGCGGCCGCCTTCCACCGCTGCAAAGCTGACTCCTGCATCCGCACGGGCAGGACTTTGCCCATCCTTTGAACAGCGCCGGACCGCTGGCCGCATGGGGAAAAAGATATGTCCCCAAAAGGACGATTTCTGCCCGGGAAAGACCACTTTAACATGAAGTTATGCAGTTCCCGCAGGTGACAGAGAGAAGCGGTCGGCCACAACTTAGGTGAAGGGGGAGGCATGCTTTTCAATTCATATGAATTTCTGTTCGGCTTCTTTCCCCTCACCATGTGCGGCTTCCTGCTGCTGTGGCGATTCAGGCCCGAATGGCGCGGCGCCTTCCTGGCGCTGGCTTCGGTGCTCTTCTACATCTGGTGGGACGCGCGCTTCGTCTGGTTGCTGATCGGATCGATCGTCTTCAACTATCTTTGCGGCTGCGCCATCGTGAAGTCCCAGACGCGCAAGGCGGCCCTTCGCATCATGCAAGCGGGCATCGCGGTCGATCTCTGCGCGCTTGGCTATTTCAAATATGCGACCTTCATCGCGAACAATTTCGATGCGTTGACGGGACTGGATTTCGCCGTCGGCTATATTGTCCTGCCCATCGGCATATCCTTCTACACCTTCACGCAGATCGCCTTCCTCGTCGATGCCTATCGCGGTGAGGCGAAGGAGTATAATTTCACCAATTACGTCCTTTTCGTCAGCTACTTCCCCCATCTGATCGCGGGACCCATCATCCATCACAAGTCGATGATGCCGCAATTTGAATCGAGGGCGATATTCCGCCCCACCGCGCGCGGAGCTGCGCTGGGGACAGTCTTTTTTCTCATCGGCCTCATCAAGAAGGTCGTGCTCGCGGACGGCTTTGCCCTGTATGCGGACGCGATATTCAACGCGTCGCTTAAAGGCTTCGCGCCTGATTTCGCCGTCTCATGGGTCGGCGCGCTCTGCTACACATTCCAAATCTACTTCGACTTTTCCGGCTATTGCGACATGGCGATCGGGCTGTCGTTGTTCTTCGGCGTACAGTTGCCGTTCAACTTCAACTCGCCCTACAAGGCGCGCAGCATCGTCGATTTCTGGCGCCGCTGGCACATGACCCTGTCGGCTTTCCTGCGGGAATATCTCTACATCGCGCTTGGCGGCAATCGGAAGGGTCCCGGACGGCGCTATGTCAACCTGCTGCTCACCATGTTGCTGGGCGGACTGTGGCATGGTGCGAACTGGACCTTCGTCTTCTGGGGCGCGCTGCATGGGTCCTATCTGATCATCAATCATGCATGGCGATCGCTGTCCACGCGGCTTGCCCTGTCATCCTGGGGCGCTGCTGGCGTCCTCGCCTCGACCGCCCTCACTTTCTTCAGCGTGATCATCGCCTGGGTATTCTTCCGCGCCGAAAGCTTCGCGTCGGGCACGGCGATGCTGGGCGGCATGTTCGGCCTCAACGGCTTTGCAGGCTGGCAACCGGCGGCGGCAGAGCTGTCACGGCTGCTGGGCTATGACGAGATGCTGCTGGCGCCGGTCAGCCTCATTTGCCTTGGCGGACTGATCGTCTGGGCAATGCCTAATTCCCAGCAGCTGGTCGCAAAGGCGGAAGAGCTGATTGAATCGCGGCGCTGGTCCCTCATGGGCGCGAGCGCCGTCCTTACCTGCTTCATCATGGCGATCCATTCCTCGCAAGGCGTGTCGCCCTTCATCTACTTCAACTTCTGAGCGCAAAGATGAAACCGATCTCCCAATTTCTCGCTGGCGCCGCTCTTACAATTGGAGCGCTGGAGCTGGCGTTGTGGGCGCTCCCGGTGAGTTCGGGCTTCGCCAGCCCGCCCCTTTCGGCCAAGGACCCTGTCGTGCACTATGTGCCGCGCACCCACTACACGTCTTCAAGCGGATGGCTGATGCGGGATGCGGTCTCAGGCCGGATGAACAGCCTTGGCTTTTCAGGCCCGGAAGTCAGCCCCGCCGACCAGAGCATCGCCCTGATCGGCGACAGTTTCGTCGATGCGCTCAGCATCCGGCCCGAAAAAAGGGTGGGATACCTGCTCGAAAATGGCGGGGCGCCAAAGCCCGTCGTCTCGCTTGGCGTGGCGGGCGCGGACTTCGCCGATTATGTCGTGGCGGTGCAGTGGGCGGCCCAACATCTGAAAGCCCGGACTGCCGTGATCGTGGTGAATGAAGAGGATCTTTCATCCTCCATCCGCCCGAAGCTGCGCGGCTATTGGTATGAGAGCAGCGGGACGAACCTCAAGGTTCGCTCCAGGTCGCCCAGCGAGTTTCGGAACAGCATCGGCCAAAGCCGCCTTGCAAGCTACCTCGTCTATAATCTCAAATTCTCACCGGCAGACGTCGCGCGCTCGCTCGACCCCTTCCCGGCCGTGAAGAAGGATGCGCCAGCGGCGGCGGAAACGGCATTGAAGCAGCGTGCCGCCGAGCGGTTCGTGCATGACCTCACCGCCCTCAAGGCCAGCGGCGTTCGCACTCTTCTGGTGCTGCAACCCAATGCCAAGGCGATCTATGCAGGCAAGCAGATCAGCCGCCCGAACATCGATGGATTGTCAAAGCTCGCCCGGGCCGCGCAGCTTGAGGTGCTGGACCTGGACGCACCCTATCGGCAATTTTTCGTCAAGACCGCCAAGCGCTTCGACCTCAGCGATGCCGATCCCCACTGGAATGAGGCGGGGCATCAGCTTGCGGCTCAGGCAATCAGGGATCGTATCGCGTCCTGGCACATCGCCAGCACGCACCACGCCTCCGCGGAGCCAGTCAAAGCCGCAGTTGGCGGATGACCATGTCAGCGAAATAGCGCGCACCCCGGGGGCCCAGATGGTTGATGTCCGGTTGATCCCCGTCCGGGCCAAGACGTCGCGCCTCCTCCGGGCTCATCTTTTCCAAGGCTGCCGCGCTCATGGCATGCAAATCTATGAGCCGCGCGTCCCTCGCCGCCGCGATCCGGCGGACTGCATTTGCATAGGGCTCCAGCCCGTCCTTGATCTTGCCATCAACATAGATGCGGCGCGCGACGGGGGTGATCAGGACCGGCTCGGCGCCGGAATTTCGGGCGTCGTCAACATATTGGCTGATGATATCGGTAAAATCCGCATCGGGATCGGTCCTGCGTTTCTCGTCCCTGCCCGCATCATTATGCCCGAATTGGATGAGGACGAGCGCGTTTGAAGCGCTGCCATCCCTGATCTTCTGCAGCACGCCTTTCCAACTGCCTTCCTTGCGATAACTCCTGGAGCTTCGTCCGGCGCGAGCGAGGTTCGTGCAACTCTTCACTTTGACGGTCATCGACTGGCAAAAGGCGTCGCCCCAGCCGGTGATCGAAGACACGGTGGAATCGCCGACCAGGATGACGTCCCTCTCCTGGGGTTTGGAAGGGCCCGCCTGGGCGCAGGCGCTAAGGCAAACCAATACCATGCCCGCCCAGGATATTGTCCGCCACCGCATGAGCATGGCCCCTTCAGCACGTCATGCCATATGGTCCGCGCGCTCGCGCCAGCGCGACGGCGCCATCCGTTCATACCAGCGGCGGCGCGTCGGCATCTCACCGCTGAAATATTCGGCCGAGTCCATGTAGAACTGGACCGGATCGCCATATCCACGGCGGGCATGTTCCGCATAATCGACCCGGTTGATGACGACGCCATCGACCGGCTTTTGCAGCACCTGCAGCGCTGCGCGCACCTGTTCGATCGTGGTCCGTCCCCAGCGCACGACCATCAATGTGTGGTCCGCCGCATCCATCAGCATGCGCGAGTCCCGTGTCGCCAGCGTCGGAGGCGCATTGATGATCAGAAGGTCGTAATGCTCCCGAAGCTGATCGAGCAACTCATTGACCTTCCCCAGGCGCATCAAGGCGACGGGGTTGCGCGCGGGCTCCCTGGCGCTGAGAACGACGGGCTCATAGGTTGTGACTTCCGCTGGCTCCAGGTCTGGCCTTTGCGTCAGGGCGAGCGGCGGGATCAGGCGGCGCGCGTCCACCGCGCCGCTCAGATAATCGATCAGGTCGGGCTTGCCGCTCCCATCATCAGTCGGGCGCAGGACATCGCTTGGACGGCGGAGGTCAAGGTCGATGACGATCGCACGGCGCCCCATCGCGACGGCCGCCGCCAGCAAGGTCAGGGTAACAGTCGATTTGCCGTCCCCGGTAATGGGTGAGGTGATCAATATCGTCTGCGCCTTGCCGGGGTCGGCGAGCTCCGCAACCTCGCTGCCAAGGCCGCGGGCCACTTCGGCGAAGAGCGATTGCGGGTCCTGCAACACCGGGTTGGCCTTTGCCGACATCAGCGCATCGCCATCCAGTTCGGGCAGCATCGCAAAGGTCCGCAGGCCGAATTGATGATAGATCTGCTCGGCGTTCCACAGCCGGTTGTCGGTCAGCTCAATGCCGAAGACGATCAGCAGGCCAAGGATCAGCGAACCAACGAACGCGGCGAAGGTCGCGGACTTGGGCCGTGGCGAGATCGGGTCCTGCGGGACGGCGGCAGGCGACATCAGGCGCGAATGGATGCCCGACGCGGCAAGGCTGGTCTTTACCTGCTGCGCCTTGGTGCTCATTTCGACGAAAGCGCTGCGTGCCGCTTCGGCGTTACGCTCCAGCGCGTTGAGTTCGACCGTTGCGGCCGTATTCGCAAACGCCTTGCCGGTGATCACACGCAGCGTGCCTTCCAACTGGCCCGCGCGCGATGCCGCCGATGCCGCCTCGCTTCTGGCAAGACCAGCTTCGCGCGCGGCGGCATTTTGTGCCTGCGTCGTGGCGGCGGCGATCACCCTTGCCTGTTCCTGCTGCATGCTGCCCGTGGTTTCGGCGATCTGCGCCGCGACTCCCCGCATCTTGGGATGTTCAGGCCCATACATCATCGCCAATTCGCTGCGGGTGCGGGTCAGGTCGTCCAATTGCCGCCTTTGCTGGTCCAGCAGCGGAGAGGTGGCGCCTACCGTCGTGATATTGTTCACCGCGCTCGCGATGCCAGCCGCGCGTGCGCTCTGCGCCGCGCGCATGGCAGCGGCCGACGCGGCCTCCGTCGCGATACGGTTGATCTGCGCATAATCCTCAGAGCCCCCGGCGCCAGTCAGCATCTGGTGCTGGCGGCGGAAATCGGCGACCGCCTGCTCTGCCTGATGCGCTTCGGTGGCCAGCCTCGCCCGTTCATCATCCAATTGGGCGGCGATCTTTCCCTGCCGGTCATCGCGCAGGATGGCGCGGTAGGCGGCAAGGCTGGCCGGATATTGATTGGCGATCTCGGACGCGAGATCGGGCGATGTCGAGCGCACGGTGATCTCGATAAAGTCGGATTCCTTGAGACTGGAGACAGACGTGCTGGACATCAGCCTGCCTGCAAGGCGCGACAGCCGCCGGTTATCGACAATCGCGCTGGAGGGCAGCGGATTCTCGACAAAGCGAGGGTCGGAGGCAAGCTTCAGGTCCTGCACCACGCGTTCGGCAAGGGAACGGGACCGGTAAATGCCCGCTTCGTTGGCTACCCGCTGCTGGTTGCGGGCGGCCATGTCCGGCGACCCGCTGTCGTCATTAAGTTCGACCTGCACTGTTGCTGTCGCTTGGTAGACGGGCGTGCTCGTCAGTTGAACCGCCAGGACGATCAGGACAGCGAAGAAGACGATCGCGCCCAACAGCAATTCATGCCGCCGGATGATCTTTATCACCTGCCGTGCCGACAGGCTGGAAGGCCGGGATCCGCCATCCATCGGCCGATCAGGCCGTGCTTCGAGCAGGGGTGCGTTTAGCATTCCCGATTGCGACAGCATGAATAGATCCTCCACGACGGCATTCTGCCCCTTTGGCCGCCGACCCTCCAGCTTTTGGCAGGTGCGATCAAACAATCTTAGGGCGCAGAGGGCAGGAATAATGATTAACCCCTTCGGGCATCGCATGACGCAAGCGGCGCAGGATCGGGCCATTCATGCGACAGCTCGGGGCGCGTGGGCCAGCTGACAGGCAGCTGCACGGCCAACCACTTCCAATGAGCGCATTTTTTATATAAGTTACCAATTCGGTTATTTTCGAGGCGACTCCAGAAAAGCCGGTTCAAAGGCAGTGAGGCGCCCCGCATTGATGGGAGAGGGCCTGTGCCGATTGCGGTCGCCATCGCCATGCTGGTGCTTGGTTCGGTCGCATTTCACCTGTTCAGTCCCTGGTGGCGCACCCCGATCGCCTCGAACTGGGGCTCCATTGATTCCGCGCTGGACGTAACCCTTTGGATTTGCGCGGCTGCGTTTATCATCCTCAACCTGTTCATGGCCTGGGTGCTGGTCCGCTACCGCCACCGCGCCGGGCATCGCGCCCATTATGAGCCGGAAAACGCCTCTTTGGAGAAAAGGCTGACGATCTGGACAGCGATCGGCATCGCCGGGATGCTGGCTCCTGGCCTGGCCGCATGGGGCCGCTATGTTTCCGTGCCTCAGGACGCAACGATCATCGAGGCGGTCGGTCAGCAATGGCAATGGTCGTTCCGCTATCCGGGACCCGATGGCGTACTGGGCGCGGCAGCGGTCAAATATGTGACGCCTGACAATAGCCTCGGCCTCGACCCGCTGGACCCGTTCGGGCGCGACGATCTGCTGGTGGAGGCAGGCGACCTTCACCTCCCTCTGGGCAAGCCCGTCAAGGTCGTGCTGCGGTCCAAGGATGTGCTGCACGATTTCTATGTGCCGGAATTCCGGGCGAAAATGGACCTGGTGCCCGGCATCGTCACCTATTTCTGGATGACCCCGACCAAGGCAGGGACGTTCGATATTCTCTGCGCCGAATTGTGCGGCACCGGCCACCATGAAATGCGCGGCCGGGTCGTCGTCGAGAGCCCCAAAGCGTTCGCCGCCTGGCAAGCGCAGCAGACGAGCTTTGGCCAGATCCTCGCCGAAACCCCGCCCGCCGCCATGTCCATCCTGCTGATCAAGGCAAACGCCTGCGTCGTCCCCGCATCCTGGAGCAAGAGTTGATGGCTACCACCCTGGCTGATGACCTGCGGCCGCTGCATCATCCCCACAGTTGGGTCACCAGATATGTCTGGAGCCAGGATCACAAGGTCATCGCCATCCAGTATAGCGTAACGGCCATTTCGATCGGGCTGGTCGCGCTGGTCTTGTCCGCATTGATGCGGCTGCAACTCGGCTTCCCCGGTGTTTTTCCTGCCATCCAGCCGGACAATTACCTGCAGTTCGTGTCGATGCATGGCATGATCATGGTCGTCTATCTGCTGACGGCGCTTCTGCTGGGAGGATTTGGCAATTATCTGATCCCGCTGATGATCGGCGCGCGGGACATGGTCTTCCCCTTCGTCAATATGCTGAGCTACTGGCTGTACTTGCTGTCGGTCATCATTCTGGTCGCAGGCTTTTTCGTGCCGGGCGGACCCACGGGCGCAGGCTGGACACTCTATCCGCCCCAGGCGATCAGCGAAGGCACGCCCGGTCACCAATGGGGCATCGCCACCATGCTGGTCAGCCTCGCCATCTTCGTCGCCGCCTTCACCATGGGCGGGCTCAATTATGTGACGACAGTGCTCCAGGCACGGACCAAGGGCATGACGCTGATGCGGATGCCCCTATCCGTCTGGGGCATCTTCACCGCGTCCATCATGGGGCTGCTCGCCTTTCCCGCGCTTTTCGTCGCGGCGATCATGATGCTGTTCGATCATTTCGCAGGCACCAGCTTCTTCATGCCGACGATGCAATCGATGGGAGCGATCACCCCGACCGAAGGTGGCAGCCCCCTCCTCTTCCAGCATCTCTTCTGGTTCTTCGGCCATCCCGAAGTCTATATCGTCGCCCTGCCCGCCTTCGGCATCGTATCGGACCTGATCAGCGTCCATGCCCGGCGCAACATCTTCGGTTACCGCATGATGGTGTGGGCGATCACCATTATCGGTGCCTTGAGCTTCGTTGTCTGGGCCCATCATATGTATGTCAGCGGCATGAACCCCTATTTCGGGTTCTTCTTCGCGACATCGACACTGATCATCGCGATCCCTACCGCAATCAAGGTCTATAACTGGCTGCTCACCCTATGGCGCGGCGACATTCATCTGCGCGTGCCGATGCTCTTCGCCATCGCTTTCATCTTCACCTTCATCCATGGCGGGCTGTCGGGACTGTTCCTGGGCAATGTCAGTGTAGACGTGCCGCTGTCCGATACCTTCTTCGTCGTCGCGCATTTTCATATGGTCATGGGCGTTTCGCCGGTACTGGTGATCTTCGGCGCTATCTACCACTGGTATCCCAAGATCTTTGGCCGGATGTGGAACCAGACTTTGGGCAAGCTCCACTTCTGGATCACCTTCCTTGGCGTTTACGCGATCTTCCTGCCGATGCACTATCTCGGCATATTGGGCGTGCCACGCCGCTATTATGCCCTTGGCGAGACGGGCTTTATCCCGCCATCAGTCCATCTGGCCAATGAATGGATCAGCATCGCCGCACTGATCGTCTTTGCAGCGCAAGGGCTGTTCTTCTTCAACATGATCTGGAGCCTGTTCCGGGGTCCACGGGCAGACCCCAACCCCTGGGGCGCGGCGAGCCTCGAATGGCAAACCCCGCAGACCCCGCCGGAACATGGCAATTGGGGGGCAACCCTGCCCACCGTCTATCGCTGGCCCTATGACTATAGCGTGCCCGGCGCGCCGCGCGACTTCATGCCACAGACGGAGCCGCGCACATGACGATCCTCGCGCGCCTTGCGGAAAAGAGCTGGGAACCCGCGAGCGACCGGGACCCTGCCGCATCGTCCCGCCCCCGTCCATCGGCTGGCAGCATAGGGCTTGGCGTCTATTTCGCCGTCGCTCTGGTCATGTTCTCACTGCTCGGCGCGGCATATTTCATGCGCATGGGCCTGCACGCCGCAATGGGCCATGCGGACGACTGGGTCGCCATGCCCGATCCTCCGCTGCTCTGGATCAACAGCGGGATATTGATCGCAAGCAGCATCGCTTGGGAGATTGCGCGCCGCTCCGTCGGCACTGAGAGGGCGGCACGCGCATCCGCCGCGGGCACCGTGTTCGGCCTAGCATTCCTCATCGGCCAATGGCTGCTGTGGCGTCACTATCTGGGGCAGGGCTATTATCTGTCGTCCAATCCGGCCAACGCCTTCTTCTACCTGCTAACGGCGCTTCACGGTCTTCATATCGTCGGAGGCCTGGTAGCTGCCGCCTGGGTCCTGGCGGAGCGAAACCCCGCCCATGTCCGGCTGTGCGCCGTTTACTTGCATTTCCTCCTGTTCATCTGGATTTTGATCGCCGCCCTGCTCCTATCGACATGAGGTCCATCCATGGCTCACACGGTGCCCGACAGAAGAGACAAGGAGGTTATCACCCCCTCGCTGCGCGAGATCGTCGCTGATTGGTCCGCCGATCAGGAAGTCTTCCGCAACACCCATTGGGGAAAGGCGATGATGTGGATATTTCTGCTGTCGGATACCTTCATCTTCTCCTGCTTCCTGACCGGCTACATGACGATGCGGGCGTCGGCGGTGGAGCCATGGCCCAATACCGCTGAAGTATTCGCCCTGACGATCGGCGGGCACGACATCCCCTTGGTCCTGATCGCCATCATGACCTTTGCGCTCATCAGTTCCAGCGGCACCATGGCGATGGCGGTCAATTTTGGCTACCGGCGCGACCGGCGCAAGACAGCAGCTCTCATGCTGCTGACGGCGCTGTTCGGCCTGACCTTCCTGTCCATGCAGGCGTTCGAATGGAGCAAGCTGATCTTCGAGGAAGGCGTCCGCCCCTGGAGCAACCCGATGGGCGCGCCGCAATTTGGCGCCAGCTTCTTCATGATCACCGGCTTTCACGGTCTGCACGTGACCTGCGGCGTCATCCTGCTGCTGATCATCGCGTCCAAGGTCGCGCGCGGCCATTATGACCGGTCCGGCGACTATAGCGCGGTCGAGATCGCGGGGCTCTATTGGCATTTCGTCGACCTCGTCTGGGTCTTCATCTTCGCCTTTTTCTACCTGTGGTGACGCCCATGAAGCATGAGATACCCAGCAGCGAAGCCTCGCTAGTCGATGAAGGCCAGCATCACCCCATCAGCCTGTACCTGAAGGTCTGGGGCTATCTCTTCGTGCTGAGCGCCATGTCCTACATGGTGGACTATATGCATGTGCAGGGGATCGTCCGCTGGACGCTCATCATCCTCTTCATGCTCCTGAAAGCCGGGCTGATCCTTTCGATCTTCATGCATCTCGCCTGGGAAAGGCTGTCGTTGATCTACGCGATCCTGGTGCCGCCATTGGTCCTGCTGGTGCTGGTGCGGATCATGACGATCGAGGCGGACTATGCCTATTGGACGCGAGCGATCTTCATGGGCGGGGGAGGATGAAGCCATGAACCGCATGCGCTGGCTGGTGACGGGGCTCTGCGTCGCGGGCGCGGCAGGGGCGCTCTGGAGCTTCAACTGGTTTGCAGGGCAACTCTATCCCAATGGCGATAGGGGCGCGCTCGCGTACAAGCCGAGCGACGACATGCCGCCGCGCGTCGATATGGCGTCGGTCCAGCGCGACTGGCCCGCGAGCTTTGGTGATCCGGGTGAAGGCAGGCGGTTGGTCGCCTATCATCGCGACATGCGCGGCAAGGCGCCTGCGCCTTCCAGTGCTGGTCCGGTTCCTGCGGCAGCGCCGGTCGACCTTGGCACCTTGCTGGCGAGCGCCGACGCCAACGCAGGCAAGGCGAAGATCCAGCTATGCGCCAGTTGCCATGATTTCGGCCAGGGCGGCCCGAACCGCATCGGGCCCAATCTCTGGGGCGTAGTGGGGCGGCCGGTCGCAAGCCATGCGGGCTTCGCCTATTCTCCCGCCATGAAAGCCCATGGCGGAAGCTGGACCTATGACAAGCTGTTCGAGTTCCTCGCCTCGCCCGCGCGCGACATTCCGGGGACCAGGATGAGCTTCGCAGGCCTGCGCCGCCCCGAAGATCGCGCCGCCGTCATCAAATATCTCGCCAGCCTCGGCAATGGAGGGCCGCCGCTACCAGCGCCAGCCCCGCAAGCCGGGCAATAAAGGCAGGCGGCGTTACCGCACCACCGCGCGCGTGTAGAGATGCCAGGTAGCATAGCCCAGCACTGGCAGCACGACGGCAAGCCCGACCAGCCCCGGAATTGCACCCAGGATCAGCAGCGTGACGACGATCAGCCCCCATGTCGCAACCGTGACTGGATTTTCCCGCGTCACCCGCACTGATGTGCGCAAGGCGTTGCCCCAGCTCACCTTCTTGTCGATGATCATGGGGAAGGAAACGACGCTGACCGCCAACGTCACCATCGCAAAGGCGAGCCCGACCAGATTGCCGATGATGATCATCTGCCAGCCCCGGGCCGTGCCGAACACAGCACTGGCGAAAGCGCCAACCGACGAGACTGCCTCAGGACCGAAGCGGCCGACCGTTGAATTATAGATGAACCAAGCCGCCGCCAGCCACGCCAGGAACAGCAGGGCAGTGACACTGGTAAGGTCGAACAGCGACGGCGCCGATGGCCCGCGCACGACATCCAGGAAGTGCCGCCAGCGTGAATCCAGGCCATGCTCCCTACGCCGGGCAAGCTCATAGAAGCCGCTCGCCAAGGCCGGGCTGAACAGCACCGAGCCCGCAAGCAACGGGAAAAGAAGCGGCAGGATCGACACGCGGCTGGCGATCAGGATCGCGAACAGCACCACCACCGGATAGATCAGGCCGATAAAGACAAGGTCGCCGCGCTTGGCCTGGAAATCCTCCCAACCCTGTCGCAACGAAATCCGCAGATCTTCAAAGCCGATCTTGCGAATTTCATAGTCTTCCCGGCCGGATACCAAATCAGCCGAATGCGTGATCGCCATGGTAGCTCTCCCTTATCAGGTCACCATGACGGACGCTCAAGCTTCCTTACCCTCAGTCGGGACTGGTGACGGAGGCGGCCTGTTGACCTGCGCGGCGCATCGTCTCGGCATGAGGAACGCCTCATGGCCAGTGGCGGCAGATTACACCAAAGCGTCGTGCACCGGAACCAAAAAGCATCTTGCACCTCCCGTGGCCGACGTACCGTCACGGCAGCCGCATTGATCGCTTTTATCGATTGCCATGACCGATCTTAATCGCTTCCGTAACTGTTCGGCTCGGCCTAGCCTGCATTCCTGTATTCAAGAGGAGAGCCATGTCATGGACGCAAAAACTGGTGGAAGCCCGCTGAGCTGCCCGATGAAGGAACCAGCCGCGCTGCGGTCACTGCTGGGCCGTACCAACCGCGACTGGTGGCCCAATCAATTGTCCCTCGAAATCCTTCATCAAAATGGCGCCCACGCCAATCCGATGGGCGAGTCCTTCGACTATGCGAAGGAATTCGCGACGCTGGACCTTGAGGCGGTCAAGAAAGACCTGCACGCGCTGATGACCGACAGCCAGCCCTGGTGGCCAGCGGATTATGGTCATTACGGCCCCTTCTTCATCCGCATGGCGTGGCACAGCGCGGGCACCTATCGCACCGGCGACGGGCGCGGCGGCGCTTCGTCCGGCGGACAGCGTTTCGCACCACTGAACAGCTGGCCGGACAATGCCAATCTCGACAAGGCGCGCCGCCTGCTCTGGCCGATCAAACAGAAATATGGCCGCAAGCTCTCCTGGGCGGACCTGATGATCCTCACCGGCAATGTCGCCATTGAGTCCATGGGTGGACCCGTATTTGGCTTCGGCGGCGGGCGCGAAGATGTATGGGAGCCGGAAAAGGACATTTACTGGGGCACGGAAGAACAGTGGGTCGGCCATGCCGACAACCAGACCCGCATCCAGCCCGACAAGGAAATGGCGCTGGAAGAACCGCTCGCGGCAATCCAGATGGGCCTCATCTACGTCAATCCGGAAGGACCGGGCGGCAATCCCGATCCGCTACAATCGGCCCGCGACATTCGCGAAACCTTCGCGCGCATGGGCATGAATGACGAAGAAACGCTGGCGCTGACCGCTGGCGGACACACCTTCGGCAAGGCGCATGGCGCAGGTGATGCCGCGAAAATCGGTGCCGAACCCGAGGGCGCTGACATCGCGCAGCAGGGCCTTGGCTGGCAGAGCGGGCATGAAAGCGGCGTCGGCGATCACACGATCACCAGTGGCATCGAAGGCGCATGGACGCCGACCCCGATCCAGTGGGACATGAGCTTCTTCCACATGCTGCTCGACTATGACTATGAGCTGGTGAAGAGCCCGGCGGGCGCGAAACAGTGGCAGCCGGTCAATCAGAAGCCGGAGGATATGGCACCGGGCGCGCACAGCCCCGAAAAGCGCCTGCCGACGATGATGACGACGGCGGACATGGCGTTCCGCGAAGACCCCGAATATCGCAAGATCGCCGAGCGCTTCCGCAATGATCCGGACGCTTTCGCCGATGCCTTCGCGCGCGCCTGGTTCAAGCTGTGCCATCGCGACATGGGGCCCAAGAGCCGTTATCTCGGCAGCGACGTCCCTGACGAGGATCTGATCTGGCAGGACCCGATTCCCGCGGCACACTATGCCCCGATCGAGCAGGCAGACATTGCAGCGCTCAAGCAGGAGATCGCCTCGTCCGGCCTCACCGTACCGGAACTGGTGCAGACGGCCTGGGCGTCGGCATCCACTTTCCGCGGATCGGACAAACGCGGCGGCGCCAATGGCGGACGCATCCGCCTTGCCCCGCAAAAGGATTGGGAGGTGAACCAGCCCGATCAGCTCGCCCGTGTGCTTGGCTTACTGGAAGGCATCAAGGCGAAGTTCGATGGCGCAGCCGCCGAGGGCAAGAAGGTCAGCATCTCCGACCTCATCGTTTTGGGCGGCTCCGTAGGTATCGAAAAGGCCGCGAGGGATGCGGGGCACGATGTGACCGTGCCGTTCACGCCGGGCCGCACCGACGCGTCGCAGGAGCAGACCGATGTCGAAGGTTTCGCCGTGCTGGAGCCAAAGGTGGACGGCTTCCGCAACTATCTGCCGGTCAGCTATCGCGTACCGGTGGAGGAATTGCTGATCGACCGCGCCAACCTGCTACGGCTGAGCGCGCCGCAAATGACGGTGCTGGTCGGCGGGCTGCGCGTGCTCGGGCTCAGCCATGGCGGGTCGAAGCATGGCGTGTTCACGGACCGGCCGGGTCTGCTCACCAACGACTTCTTCGTCAACCTGCTCGACATGGGCACAGCGTGGAAGGCGGAGAGCGACAAGGGCGATGTGTTCATCGGCACCTGCCGCAACTCCGGCGAGCAGAAGTGGACGGGCACGCGCGTCGATCTGGTTTTCGGTTCAAACTCGCAGCTGCGCGCCTTGTCGGAAGCTTATGCCTCCGCCGACGCAGGCCGGAAGTTCGTCGACGACTTCATCGCCGCCTGGGTCAAGGTGATGGACGCGGATCGCTTCGACCTTCGCCGTTCAGGACTGACGGCTACCGCCTGAAGCCATGACGCCGCCGCAGCCTTCCCCAAAGGAGGTTGCGGCGGCAATATGACGTCAAAGATCAATGAAGATCGCGGCGGCCATAGTCAGTGTCACTAAAGCGGCCCGGCCGCGTCATGTGCGACATGCCATTTGGTTCGCCCGGCTCGTGCACCAGTTCCTCGAACAGCGCGCGATAATGGATCATCGCCTGCCGCAGGTCCTCGGTATCGGCTTCGCCCCGCGCATGGCGGATGGCGATGTCATGGGCTGACCGATAATTTTGCACGACCTCCGGGTGATCGACCGAAAGATCGGCCGAGCGCCGGTCAAAATCGGAAATCGGATAGCCGCGCGCTTCCATGACCTCCGTCAGCAGCACATCGGCACGCGAGACCGCGCCCTGCGGATCATCAACGAACTGGTTCTGCACCTTCATCCAGCCATCGTTGAACATGTCGATCTGTTGCGGCGAAAGACGGCGCAGCGAAAAGCTCGCGACACGTTTTTCCCTCTCCTGCAACTCTGCTTCGGCCTTGCGCGAGCTACCCGCCTCTTCGACGGTACGCGCATATTCGGACCCGAACTTCGAGCGAAGATTGGCGCGCTGCCTGTTGCGCATGATCAAGACAGCTAATCCGGCCAGCAGGACAAGGACGACCAGTCCCAAGCCGATTTCCAGCGGAGTGAGCGTCACCATGACTTCTCCTTGGCCTCTTTGCCAGGCCGATTATGGCGCCCGCCACTCTATGCTGTTCAACCGGGATGAAGGGCCATGGTTCCCAGCGAGCGGGGAGCGGACTAGAATAAGCACACGGAACGATACGCCTCGCCACCGGTTGCGGTCACTTCCAGGTAGAAGGAGTGGCTCCATGCATATCGAAACCCCTGAAGGTCATGTCATCCATGTGAAGGACATGGGTTCGGGCCACCCCGTCATCCTGATCCACGGCTGGCCGCTGACCGGCGACATGTGGGAATATCAAACGCTGGCGCTGATCGAAGCGGGCTATCGCGTGATTACCTATGACCGTCGCGGTTTCGGCCAGTCCGGGCACCCCGCCGACGGCTATAATTATGATGTTTTCGCCGCTGATCTTGCCGCCGTCATCGACAAGGTGGGCGCACCCAAGGTGTCGCTGGTCGACTTCTCCATGGGCGGCGGCGAGATCGCGCGTTACCTGTCGCGCTATGGATCGGCCAAGGTCGACAGGGTCGCGCTCGTCAGTTCGGTCGTTCCCTACATGCTGAAGGATGACAGCAACCCCGACGGCGTCGACGATTCCATGTTCGACCAGCTGCAGGCGCAGGTCCGTGAGGATCGCTTCGCTTTCCTCCAGAGCTTCGCCAAGACCTTCTACGGCATCGGCCTAGTGTCCAAACCGGTCAGCAACGGGCTGCTCGATTGGACCTTCGCGCTTGCCATCATGGCGAGCCCCAAGGCGACGATCGATTGCATCAACGCGTTCGGCCGTACCGACTTCCGCCCCGACCTCCCTGCCTTCAACATCCCGACGCTAGTCATCCATGGAACCAGCGACAAGACGGTGCCGATCGATCCCACCGGCCGCGCTGCCGCCGCTGCCATCCCCGGCGCGGAGCTGATCGAATATGATGGCGAGCCGCACGGCCTGTTCGCGACCGCGCCGGATCGCCTGAATGGCGACTTGCTCGACTTCCTCGCCCGATGAACAAGCGCGCCCCGGCAGCGGAACTTGACGCCGGGGCGCGACTTTAGCCTTCATGATGAAGGTCAACCCGTTCAGCCTCATGATCGACAGCTGGATGCTGGGTATGGAAGCGGGCATGGTGATCGCCCTGCGGATACCCAAGCTGCTGGCAGGCAATCCAGGGGCAGCGCGCGAGGCTCACCTGATGGTCGCCGAGAAGATCGAGGCGGTCAGTGCGCTGCAATGGAGGGCGCTGATGGGAACGCTTGGCTCTGATCCTGACGCGGTGATGCGTAATTCCGTCGCCCATTACCGCAAAGGCGTGGCTCGCAACCAACGGCGGCTCTCCCGGCGCAGAAAATGACGCAGGCCAGCCTGTTTGACACGCCTCTCATTCCCGGCCTCGATTACCGGGAAGAAATGCTGGACTCTGAAGAAGAGTCCATGCTCATCACGAAGATCGATGAGCTACCCCTCACGCCCTTCCGCTTTCAGGGATGGACCGGCAAGCGGCTGACGCTGTCGCTCGGCTGGACCTATGATTTCGACAATGGCCGCTTTGGCCCAAGCGACCCGATCCCGCCATGGCTCCAGCCGATCAAGGCGCGCGCCGCCGCATTCGCGAGGATAGCCGATGCCGATCTCGTCCAGGCATTGCTGATCCGCTACGATCCCGGCGCCGGTATCGGCTGGCACAGGGACCGCCCGGTCTTCGAGCATGTCGTCGGCATTTCCCTCGGCAGCCCCACCACGCTGCGCTTCCGCAGGCGGACGGCCAAAGGTTTCGATCGGCTGTCCGTACCCGTCGAACCTCGGTCGATCTACCACCTCTCCGGCGAGGCGCGGCATGAGTGGGAACATAGTATCGCCGGGATGGACACACGCCGCTGGTCGATCACCTTTCGATCGCTTTCCGCGAAGGGCGCTGAAGCGTCGCGCACCTAACCCCTTGTTTCCCCCAAACGCGCGCCCATATCGCGATCATCGTCAACAACGGAAAGGAGGTGGTCTGATGTCTCATTGTCATATGCCGGTCACGGCAGAAATGAAGAGCCTGACCTCCGCTGCGGGGGTCCGCCTCTTCTGAGCGCGTCCAATCGGCTGACAATGGAAAGGCCGTCCGGAACCACCGGGCGGCCTTTTGATTTGGATGGCCCTAAAAGCCTTCCGTGCCTTTATGGTCGCCAAATCCTTGCGATCGCAGTTCCTCCTGATCCTTCTTCGCTTTCGCCTGCGCATCTGCAATCTGTTCCCGCTCCTTGTCGATCGGCGGCTGCGGCTTGGGCGAGGCATTCTTGACCAGTTCGGTTTCGTTGTTCGGGCGTTCGTTTCGGTCTTGGTCCACGTCATCTGCTCCTCGATGTCTTGCGGGAAGAACGGACCGGCCAGCGCAGCGTTCCTGTCCTTGTCGAACCAATTGGCCTCCGGAACGTCTTGCTGAAAAGACATGAAGATCGCGACCTACAATGTGAACGGCGTGAACGGGCGTCTACCAGTGCTTCTGCGATGGCTGGAGCAGGCCGAGCCTGACATCGTCTGCTTGCAGGAGCTAAAGGCGCCGCAGGAGAATTTCCCTGAGCGTGCTATCCGCGATGCTGGCTATGACGCGATCTGGCACGGGCAGAGCCGATGGAACGGCGTTGCGATCCTCAGCCGGGTGGGCGCCATCCACGAAACCCGGCGCGGGCTGGCAGGCGATCCGGACGATGTGCAGAGCCGCTATATCGAAGCAGCGGTGAACGGGGTCTTGATAGCCTGCCTTTACCTCCCGAACGGCAATCCCCGTCCCGGCCCCAAGTTCGACTTCAAGCTGCGCTGGTTCGATCGGCTGCACGCGCATATGGCTTCGCTGATCGGGCTGGACGCGCCGGTGATCGTCGCAGGCGATTATAACGTCATGCCGACCGACCTCGACGTCTATGTGCCCGACCGATGGCGCGACGATGCCCTGTTCGCGCCGGAGGTTCGCGCGGCATATCAGCACCTTCTCGACCAGGGGTGGAGCGACGCCATCCGGCAGCTGCATCCTGACGAGGTGATCTACAGCTTCTGGAAATATTGGCGCGACTCCTTTGAGCGCAATGCCGGTCTGCGGATTGATCATGCGCTGCTCAACCCCGTCGCCGCCGCGAAGCTGGTCGCCGCCGAGGTCGATACCAGGCCCCGCGCATGGGAGAAAACGAGCGACCATGCGCCAGTCGTCGTCACGCTCGACCTGGACGGAGCGATGCCATGACGCAGGCTCAAGAGGCGACGGATTTGGCCCTCCCACTACCAATGGAGGCGCGGCTCGTGTCCGAACTTCCGCCGCCGCCGGGATGGCAATTTGAACCCAAATGGGATGGCTTCCGCGCTGTCGTTGGTCGCGATGGCGCTCAGGCTGATATCCGGTCCAAGTCCGGCAAGTCGCTGGCCCGCTTCTTTCCGGAGATCATCGACGCGCTGCTTGCGACAACCGAACGCCGCTATGTTCTGGACGGGGAACTGATCCTCCCCATCGGAAACGTCCTCTCCTTCGATGCCTTGCAACAAAGGCTGCATCCGGCCGAAAGCAGAATAGCCCGCCTGTCCCGCGAGACACCCGCACAGTTGATGCTGTTCGACTGTCTACGGCTGGGCGAGCAAGAGTTGACCGACACAGCGCTGCGGGAGCGGCGCGGGGCGCTTGAACAGTTTCACGCAAAGGACGGTACAGCGACGCTGCTCCTGTCGCCCGCCAGCGAGCGGATTGAGGATGCCGATCGCTGGCTGAAGGCAAGCGGCGGCGCGCTCGACGGGATCATTGCCAAGCAACTCGATCTTCCCTACCGCTCCGGCGAGCGCGCGATGATGAAGATGAAAAATAATCGCAGCGCCGATTGCGTTGTCGGCGGCTTCCGCCGCACCGCCGATGGACGCGGCGCTGCATCCTTGTTGCTGGGTCTTTATGATGAAGCAGGAAAGCTCAACCATGTCGGCTTTACCTCAGCTTTCAAGGCGGATGAGCGCCCCCGCCTGCTGGAACGCCTCGAACCCCTGGCTGGAGGTTCAGGCTTCACCGGCAAGGCGCCGGGCGGGCCAAGCCGCTGGAACAAGGGCGAGGAAAGCGTCTGGGAGCCGTTACGTCCAGAGCTCGTAGTGGAAGTCATCTATGATCAGGTGACCGGCGGGCGCTTTCGGCACGGCACGCGGCTACTGCGCTGGCGTCCGGACAAGGCGCCACGCCAATGCACATGCGACCAGTTGCAAGCCGAACTGCGCCCGGCCGAGATCGATCAGCTGCTTGAACGCTGACCAAGCCGCCGCTGCGCCCGGCTCGCCGCACCGCCATCCAGAGCCCAGCGTAGAAGCACCCCCATCCCCGCCAGCTGCGCCCTAGTCACATGGCGGCTGGGTCCTAGCGCGAAGCCATGCATCCGCGCGGCCCAGGGCGGCAGCAGATCGATCGCCGCATCGATCGCTACCTTGCTGAAGGGCGCGTTGAGCAAGCCGGGCGTGGGTTCGGCCAGCACGGACACGACCTCCCTCGTCCGCTCATCGCTCCGAAGCTGTGGCCGCATAGCCGACAGATAATCCTGCACTCCTGCAACCGTGCGCGGGACTGGCGCGGCACCCAGCCGGTCAGCCAGGCCAGCCATTTCCCTATAATAGCGGTTCTGTTCGCGCGTGCTGAGAAGCGGCGCGCGGTACCGGCGATATGCGGTCAGGAAGCCATAGACTTCCGCGACATGGACCCAACGCAACAGATCAGGATCGCTCGCCCGATAATGGGTCCCGTCCGGCAAATTCCCTTCGACCCGGTCATGCACGACGCGAACATGGGCGATCAGGCGTTCAGCCTCCGCCGTCGCGCCATAGGTGGTCCGGGCGATGAACTGGGCGGTTCGCCGCAAGCGGCCGCTGCGGTCCTCGCGGAACCGGCTATGGTCCCATATCCCGGCGAGCGCAGCCGGGTGAAGCATCTGCAGCAAGAGCGCGGCGATACCACCGGTCATCATGCTGGTGAAATCCTGATGCACGGCCCAAGCCATCGACTGCGGTCCGAACAGCCCCTGGTCACCGCGCGGCGTATCGAGATTGATCCTCTCCCCACCCGAACCGAAGACCTTGGCTACATTGTGCTGAACCGCCTTACGCAGCGCGCGATGAGGGAGCAGGGACATCCAAATCCTCCTGCCGGACGAAACGCGCAAACCGGCGAGACGATGCGCATTCGGCAGGACAAAAGCCCGGATACTGATCCCGATTAAGCATTTTGGAGGGAACGCCATGCTCTCCCCTGAATTGAACAGGGGTACAATCAGGAGAGCATTTTCCGTGGCTACCCGTTTTGTCGCACCCGAGTGCGAATCGCAATTTCTTCAGCAGAGTTTTCAGGAACGCCTCAGCCATTGGAACCGGCAACGCCTCGCCCCCGCCTATCCGGAGGACTGGGACGACCGGTTCCGGCAGGATGAAGCCATGCTGCGGCTGGAACATGGCTTCATGGAGGAGCTGCGCGCAATGGTGCGCGACCGCGCCGCGCAGGCGCCGACCGATCCGGAAGGCTTCATCCAATGGTTCGAGGCGCTGGAGCAGACCGGCCCCGGCCAGCATGACGCCCTGTTCCCTTGGCTCGCGGACCATGCATCGCGCGACGAAATCCGCTGGTTCCTGACGCAGGAAGCGGCGGGCGAGGCGGGCTTTGACGATCTCGTCGCCCTGACGCAGGTCAAGCTGCCCGACTCCGCCAAGCTCGAACTTGCCCGCAACTATTGGGACGAAATGGGCCGTGGTCAGGAGAAGGGCATGCACGGCCCCATGCTGGCGCAACTGGTCACGACGCTGGAACTGACGCCGACGATCGAGACCACCGTCTGGGAAAGCCTGGCGCTTGCCAACGCCATGACCGCCATGGCGACCCAGCGTTGCTATGCCTGGCACAGCGTCGGCGCACTTGGCGCGATCGAGCTGACCGCACCGGGCCGATCGGCGCATACCGCCCGCGCCTTGCGACGCATCGGGCTCAGCCAGTCGGAACGACGATATTTCGATCTGCATGCAGTGCTGGACGTCAAGCATAGCCGCGACTGGAATGAACTGGCGATCAAGCCGCTGGTCGCCGAAGACCCCCGCCGCGCCACCGCGATTGCGGAAGGCGCATTGATGCGCCTCAGCTGCGGCGAACGCTGCTTCAATCGCTACCGCAGCCATTTCGGGCTGGAGTAAGAGCAATGGCGCGATCCAACGGCCGCATCCTGGTTGTCGAGGATGACCCCATGCTCGCTGGCATGATGGTCGATCTGCTGCTGGCGGAGCATTATGAGGTGGACGGCCCCCATGCCAGCGTCAGCGACGGCATGGCCGCGCTCGCCACGCATATGCCGGACGGCGCGGTGGTGGACCTGCATCACCCCGATCGTGGGGAAGGTCTGCTGAAGGACGATCTGGAAGTTTATGCCATCCCCTTCCTTGAGGGCGAGGATAGCAGCGCGCAGGATCTGCAAAGGCGGCTGTTACCCTGGTTGCGGCATATGCGGCATTGAGGCGCCGAACCAGAACCGGCTCTTGTCCCGCGCCATATCGCGGCTATGACCCTGCATCGTGATCAATGCAGGAGACGGCATGGGCCGCATCATCGGGAAAGTCTTTCGCGGAACGGGCGTAACGCTGCTCTTTCTCGTCATCGCGCTGTGCCTCGCGATCACGATCGTCCCGCCCTTTCTCGACCGCATCTATTATGATGGGCCCGTTAGCCGCCATTATGATGGCGCGCATTTCTTCAACCCCGATGGCGAGATCGAGTTTTCTAGCCCCCCGGGCACGAACCGCAGGGGATTTCTCCTTCGCTGGCTGACCGGGCAGGATGAGCGCCCCGAATGGCCCACATCGGTTGCAGTGAAGCCCAGCCGACCGCCAGCCTTCGCGGCGCCCAAAGGCATGGTGGCGACATGGGTCGGCCACGCGACGGTGCTGGTGCAGGCGGCCGGGCTCAACATCCTGACCGACCCGATCTGGTCCGACTATGCCAGCCCCTTTCCGCCGCTGGGGCCGAAGCGGGTCGCAAAGCCGGGCATCCGGTTTGATGATTTGCCCAAGATCGACCTGATCATCATCAGCCACAATCATTATGACCATATGGACATTCCCACGCTCAAGCGGCTGTGGGAGCGCGATCGGCCCAAGATCATCGTCAGCCTGGGCAATGAGCAGATCCTGAAGGACAATGGCATCCCCGCGATCGCCCTTGATTGGGGCCAGTCCGTTTCGGGCTCGGCGCTCGGCAAACTGGGGCCGCAGACGGTGATCCAGTGCGAAAATTACGAACATTGCCCCGACTATCGGGTCCATGTCGTGCGCAATCATCATTGGAGCAGCCGCTGGGGCACAGACCGCAACCGGGCCCTATGGTCGAGCTTCCTCATCCAAACTCGCGCGGGCAACATCTTCTTCGCCGGAGACACTGGCGCTGGCGACATGGCCTGGCCTGCGGAAGCCGCACGGCTTGGCCCGATCCGGCTCGCCATCATCCCCATCGGCGCCTTCCGTTTCTGGCCGGGGCAGATGGAAGCGGACTCCCACATCGGGCCGCAGCGCGCAGTCGAAGTGTTCGAGAAGCTGAAGGCGTCGACTGCCATTCCCATCCATTGGGGCACGTTCCGGCTGTCCTACGAGAAATGGGACACGCCACCTCGCATGCTGGAACTGTTCCTCAAATGCGAAGGAATAGCCCGGCAACGCTTTGCGCCGCTACGCATCGGCCAATCGATCCAGGTGCCCGCCTATTCGGCCGTGGCACAAGGGGTGAAGAAATGTGATCAGCGCGCCATCCGCGCGCTCGAATAGTAGTCAGGCGGGCGCGCCTGCTTCCAGCATGTGGCGCCAATTATCCGCCGTCATCGCGGCGAGATATTCGGCCTGCATCTCGGCCGTCAGCATCTCCATCATCTGCCGCCCTTCGATCCACAGTTCGATGACACCGAACGCGCCGCCGCGCTTGCGATATTTGGCGGGCCAGCCCTCCCGCTCGGCGATCGCCATGATCTCTTCGCGCGACAGCGGCGTCGCCAGCGCGGCATGAGTAGCGGTGAAGCGGGTTTCGCCGGTCCGCTCTCCAAAACTGTCCGCGTCCCCTTCTTCCTCGCGCAGGACGGTGTCGATCGGATAGACCTCAATCGCCGTTCCGCGCTCATCGCCCGCAAAGGCGATCCAGCTGCCTGTCGCAACCGGCGGAAAATAGAATGCCTGGCCGCGCCACATTTCCGCGATGACCTCCGCGACATGCTGTGGATCATGTGCGGCAATCGAAAGATGAAAGAGCATGTCTCGACTCTCCAGCAATCTGAAGGATGCGGAGCGGGACCATGGCACAGAATTCCGCCCCCAGCATTGGCGATTCCGGACAGGAAAAGCCTCCGCCGACCAACCAGCGGAGGCTCTCTCATGACGGGCTGATCAGGCCTTGCTGCACTCTCCGGTGCGTTTGCCGGTTACATCATGGGTGGTCCGCAGGACCGGACTGCCGCCCGCCGTCTTCGTCATCGTGCTGCCGAGCGTCAACGTATCGGCGGTATAGTTACCCTCCAGCGCAATTTCCGACGTTGCCCCGCCCGATTTGCAGGAAAGGGTCGCGATCAACCGCCCCTTGCGCAGCAGCTTGTCCTTGTAGGTGCAATCCTTGCCCTCATCCCCGGCGAGAGCATCGGCATCGGGTGTCCCCTTGGCGTCGACGGCGATGCACAGCTTTTCCTCGTCCACCTGCTTGAGCGCCGCCTGATATTGGGCAGGGGTGACCGTGGGTGTGTTATAGCCGGTGGTCTTGCGGGTGATCGTCCACTCGCCCGCCTTCATCAGCACCGGCGCTTCGACCGCTTCGGGTTCGGGCGCCTGATTTCCGCATCCGGCCAAGCCAAGCGTCATCGCCAGCGGCAATGCCGCCATCATCATCTTTCGCATATCCTCTTCCCCTGTTCTCTTACGGAACGGGCAGAGGCTCGCTCGCCGCGCAACGAAGCGCAAGCGAAAAAGTGACGCTAGCGTTTCCTGTAGGTGGGCGCGTGAAAGTCCGGCGGCTTCCGCGCGACCCAACTTAAAAAGCGGGCGACGCCGGGATGCGCGAGAAGCGCGGCCGCATCACCCTGCGTGCGGGCAAGCTCCACATTGCTCATTTGCGCGTGGATCGCACGATGACAGATTGGATGAACGGGCGCGGTTTCACGCCCGCCCCGGCTTTTCGGCACCGGATGATGCCATTCGATGCGCTTGCCAAGCGGACGCGCGCAGAACCAGCATAAGCCCGCCGCGCCCTCCTTCACCTCAGGATGCGGCGCAGGCCGCGCCGATCCATTTTCCCGTGGTCTTCGCCTTCATGCTCATGTTCATGCCACCCGGCGCGCCGCTCATCTTCATGTCCATGTGCATTTCATAGCTTTCGGGCGCGTAGCTGCCGGACATCACGGCATTCATCGCGCCATGCTCCGATTTGCAGGCGATTTCGCCCTTCACCGTTCCGCCGCTGACGTCGAAACCTTTGTAGGTGCAATCCTTGTTTTCCTGGCCGGAGAACATCTTGCCGCTGGGGTTCGCCGCTTCTTCGGGAGAGACGCAATATTTGATCGAGGTGCGGCTCATCATCTTCTTCATCTGCTCTTTCATCTGATCGCCACCGCCGGGCATGTTCGGCATGTCGATATCCTCGAGCGTATAGGCCCCCTCCCACTGGCCGGGCTTCAGCTGCACCTTCTGGACTTGCGCTTTCACCTCCTCGCGGGTTTGCGGATTGTTGGACGGCTTGTCCCCGCAACTGGCGAGCAACAGGGCACAAGCAACTATGACGGCTGATGCTCTGATCATCATCTTCCCCCGTTAAATGCCGGAACCCGGCCTGTTCTGGAGCAGCATATCAAGGCTGGCTCAGGATTGAAATCGCCGCGCGCTATTGGGACAGCGCCGCCGCCTCCTTGGCACAATCGGGCGCGGCTTCGGCCGGTTTGCGGCGCAATGCTGCTATTTCCTTGCGCGCGGCGGCAAGATCGGCGGCGAAGGCGGGATCGGCGTTCAGGCGCATGACCGCCGCGGAAGCGATGACGCGACCTTCCTCGATGTCGCTCAGCCAATGGACGTTGCAGATGCGGCGGCTGTCGCCAAAGGCACGGCCACGCGCTACCAAACGGGCCGCGCGATCGGGCATCAGCTCCGCCAGGATAAGGCCATAGCCATAGCCGATGGCGCTATGACCGGATGGATAGGAGCCATCGCGGCGCAGCATCTTTTCCCAGTCCGGGGTGCAGCTTGGCTCGCCATTGTCCATGAACGGACGCGGCCGCATATAACGTTTCTTCACCTCGCTGGTGGACATCCCCAGATCTCCCATGGTCCGGGCCAGAAGGCGCGACAATATGGGGGCGTTCGCCTGATCGATCGGGAAGCCAGCCGTGCAGGAAAAAGCGGCAGCGGCGCGGCCGGGGCGAAGGTCAGCGTCGCCAGAGGCAATCTCCCAGCGCGCACCACCCTGCATTGTGAGGGCGGCAGTTGCCGCTTCCTTGTCGCGCGCCTCCGCGGCCGAACCTGCAGCCGGTGGCGGCGGCGAAAGCAGCAGGCTGTCGGGAAGCGCGCCTCCGCCAAGATAGCCAGCGCCCAAGGGGCTCTTTCCCTGCATAACCGACGGCGGGGCCGATCCCGTCGCATCCTGCGTGGTGGCGCATGCCTGCAGGGTAGCGAGAGCCGACAGCAGGAAAATAGCTTTGCGCATAGGTCATCCCCTTTTGTTCGTGGGATATTTGCCCCCACATTGCTGTGGTGGGGGACCATGCCCATATTGGCCCGCATGTCCATTCAGATTCGCACCACGCTGGACGAGCCGCAGACCGACGAAGGCTTTGTCCCCCACCGCCCTGCGCGCCCGGAAAAGAGCGAGGGCGGCAGGCCGTTCAAGCTGGTTTCCGAATATGAACCGTCGGGTGATCAGCCCACCGCCATCGCCGAACTGGTCGAGCAGGCGCGGCAGGGGGAGCGGGACCAGGTGCTGCTGGGCGTCACCGGTTCGGGCAAGACCTTCACCATGGCCAAGGTGATCGAGGCGATGCAGCGCCCCGCCCTGATCCTCGCCCCGAACAAGATCCTTGCGGCCCAGCTGTACGGGGAGTTCAAGAGTTTCTTCCCCGAAAATGCCGTCGAATATTTCGTCAGCTATTACGACTATTATCAGCCCGAAGCCTATGTGCCGCGCTCCGACACCTATATCGAAAAGGAGTCGAGCGTGAACGAGGCGATCGACCGGATGCGCCATTCCGCCACCCGCGCGCTGCTGGAGCGGGATGATGTGCTGATCGTCGCGTCAGTATCCTGCCTCTATGGCATCGGCTCGGTCGAAACCTATTCCGCCATGACCTTCTCGATGAAGAAGGGGGCAGTGGAGGATCAGCGCGAGATCATCCGCAAGCTTGTCGCCCTGCAATATAAGCGCAACGACGCCGCCTTCGCGCGTGGCAACTTTCGGGTGAAGGGTGACAATCTGGAGGTGTTCCCCTCCCACTATGAGGACACCGCCTGGCGCATCAGCTTCTTCGGCAACGAGATCGAAGAGATCGTCGAGTTCGATCCGCTCACCGGAAAGAAGATCGCTTCACTCGACTATGTGAAGGTCTTCCCCAATTCGCACCATGTGACGCCAGGCCCGACGCTCAAGCAGGCGATGGAGGCAATCCGGTTCGAACTGGCGGAACGGCTGAAGGAACTGGTCGGGGAGGGCAAGCTGCTCGAAGCGCAGCGGCTGGAGCAGCGCACCAATTTCGACCTGGAGATGATCGCAGCGACAGGCTCTTGCGCAGGCATCGAGAATTATTCTCGCTTCCTGACCGGCCGCCTGCCCGGCGAGCCGCCGCCGACGCTCTTCGAATATCTTCCCGAAAACGCCCTGCTGTTCGTGGACGAAAGCCACCAGACCATCCCGCAAATCGGGGCGATGGCGCGCGGCGACCATCGGCGCAAGATCACGCTCGCCGAATATGGCTTCCGCCTGCCGAGCTGCATCGACAACCGACCGCTGCGCTTCAACGAATGGGATGCGATGCGGCCGCAGACGGTTTCTGTCTCTGCCACACCGGGTGGCTGGGAAATGGAGCAGACCGGCGGCGCCTTCTCCGAACAGGTCATCCGCCCCACCGGCCTCATCGACCCGCCCGTCGAGATCAAGCCGGTCGAGGATCAGGTGGACGACCTGATCCATGAGGCCAAGGAGACCGCGAAGAAGGGCTATCGCACCCTCGTCACCACGCTCACCAAGCGCATGGCCGAGGATTTGACCGAGTTCATGCATGAGGCGGGGCTGAAGGTCCGCTACATGCACAGCGATGTCGAGACGCTGGAGCGCATCGAGCTCATCCGCGACCTGCGCTTGGGCGTCTATGACGTGCTGGTAGGCATCAACCTGCTGCGCGAAGGGCTCGACATTCCCGAATGCGGGCTGGTCGCGATCCTCGACGCGGACAAGGAAGGCTTTCTCCGCTCCGAAACTTCGCTCATCCAGACCATCGGCCGCGCTGCACGCAATGTCGAGGGGCGCGTCATCCTCTATGCCGATCGCATCACCGGCAGCATGGAGCGCGCGCTCAACGAGACCAGCCGCCGCCGCGAAAAGCAACAGGCCTATAATCTGGAACATGGCATCACGCCGACCACGATCAAGCGCAACATCGGCGACATCATCGCCCATGTCGCGAGCAAGGATCAGGTCACGGTCGACACCGGGCTGGAAGACCGGCCGCACCTCGTCGGTCACAATCTGCGCGCCTATATCGAGGACTTGGAAAAGAAGATGCGCGCCGCCGCCGCCGACCTCGAATTCGAGGAGGCGAGCCGCATCCGCGACGAAATCCGCAAGCTGGAGGCGGACGAGTTGGGCTTGCCTGCTGGCGAGCAGGTCGCCGCGCCGCGTGGCCGCGCGTCCGAAGGCAAGCCCGGCACGCGCAAGCTGCGCTACGGCAAGACCCAGCGGAAGTTCGGGCGCTGACGCAAGTTCAGCATGACGAAAGGTGCAAGGCCGTTTAAGCGGGCGTAATGAAGAGCTTGCCCCTCGCCCGCTTTCTCGCGCTTGTCGTGCCGCTGCTGCTGCTGGGCGGCGCCTACGCTTCGCAATATGTCGGCGGCCTGCACCCGTGCGAGATGTGCTGGTGGCAGCGTTATCCGCACATGGCGGCGATCCCGCTGGCACTGATCGCCTACGCTCTGAAACAGCGCCCTTGCGTCAGCGCCCTGTTCGCGGGGCTCGCGGGATTGGCGATCGGGATCAGCGGCGCGATCGGTCTCTTCCATGCAGGCGTCGAATATGGCTGGTGGCAGGGGCTGACGGCCTGCTCCACCTCTCCGGCGGCAGGAAACCCCGCTGACATATTGAACCAGATCATGGCGACCCCGATCACCCGTTGTGACGTCGCGCCCTGGACTCTCTTCGGCATATCGCTCGCTGGCTTCAACGGGCTCTTGTCGGGAGGAAGCGCGCTTGCCATCTTGGCCCTGCTGCTCAAGTGGAGGAAAGAGGCATGACTGCGCCACGGGATTTCCCCCGCCCCGGCCGAAAGGTGACGGCAGAGGACCGCGCGGCCATGCTGCGCGTCGATCAGGCAGGGGAGTTCGGCGCCACGCGCATCTATGCCGGGCAGCTTGCCGTCCTTGGCGATCGCCACCCCGACGCCCGTGTCATCGCGGGCATGGCGGCTCAAGAGGATCGCCATCGCAGGATATTCGACGCCATGATCACGCGTCGCGGCGTGCGGCCGACGGCGTTGCAGCCGATCTGGAATGTCGCAGGCTTTGCCCTCGGCGCGGTAACTGCTGCGATCGGCCCCCGCGCCGCCATGGCCTGCACCGCCGCTATCGAGACGGAGATCGACCGCCATTATGCCGAGCAATTGGCCGAGTTGGCGAATGATGATCCGGAACTTGCCGCCACCATCACGGATTTTCAGGCGGAAGAAGTCGAGCATCGCGAAACCGCGATCGCCCGTGGAGCAGAGCAGGCCCCTGCCTATCCCCTGCTTTCGGGCGTCATTCGCTTGGGGTGCCGGGCTGCAATTGCGCTGTCGAAGCGGATCTGAGGAGATAAGGACGATGATGAAGACCGCGACAGCCGCCATATTGCTGATGGCCGCGAGCGCCGTGCCCGCCATGGCGCAGCAACAGAGCGGACCGGTGCAGGATCAGGCACCGACCGCCGCTGCTGGAACCACGGGGTCAGAGCGTGTCAATCTGGTCATCGTCTATGGCGATGACGCCTGCCCGCAAAGCGCCGGAAGCGACATCGTCGTGTGCGCGCGCAAGGGTGAGGAAGAACGCTTCCGTATTCCGGAGCCTCTGCGTGGCGACCCCAACAAGCCAAGCAACCAGGCCTGGGGCGAGCGCGTGCGATCGATGGAATATGTCGGCCGCACCGGCACGGAAAGCTGCTCAGCCACTGGGCCTGGCGGATTCACAGGCTGCTTCAACCAGCTGGCGCGGCTTGCCAAGGCGGAACGGCAGGCGGCGGACAATGCCAGCTGGAAGGACCTCGTCGAAGCCGAGCGGGCGCGGCGTCTTTCCACCATCGACGAAGACAGCAAGGCGATCGAGGCCAGGGCTGTAGCGGAGGAGAAGGGGCAGGCCAGCCAGCCGCAGCAGACGGCTCCGCAGCCAGCGCAGCCGACGCGACCCTGACGATTGCTCCGGACGTCTGGGCGTTCGGGCAAAGGCTGGCGGAACTGGGCAATCCGCCAATGGACAGGGGCGAATAGAGGATAAAGACCGATGCGCTTGCCCGTTCAAGCCTTGCTCGCGATGACGGCGCTTGCGCCCTTTGCCCTGCTTGCGCCAGCCCAAGCCGAACCACCCCAGCGCGTGTTCAACCTCATCGTCTATGGCGACGATCCCTGCCCCAAGGGTGAAGGCGATGAGATCATCGTCTGCGCGCGCAAGCCGGAGTCCGAACGCTACCGCATCCCTAAAAAGCTGCGCGAAAAGCCCGCGCCATCGGGAGGACCGGGTTGGGGCAGTCAGGTGGCGACGATGGAACAGGTCCAGCGGCAAAATCTCCCCGGCAGCTGCTCGGCGATCGGCAGCAACGGCTTCACCGGCTGCACCGCCAAGATGCTGGAACAATGGTTCGCGGAACGGCGCATGCAAGAATCCAAGGGCGAGCCTTAGGGCAATAAAATCCGCCCAACCGTGTCCTTTCGCACTGTTCGCATCTGCATGGAGCGATAAGGAATTGAGCGCAGAGTGCGCTCACGCACCTCGTTCGGGCTGATTTGGAAGCTGTTGCCGATTCAAAGCACGGCGTTCTGAACGGCGAAACTATCCGTCGCGCGGATCAGCGCGTCCAGGATGCCGGGTTCGTTATAGGCATGTCCGGCCCCCTCGATCATCTCGAACCGCGCTTCCGGCCACGCCCTGTGTAGCGCCCAGGCGGTTTCGGCAGGACAGGCCATGTCATAGCGGCCCTGAACGATCACGCCGGGAATATCGCGAAGCTTTCCCGCATCCCGGATGAGCTGACCTTCCTCCAGCCAGCCCCGATGCACGAAGAAGTGATTTTCGATCCGCGCGAAGGCTAGGGCGAAGGCATCCTCGTCATGAGTGGCGGATAGCGCAGCATCGGGCAGTAGCCTGATGGTTTCGCCCTCCCACACGCTCCACGCCCTGGCTGCCGCGACCTGCGCGGTGCGATCCTCACCGGTCAGGATCTGATGATAGGCGTGCAGCAGGTCGCCGCGATCCTTCTCCGCGATCGGGGCAAGGAAGCGCTCCCATTTGTCGGGGTAGATGCGGCTCGCGCCTTCCTGATAGTACCAGTCGATCTCTTGCCTGCGCAGCGTGAAGATGCCGCGCAGGACCAGTTCACTGACATGATCCGGATGGCTCTGCGCATAGGCAAGCGCCAGCGCCGATCCCCAGCTGCCGCCGAAGACCAGCCATTGGTCGATCCCCATCATCACGCGCAGCCGCTCGATGTCGGCCACCAGATGCCAGGTGCTGTTCGCGTCCAACGAGGCATGCGGCGTCGAACGGCCGCAGCCGCGCTGGTCGAAAAGCAGGACGTCATAGCGCTCCGGATCGAACAGGCGGCGGTGATCGGGCGCAATGCCGCCACCCGGTCCTCCGTGGAGGAAAACTGCAGGCTTGGCGCCCGGCGTACCGGCGCGCTCCCAATAGATCGAATGTCCATCGCCTACGTCAAGCTGGCCGGAAGCATAGGGATCGGTTGCAGGGTATAAAGTGCGCATCTCCCCAGCCTAAGCGAGCGGATGGGCGAAGGGAACCGCCACCCGCAACTGCGGTCGCTACACTTTGCGACAAATTAGCCTTGGCCTTGCCAAGATTTTGAGACAGTTCGCCCCTAGTGACGGGCCATCAAGGGTTCGCATTTTCCAAAAGGGGTATGTTCGTGCGCCGACCGGCTTCGCTGATGCTGTTTTTCATGTTGGGCGCATCGCCCGCTGCGCTGATGGCGCAGACTGCAGCCCCGGAGCCGCCTGCGCAGATGGACGAGGGCGACGAAATCATCGTCACAGGCCAGCCGCAGCGGGGCGCGGTTCTGGGCAATATCAAGCCCGAACAGCAGCTTTCCTCCGCCGACATCCGCGCGCTGGGCGTTACCTCCATCTCGGAAATGATCACTGAATTGTCAGTGCAGACCAACGGAACGCCCGTGGTGCTGCTGAACGGCAAGCGGATTTCCAGCTTCTCCGAAATCCAGGACATCCCGTCCGAGGCCGTGGCGCGGGTCGATATCCTGCCGGAACAGGTCGCCCTGTCCTACGGCTATGCGCCGACGCAAAAGGTGGCGAACATCGTGTTGCGCCAGCGCTTTCGCGCGGAGCTGGCGGACCTGCGGGCGGCCACGACCACTGACGGCGGCCGCGAAAGCGGGTCGGCCGAGGCAGGCCTGCTGCGCATCCGGGGGGACAATCGCTTTACGCTGAACGTCAAATATAATGCGGCCGCCTCCTTGCTGGAAAGCGAGCGCGGGATCGACCGGACGGTGACCAATCCGGCGTTGATCGACGTCACCCGTTTTCGCACGCTCAATCCAGCGACCGAAAGCCTGTCGGCCAACGCGACCTATGCCCGCGCGCTTGGCGGTGTGTCGATGACCGTCAACGGCCGCGTCGAACTGTCGGACAATGATTCGCTTCAGGGACTTTCCGCCGCCGCGCTCGCCGCGCCGATCGGCAATGGTCCGGCTTATGCCGAATTTCTGCGCGACAATCGGCTGGATCAGCAGATCCGCGGGACCACCGGCCATTTAGGCCTCACTTTCAACGGGCTGCTCGGCAAGGGATGGCAATGGTCGTTCACGGGCAATGGCGATATATCAGACACGCGCACCCGAACCGAACGATCAACATCAACCGACCGGGCAAGCGCGCGTTCTCGGGCCGTGACGGGCGACCTGCTGCTGTCCGGTCCGCTATTCGACCTGCCCGCAGGCGCTATCACCAGTTCGGTCCGGGTGGGCGCGTCGGCCAACGGCTTTGAAGGCTGGTCGATCCGCAACGGGGTAGAGCGAAGCACCAACTATGACCGGCAGATCGCGAGCGGGCAGATCACGCTCGACATACCGGTTACCAGCAAGGCGAGGGGCGTACTCGGCGCGGTTGGCGACATCGGCATCAATGTGAATGCAGCCGCGCAGGAGCTGTCGGATTTCGGCACGCTATCGACGCTCGGCTATGGTCTGCGGTGGCGACCCATTCCAGCGGTGCAACTGCTGGTCTCCGCCAATCAGGACCGGGCAGCCCCCACCGGCAACCAACTCACGGACCCTGAAGTCAGGACGGATAATGTCCCTGTCTTCGACTATCAAAGCGGCCAGACGGTCTTCGTTACGCGGGTGACCGGCGGCAACGCGCAGTTGAAGGAAAGCGTGCGGGACCAGTTCCGGCTGAGCGCGACGGTAAAGCCATTCGACAAGCCCAACCTGACCCTGACGGCGACCTACCTCAACAGCCGGACGAGCAATCCGATCTCCGCCTTCCCCGAACCGACCCCCGCGATCGAAGACGCCTTCGGTGGCCGCTTCATCCGTGATGCAGACGAGCGGCTGATCGAAATCAATGCGCGGCCGATCAACTATCTGCGTTCACAAAGCGAGCAGTTGCGCTGGGGCTTCGACCTTTCCTTCCCGCTGAAATCGCGCATCCAGAAGCTGGTCGAAGCCTGGCGCGCGGCGGGAGCGAAGCCAGAAGAGCGGCCCAAGGAGTTGCAGGACATGCGCGCGCTGTTCGGCAATCGCGGTGGTCGCAGTGGAGAGCGCGGCGGGCAGGGAGCGCAGGATGGCGCGCCACCCCC
>CAMPHR010000009.1 GCA_946886075.1 uncultured Novosphingobium sp. | reverse complement strand
GCCGCGGCGACCTCTATCAAAACTCATGCCCTGTTGGTCACTTTCGCTTCGCCCAGACTATACCGGATGAACATGCCGGGCGAATGGCATGAAGAATCCACCGCAGATATGCGGGTTTGAGAATCACTATATCAACTTTTCAGCCATGCGCGAATGATTTTAGCCCGATTGCCGCCACAATTCGGGATTGACCCGTAATGACGCTTTTCATGAAGCAGCCTGAATGGGCCGATTGAGTTGCCGCCGCTTTCGCCATAGAGGGGTCGGATGACCGTTCATTTTCATGAAGAGGACCTGCCCGCAGACGTCCTCGCCCCCGGCCCTGTCGCCGTCGATACCGAAACCATGGGCCTCATCACGCCGCGCGATCGCCTGTGCGTCGTGCAGATCAGCGATGGACAGGGCGACGAGCATCTGGTGCGCTTCAAACCCGGCAGCGATTATGCCGCGCCGAACCTGCGCGCCGTGCTGGCGGACCCGTCGCGATTGAAGCTCTATCATTTCGGGCGTTTCGACATTGCGGCGATCCGCCATTATCTGGGCGTGGTGGCAGCGCCGGTCTACTGCACCAAGATCGCGTCTCGCCTGATCCGCACCTATACGGACCGCCATGGCTTGAAGGAGCTGGTACGCGAAATGCTGGGGCAGGAAATCAGCAAGCAGCAGCAGTCGAGCGACTGGGGCGCCCCTACCCTGTCCGACGCGCAGAAGGATTATGCGGCGTCCGACGTGCGGTATCTGCATGCGCTGAAGGCGGAACTGGACAAGCGGCTGATCCGCGAGGGGCGGATGGAACTGGCGCAGGCCTGTTTCGATTTCCTCCCTCACCGGGCGGAGCTCGACCTGGCGGGATGGCCGGAGATCGACATCTTCGCGCATATGTGAGGGATTAAAAAGCGCTTTCATGTCCATACAGGCCGATCAGCAACGTCATGCCAGGCGCGATTGGGCGCGGCCGGGCGGCCGCCATGACAGGCTGGTCGCGCGGCTGAAAAACTGGCTGCCGGTGTTTGTCGGCGTGCTGGCGGCGTTGCTGGTGATGGCGCCCTTTACCGGCGGCGACAAGGTGAGCTTCGTGCTCGACAAGAACAAGGTCGAGGTGGCGAAGGAGCGCATGCGGGTGAGCGAGGCGCTGTACCGGGGCGAGGACAGCAAGGGCCAGCCCTTTTCCCTGCGGGCGGGGAGCGCGGTGCAGAAAAGCTCGCGCGAGCCGATCGTGGACCTGAACGACATGTCGGCGCGGGTGCTGCTGTCCGAGGGGCCTGCCGTGCTGAATGCGCGCAAGGGGCGCTATGACATGGAGAAGGAGCGCGTCGCGGTGGACGGGCCGGTGCAGTTCGAAGCGGCGGGCGGATACAGGCTGACGACGCGGGACGTGGGCATCGACCTCAAGACCCGGCGCATGCGCAGCGCGGGCCGCGTGGACGGGCGGATACCGATCGGCACGTTCAGCGGCGACCATCTGGACGCGGACCTGGGCGCGCGGACTGTCACGCTGAATGGCAGGGCGAGCTTGCGCATCGAGCAAAATGGCATCAAAGGGCGGAAGTGATGAAGAGATCGCTGATCCTGCTGTCGAGCGCTGGCGCCCTTTGCGCGGCGATGGTCTTTGCTGGCGCGGGCGCGCAGGTGCTGAAGAATCATGACAGCAACGCGCCGGTCAACTTCACCGCCGACCGGATCGAGGTGCAGGACCGCGCCGACCGGGTGGTGGTGTCCGGCAATGTCCAGGTGACGCAGGCGGGCATGACGCTGAACGCCGCGCGGATGACGGTGGCTTACCGTAATGGGGCTGGTACCGGGGTCGAGGTCGACCGGATCGATGCTTCGGGCAATGTCGTCGTGACCAAGGGCAATGAGACGGCGCGCGGCAATGTGGCGATCTATGACCTGAACAGCCGCCTGATCACGATGCTGGGCAATGTGACGTTGACGCAGGGGGCCAACCGGCTGACCGGCGGGCGGCTGGTGATTGACCTTACCAGCGGGCGGTCGACTGTGGACGGCCGTGCTTCAGGTGGCGGCGTGCCGGGCGTTTCGGGCGGATCGGGGGGCCGTGTGTCGGGCACCTTCACCGTGCCGCAGCGGAAGAATTGACGGCTCGCGCTTTAGGGCGCTGGTCCCAGCTTTGCAGTTTCACTGATCCATCGGCTTGGCGGATGAGTTCGCCATAGGCGCCCGTGCGCAGTTTGAGCGAGGCGGGTGAGAGGCCGAGCGCGAGCAGGGCGAAGCGGGCGGCGCCGTTGCTGGTGACGAGCAGGTCCGTGCCCTCCCCGCTTTGTGCGAAATAGCTTTGCCAGGCGGCGATGCGGGTGGGCGCGTTGACGGTCCAGCCGAGGGGCGGGATGGCTTGTTCGTCCCATGCTGTGAGTGCTGACTCGCCGATGCGGGCGAGGACTTCCGCTTCGGGGCGGCCTTCGTCGGGGCCGTGGTCGATTTCGTCCAGCCAAGGGAGTGTGGCTTCTACGGGTTGGTTCAGCGCGGCGGCGATGCGGTTTGCGGTCTCGCGGGCGCGGCTGAGCGGGCCGCTGTGGATGCTGCATGGGGCGAGGCCTTGCGCGGCGAACCAGTGGCCGAGGCGGTCAGCCTGGGCGCGGCCGCTTTCAACAAGGGGGAGGTCCGTGCGCGCGCCGATGCGGCAGGCGCTGGCGCTGCTTTCGAAGGTGTTGCCGTGGCGGATGATGAAGATGCGGCGCATGGATCAGAGCGGCGTAGGGTCGCCATGGGTGGCGATAAGAGCCTCTACGCGTTGGATGTCGGCTTCGGTGTCGATGCCGGAGCTGTCGAAAATGGGCGGATCGACGGCGACGGTGGTGACCGGGATGCCGAGTTCGAGGAGGCGGAGCTGCTCCAGGCCCTCCAGCTGTTCAAGGGCGGTGGGGGGCGTCGCTTCGAAACGGGTGAGCGCGTCGAGCGTGTAGCCGTAGAGGCCGACGTGACGCCAGACGGGCGAGAGCGGCTGGGCGGCGCGCAGGGCCTGTTCGTCGCGGATGGCGGGGATGATGGTCTTGGAGAACCATAGCGCACGACCACCGGGGGCGCGGGCGCAGGTGGTGCCGCTGAAGGGCGAGCGCAGCTTGTGATCGCGCAGGGCGTCGAGCGCTTGCCAATCGAGGGCGATGACGGGAGTCGCGACCTCAGCGCCTGATTGCAGCGCGGCGAGGACGGCGCGCAGGGCACCCTGGGGCTGGAAGGGCGAGTCGCCCTGAAGGTTGACGATGAAGCGTGGAGCTTCCGGACGTTGAAGCGCTGCGGCGAGGGCGCGGCCAGAGCCGGTCGCGATGGCGCTGTCGGTCATGGCGGCGGCGCACCCCACCAACTGGGCGTGATCGGCGATTTCGCTGTCGTCGGTCGCCACCACCAATTCCGCGTCCGCGATGCCCGAGATAGCGGCGCGGGCCATGGCGATGGTCCGGTGCAGCAACGTGCGCCCGGCGATCAGGCGCAGGGGCTTACGCGGTAAACGGGACGAGCCCGCCCGCGCCGGAATGACGATCAGGCTGGTCAGGCGACCCCGGCGTGGAGCAGGTCGTGCATATGGACCGCACCCATCAACCGCCCGCCATCGCAAACAAAGAGCAGGGTGATGTTGTGCATGTGCATGAGGCGCAGCGCTTCGGAGGCCAGTTCATCGGGCCCAACGAACAGCGGTGGCACGGTCATGAACTGGCCGACCGCTTCGGTCAGCTGCCGCGTGCCGGTGAGGGTGCGGCGCAGGTCGCCATCAGTAAAGGCGCCGATCAACTCGCCACCGCTGTTGACGATGGCCGTACCGCCGAGACGGGCGCGGGTCATTTCGATGGTGGCGTCGAGCAGGGATGCGTCTTCCGCCACGCGCGGCACATTGTCGCCGGACGCCATGAGATCACGCACCTTCAGCAGCTGCGCGCCGAGTCGGCCATTGGGATGGAATTTGTGGAAGTCGTCGGCGGAAAAGCCGCGCATTTCCATAAGCGCGATGGCCAGAGCATCGCCGAACGCCATTTGGACCGTGGTCGATGTCGTCGGCGCCAGTTCATTGGGGCAGGCTTCCCGCACGGCGGGCAGGAGCACGCAGACGTCCGATGCCGTCGCAACGGTGCTTTGCGAACGGGCAGTGAGGCCGAGCAGCGGAATGCCGAAGCGCTTGCAATATTGGATGATCGGGCCGAGTTCGCTGGACTCGCCCGAATGCGAGAGCATGAGGACGATGTCGTCCGGCGTCACCATGCCAAGGTCGCCATGGCCTGCGTCGGCCGGGTGCATGAAGAGCGCAGGGGTGCCGGTCGAGGTCAAAGTCGCGGTCATCTTCCGCGCGACGATGCCGCTCTTGCCCATGCCGGTGACGATCAGGCGGCCCCGCACGCTCATGATCATGCTGACGACGCGCAGGAATATTGCGGAGAAGTCCCGGTCGGCGAATTTCGCTTCCAGCGCATTCAAGCCATGCGAGGCGACAGACAAGGTCCTGCAGGCCGTTTCCACGATCCGGCTGCCAGAACCAAAAGGCACAATTTTCGTTACTGTCGACACAAGTTCGCCCTTTTTTCCATGACGATCAGCCAGGTTTTCCTGATCAGTTCAGCATGGCAGCAGCCGCGCTATCAGCGCACCGCCTTCCACTTCGTTAGCGACCCATCCGGCTGCAAGCCGGCCCGGCGAAGCAGATAGGATAGTTGGCGGTTGAATGGCAATTCAATTTGCCAATAGCTTCGAAAATTTGCGCGCCTTTATTGCCACAGGCGCCACAAAATATTGCTACTTTGTAGGTAGTGGGAACTTTCTGGGGAGACGGGCGTAGTGCCGCGAATTTCCGCCCGTCAGTTTGCGTGATAATCGCGATACCAGGACACGAAGCGGGGCACGCCCACCTCTATTCCAGTGGTCGGCGCGAAGCCGATATCTTCCGCGATCGCGCTGATGTCGGCGAAGGTGGCTGGCACATCGCCCGGCTGCATGGGTTGGAAGTCGATCTGCGCCTTGCGCCCGATCGCTTGTTCGAGAACCGAGATCAGGTGCATCAGCTCTTCAGGCCGATTGTTGCCGATATTGTAGAGCCGGTGCGGCGAGCGGCTGCCCCCGGCCTTGGGCGCGCCATCGTCAGCGGGCGCATGATCAAGACAGCCAATCACGCCGCTGACGATATCATCGATATAGGTGAAGTCGCGTTGCATCCGGCCATGGTTGAAGACAGGGATGGGATCGCCTGCGAGGATTTTTTTCGTGAAAATCCACATCGCCATGTCCGGCCGCCCCCATGGGCCGTAGACGGTGAAGAAGCGGAGGCCGGTCATCGGAATGCGGAACAGATGCGCGTAGGTCTCGCTCATCAGTTCGTCGGCGCGCTTGGTGGCGGCGTAGAGCGAAACAGGATGGTCGGCGCGGTCCTCTACCCGGAAGGGCAGGCTGTCATTGCCGCCATAAACCGAAGATGAGGAGGCATAGACAAGGTGCCGCACCCGCCGTTCGCGCGCCAGTTCCAGCATGTTGACATGGCCCGCAAGGTTCGAGCGGACATAGGCATGCGGGTTGATGAGCGAATAACGCACCCCGGCCTGCGCGCCCAGATGGATGATCGCCTCCACCGTCTGGTCCGCGAGCGCGTGATTGAGGGCATCGAGGTCGGCAAAGTCGAGCTCGGCAAAGGTGAACAGCTTGCCATGGCGTTGCTGCAACGTAGCGATCCGGTCTCGCTTGAGCGACACCTGATAATAGTCGTTCATATTGTCGATGCCGATCACCGCGCGTCCGGCAGCGAGAAGCTGGTCCGCGACGGCCATGCCGATGAAGCCCGCGGCACCGGTGACGAGGATGGTCATGCGTCCACCATCAAGCAGGACAGAGTGGTGGAGGTCGCCATGGGATTGTCTTTCAGCCGTCGAAGGTTAGCCGCCTGTAAACAGACAATCCAGAGGCCGATGTAAAGGGCTTTCCCCCAAAGAGGCGGCCTGCTGCCCCAAATGAGGCAGTTTAGTCTTTCCCTAATCATTGAAGCTTATGCGCTGTGGCATGGACATGGCATCGCATCCCCTGCCCAGCGGCACCCGTGCCTATGGCCCCGCGCAGCGCGCCCGCTGGACCGCACTGGCGGCGGAGGCGGCGGAAGCCAACGCCTTTTACGCACCGGACATGCTGTGCGCGGCGCTGGACCATTTGGCCGACACGGGCGTGCGGATCGTCGAGGCGCAGGCGGGGGGTGAGCTGATCGGATTGCTGCCAGTGACAGTGGCGGCGCGGCACGGCCGCCTGCCGCTGTCGTGCGTCACCAACTGGATGCATGAGCATTGCTTCTTCGGCGCGCCGCTGATCCGGCGGGGCGCGGAAATGGCGGCGTGGCGGGGATTGCTGGCACAGTTGGACGAGGCGCATTGGGCTCCCGGATTTCTCTATCTGCGGGGATTGGACGCGGCGGGCGCGAACGCGGCGGCGCTGGAGGCGCTGTGCGTCGAGCAGCGGCGTGGGCGGCGCGAGGTGCATCGATATGACCGTGCCATGCTGCGGTCCGAACTGGACGCAGACGCCTATTGGGAAACGCATGTGCGCGCGAAGAAGCGCAAGGAGATCAGGCGGCTGCAGAAGCGGCTGGCCGACCTTGGCACGGTAAGCCAGAGATTGCTGGCGGACCGGGCGGAGCTGCCGCACTGGTGTGCTGATTTCCTGGCGTTGGAGGCTTCCGGATGGAAGGGACGAGAGGAGACGGCGCTTGCCTCTTCGCCCAACGACGCAGCCTTTTTCCGGGCGGCCTGCGCGGCGGCTTTCGATGCGGGGCAGCTGCATTTCCTGCGCATCGACCTTGATGGACGGGCCATCGCGATGCTGGCGAATTTCCGCCATGGCGAAGGCGCATTCTCGTTCAAGATCGCTTTTGACGAGGATCTGGGCCGCTTTTCACCCGGCGTGCTGATCGAACTGGCCAACCTGCATGCGGTGCAAGGTGATCCGGCAATCGGCTGGATGGACAGCTGTGCTGCGCCCGATCATCCGATGATCGACAGCCTTTGGGCCGAAAGGCGGACGATCGTGCAATATCGGGTGGCGCTGCATGGCCGGGGTGTTGCCCGGATCGGGCGGGCGGCGGCCTTTGCCGTTGCCAGTGGCGTCGAGGCGATCGCCAGCCATATGAAAGGACAAGGATGACCGCTCACGCGCCGATCAATGCGCAGGTTTTCGATGAGGAGGCGCGGGGCATATTTGCAGGCGCTTATCCCGACGCGCCGGTGAAGCTACATCATGGGCTGGCCGGGCATCCGCTGCTGGCGATCGAGGCGCTGGCTGGGCTGGCGGAGCGGATGCCTGCGGCGTCGGTCGAATATAATCTGGGCAAGCTGCCGCTGGGCGTGCGGGCGGAGGATACGCCGTCCAATGGGCTGAGCCTGGGCGAGACGATCCGGACGATCGAGAGCAACGGCAGCTGGGCGGTGCTGAAGAATGTCGAGCGGGATGCGGCTTATGGCGCGCTGCTGGACGCGGCGTTGGCGGAGCTCGCGCCGATCGTGGACGCGCGGACGGGGGCGATGCTGAACCGGGAGGCGTTTATCTTTCTGTCATCGCCGGGCAGCGTGACGCCGTTTCACATGGACCCGGAGCATAATATCCTTCTCCAGATCAGGGGCGAGAAGGTCATGACCGTTTTCCCGGCGGGCGACCCGGAGCTGGTGCCTGCGGTGCAGAGCGAGGCTTTTCATGCGGGCGGGCATCGTAACCTCAATTGGCGGGACGATTTCCGCCAGCGCGGGACAGCGGTGAAGCTGCTCCCCGGCGATGCCATCCATGTGCCGGTGAAGGCGCCGCATTTCGTCGAGAATGGCGGGGCGGTGTCGGTCAGCCTGTCAGTGACCTGGCGGTCGGAGCGGAGCGTTGCGGAGAGCGAATTGCATGGGCTGAACGCACTGCTGCGGCGGCGGGGGCTGCCAGTGGGGCGGATCAGCGCTGCGCCCGAGCGGCAGGGCGCCCGGCGGCTGGCTTACCGGATCATGCGGAAGCTGGGCGTTTAAGTAGTCGGCGGAGCAGCGCTTCGGCTTCCAGGGCGGGCGAGAAGCGTTCCAACACCCACCATTCGAGCGCTTCTTCACGCGTGGCGAAGCTTTGCTTGTAGCGGTCCTTGCCTGCGAGGAGCGAGTAGAGCGAAAGGCCGCGCTCTGCATAATGAGCGACGGCAGCGGCGTGGCAAAGCAGGCCCGGCTTGTCCTTGGCCGTGCGCGGGGCGGCGAAAGCGGACTGGTAGTTCATCGCCTGGCCCCTGTGGATGAAGTTGACCAGCAGGCCGACAGTGCCTCCGTCATCGGTGAATCGGAGGAGTTCGACTTCGCCGCTGGGGATGCCTTTGCGAGCGAGGGTCAGGAGGAAGCGGCGGAAGGCCGGGTCTTCCCAAGCATTGTCATCGTGGCGGCCTTCGTTGAGGGCGCGCATGTCTTCGAGCCAGACGGCGGCTTCGTCTGCGGTGGCGGCGGCGGCGACGGTGGGGAGGCCTTCATGGTCCTTGATGGCGCGGCGGATCTGGCTGCGCGTATTGGCGCTGAGCAGCGAGAGATAGTCGCCACCAGCGGCGCGGACGGCGTCGAGGTCGGCTTGGTAGACCGGCGAGGAGTCTAGGCGGGTGGCGCGGCGAGATGGCAGGTTCAGCAGGGGCGACCCGGGGGCGATGCCGCTCATGCGCAGGGCTTGCCAGTCGGTGCGGCGCTGAAGGGCTGTGTGGAGGGCGCTGGCGGACTCCGCTTCGAGGCCGCGCCTTGCGAGCAGGCCGTTATATTCGACATAGGGGCGGTCGGCGGTGGGATCGCCCGACTGATTGAGGAAGAGCGTGGCGCAGCGGCCGAGCAGGCGCGGCTGCATCGCGCGGCCGATGAGCGCGAGGGCGACGTCCCTGCCCTCTCCGTCGGTGACGCTTAGCAGATCGGGATGGACGGCGTAGCTTTCGAGCCAACTGCTGGTCCAGGTCCAGCCGAGGAAGAAGGACGCATCCGACGCCGCCTCCAGCGCCTGCCAGCGGGGGGCGAGCGCGGCGATGTCGGGCAAAGGATGGAAGTGGGCGGAAAGAGCCATTGCCGCCCTTGTGACAGAGCGGCGGAGGCGGTCAAGTGACTGGTGGACGACGTCTAGAGGTTGAGGCGCTTCGCCGGATCGACTGATCCGTCAGGGCGCACGCCCGCCTGCGCGAGATCGCGGCGCATGCGCCCGGTGAGGAAGCGGAACCACATGCGGAAATCCGCGCGCAAGGACCAGAATGGATGGCGAAAGGTCGCGGGCTGGTTGCGTTCGATGAGGGCATGGGCCGCCCAGGCGAACCCGTAGCCCGCAACAGGTAATGCGGCTGCCAGCCACCAGCGGCCGGTCACCGGCAAAGCGCCGAGCAGCAAAACGACGGTGCTGGTCCCCGCATAGTGCATCGCCCGCGTCGCAGGGCGCGCATGTTCCTGAAGATAATAGGGCCAGAAATCACCGAACGCCGCGATACTGCTCATGCCACGGTCCCCTTTTGGCAACGCACAGCTAAACGTCGGCTTGCTGCAAGTTAAGAGCGATGCGTCAGGCCGTGTGCGATTCAGGGGCAAAGAGGAAATAATCATAAGCCGCGCGCGCCACTTCGGCCATGATGCGGTCGCGCGCTACCCGGCCGCGATGATCCTTCATGACGAAGACGGAAATCGCGATCGGTCGGCCATCAGGCAGGGTGATGATGCCCATGTCGTTGCCAAGGCCGTTGAGCGTCCCGGTCTTGTGCGCCACCGGCGTGCCGGGCGGGAGCATGCCGACCAGCCGCGCCTTGCCCGTCTTGCACCGCGCCATGATGCCGAGCAGCATGGCCGTGCTGTCCCTCTTCAACGCCTTGCCATGCTGGATGATGGCGAGCAGGTCGTTCATCGCACGCGGCGTGGAGGTATCGCGCGGATCGGCGGCGAAGGCGATGTTGGGCATGTCCATCGCATCGCGAGCGCGCGACGAGAGGGTGGGTTCGGCTTCGTCCCCTGCCCCGCTCGCTCCCACCTTTGCGCGGGCGAGCAATTGAGCGGTGTTGCTGTCCACCCGCTGGCCGCGGATGCCGAGCGACTGGAGCCAGCCATTGATCCCTTGCGGCCCGCCAGCGCGGGCGACGAGCGCGTCGGTCGCTTCATTGTCGCTGCGGGTGAGCATCAGGTCGAGCAGGGTCGTGACCGGCATCGGCGTGCCAAGCCGCGGCAGCTTCTCATCGAAGCGCAGCGTGCCAGCGTCGGCGAGTGACAGGATTTTGCCCGCCACCGCGACCTTGTAGGTGCTGGCCATGGGGAAGAGCGTGTCGCCATTCAGCGCCAGGGTTTCGCCGCTGCGCAAGTCGCGCACCGCTATGCCCACCGTCCCGTCGCTGAGCGCGGCAAAACGGGTGAACTCTCCGAGCAGGCGCGACTGCGCGGTTTGGTGCACCACATTGGGCTGGGGCCCGAACGCATCGGCCGTGGGCAAAGGCGCGAGAAACAGGCCAAGACCCGCCACAAGGGCGGTGGTGAAGGAAAGGCGCGGCATGAACGGTCCTTTCCCTTATTTCCTGGCGCTGAGCAAGGCTGACCTGCGGTTGACAGGCTGTCGTGGCGCGGGTCATCAGGCGAGGATGACCGCAACGATCAAGCTCGATGAAAGCTGGCGCATGGCCCTGCGCGAGGAATTCGACCGCCCCTATATGCAGGCGCTCAAGACATTTCTGGAAGAGGAGAAGCGGCAGGGCAAACGCATCTTTCCCAAGGGTAGCGAATATTTTCGCGCGCTCGACCTGACGCCGCTCGGCAAGGTGAAGGCGGTCATCCTGGGGCAGGACCCCTATCATGGCGAGGGCCAGGCGCATGGACTGTGCTTCAGCGTGCAGCCGGGCGTGCGGACGCCGCCTTCGCTCAAGAATATCTACAAGGAACTAAAGACCGACCTTGGCATCGACCCGCCGGGACATGGCTTCCTGGAGCATTGGGCGCGGCAGGGCGTGCTGCTGCTGAACAGCGTGCTTTCGGTCGAGATGGGGCGCGCCGCTTCGCACCAGAAGCGGGGGTGGGAAGAGTTTACCGATGCGATCATCCGGCTGGTGAATTTACAGGAGGAGCCGGTCGTGTTCCTGCTGTGGGGTGCTTATGCGCAGAAGAAGGCCGCCTTTGTTGATCAGACGCGGCATCTGGTGCTGAAGGCTGCGCATCCTTCGCCACTGTCGGCGCATAACGGGTTCTTGGGGTGTCGGCATTTTTCGCAGGCCAACGCGTTTCTGGAGGCGAAGGGGCGTGGGGCGATTGATTGGGCTTTGCCGGAATGTGGGGTTTGATGGGCGACAGCTACCATTGCCGTCATGCCAGCGGAAGCTGGCATCTCGGGAGGTTGTGTTCGGTCCGGCCGCCTGAGATCCCAGCGTTCGCTGGGATGACGGAATTGGGGAAGGTGATGTTACCCCCTCTCCCGTTCGCGGGAGAGGGAGGGACCCGCCGCGCAAGCGGTGGGAGGGTGAGGGGGTTGTCCCCCACCCTCATCCAACTTCGCCTAGCCAGCGAGCTGGCGAGGCTGCGTATCCTTCTCCCGCCTGCGGGAGAAGGATTAATCACCGCTTCTGCGCGAACCAGATGACGTGGCGGGGGCCTTTGCCGTTGTCGCGGGCCTTGACGGCGACCTCGTCGACCAGAAATCCGGCGTCGCGGAGGCGGCGGGTGAAGGTGGCGTCGGGGGCGGCGGACCAGATGGCGAGGATGCCGCCGGGCTTCAGCGCGGCCTTGGCGGTGGCGAGGCCAGCAGAGGAATAGAGCCGATCGTTGGCGGGCGCGGTGAGGCCGTCGGGGCCGTTGTCTACGTCGAGGAGGATGGCGTCATAGCGCTGCTGGCTCGCGGCGATCTCTGCCGCCACATCGCCTTCGATCAGGGTGACACGGGGGTCGTCGAGGCAGCCCGCGGCGAGTTCCACCATCGGCCCGCGTGCCCATTCGATGATCTTGGGCACCAGTTCGACTACCGTGGCGCGCCCGTCCTGCCCCATCCCGGCCAGCGCCGCGCGCAGGGTGAAACCCATGCCATAGCCTCCGATCAGGAGGTGCGGCGCCTTTTGCCCTTTCAGCCGCTCGAGCGCCATGACGGCAAGCGCCTTTTCCGAACCGCTCATGCGGCTGCTCATCAACTCGTTGCGGTCGAGCACGATCATGTGATCGCCGCCCCGGCTATAAAGCTTCAGTTCCTGTCCGCCCGGCACGGCGGCGGTGTCGATGAGTATGCGAGGCGTCACTGGCAGGTCCTTGTATCAGTCGCCCCGCATGGCAGCTTGCTTGTGGGGACGCAAATCTTCAAAGGCTGGCGCAGGCGAGCCGCTGCCCCTATGTCGCGGGCAGGCCCCTTCCCCCTCCTAGCAGCAGGCAGTCTTTTTACCGATGCGCTATTTCCTCGACACTGAATTCAACGGATTTGCAGGCGCGCTGATCAGCGTCGCACTGGTGCCGGAATTTGGCGACGATGAATTTTACGTGTCGCTGCCGCTGGAGGAGGAGCCGCATGGCTGGGTGCAGCGCAATGTCATCCCCTATCTGCGCCATGTGCCCCCCGGGATCGACATGGAGTTAGGCCGGGTGGAAGCCGCGCATCATCTGGCCGATTATCTGGCGGGCGACGCCGACCCGGTGATTGTGGCTGACTGGCCGGAGGATCTCGCGCATTTCTGCGCGCTGCTGGTGACGGGGCCGGGGCAGATGGTGGACATGAACGGGTTGCAGTTGCAGCTGGTGAATGCGGCGGGATTCAGTGCAGCGGCGAACAGCAGGATTCCGCATAATGCGTTGCATGATGCGCGGGCTTTGCGGGATTTTGTTTTGGGGGGTTGATGGGGGTGAGACGTTCCCTCTCCCCTTCAGGGGAGAGGGCTAGGGAGAGGGGAGCTACGGCGCCCCTAACAGTCCCCTCTCCCGCCTTCCCCCGGCCTTCGCCGGGGTCGGCACCTCGGCCAGAGTCACGTGCCTCTGGCCGACCCCTGAAGGGGAGAGGGGGAATATGGACGTAGCTAAATAACCCCGTCATCCCAGCGGAAGCTGGGATCTCGTGAGGCTGAGCCGCGCATTGTCGCCTGAGACCCCAGCCTGCGCTGGGGTGACGGATTTAGGCGACGGGTCCGCTTGCTGCCTCACAGCCCCCCAAAACGGATCGAGGCCCGGTCCCGCTTGCGCAGGCCGGGCCTCATTCCCTCTCCAAACCGATGGACGGATCAGCCGTCGTAGTCGCCGCCGACATTCTGGTTGCGCGGCGGGGCTGCGGCGGTGAGGCGCAGGGCCTCTGCCGACTGGGCGATCGATCCGATTTCGTCCGGCGTGTCGTCGTCGTCGATCTGCACCTTCTGCAGCGAGCCGACGAGCGAATCATGCAATTCGGCCGGGAGGACGGTTTCTTCCGCGATCTCGCGCAGGGCAACGACCGGATTTTTATCGCGGTCGCGGTCCAGCGTCAGTTCGGCGCCGCCGGAAATCTCGCGGGCGCGCTGCGCTGCAAGCAGGACGAGGTCAAAACGGTTGGTAACCTTGTCGACGCAATCTTCGACGGTAACGCGGGCCAAACGGGCGCTCCTGGCAAAAGGATGGAATTTACGAGCTATGCGCCTATCAGCGGGCGGGCGGGGAGTCAATGAAAAGCCCATAAATCCATGGCGCGCCGCGGCAATTGCAGGCATGAACGGGATATGGCGACGAACCGGCAGCCCCCAGCACAGCGCGGCGAGGCCGGGATCAGCCTGTCGATCCAGGGCCATCGCCTGGAGGTGATCGAGAATGGGCCAGACCTGCGAAGCGCGCTGATCGCCCTGATCGACGGCGCGCGGCAGAGCCTGAAACTTTATTATTATATCTTCGCCGATGATGAGAGCGGACGGATCGTGCTCGACCGGCTGATTGCGGCCCGAGCGCGCGGCGTCGCCGTCACGCTGATGATCGATGCATTCGGATCAGCCGACACACCCCTCGCCTTTTTCGATCCGCTGATCGAGGCCGGAGGGAGGTTTGGCCGATTCGGTGCGCGGCGGTCCACTCGCTACCTGATCCGCAACCACCAGAAGATGACCATCGCCGACGACCGGCGCCTGCTGCTGGGCGGTTTCAACGTCGAGGACGCCTATTTCGGACTGCCCGAAGATGATGCCTGGGTGGACCTTGGTCTCTTGATCGAAGGGCCTCAGGTGGCCGCGATGACTCACTGGTATGCGCAGCTGTGGCGATGGGTATCGACCAGGCACCAGCGCTTCCGCACATTGCGGCGGATGGTGCGGCACTGGCATCCTCCCGTGCATCCCGGCCATGCCGGTCCGATGCGCTGGCTGATCGGCGGGCCGACCCGGCGGTTGAGCCCGTGGGCGCAGGTGGTGAAGCATGACCTGGAACATGCGCGGCGGGTGGACATGGTCGCCGCCTATTTCTCACCCGGGCGCGGCATGCTGAAGCGCATCGCGCGGGCGGCCAAGCGGGAGGGCGCGCGGCTGATCCTGCCGTCGCGGTCCGACAATGGCGCGACGGTGGCGGCGGCGCGGCTGCTGTACGGGCCGCTGCTGCGGCGGGGCGTCGAGATATGGGAGTATCAGAAGTGCAAGCTGCACATGAAGCTGATCGTCATTGATGATGCGGTCTTCATCGGATCAGCCAATTTCGACATGCGCAGCCTGTTCCTGAACCTGGAGATCATGCTGCGGATCGAGGACAAGGCGCTCGCGGACGAAGCGAGGGCGTTCATCAAGCGCCGCACCGAAGAGAGCCGGCAGATCACGCTGGAACGGTACAAGGCGCAGCGCGGGTTGCTGACCCTGGCGAAGCAATGGATCAGCTATTTCCTCGTGGGGGTGGTGGACTATACCGTCACCCGGCGGCTGAACTTCCGCAATCCTGACGCGGATTAAGCGTGCGGCACTCCAGGGAGCGCCGCAATCATTAGTGGCTATCAGGCGAGCGCTTCCTCCGCTGGCGTGAAAGGCAGGTCCAGCGCCTGCGCGACGGCTTGATACGTGACCTTGCCGTCCCAGACATTCAGCCCCGCCAAGAGATGCGGGTCGGACTGCAGCGCCTTCTTCCACCCCAGGTCGGCGATGCGCAGGGCATGCGGCAGGGTGACGTTGTTGAGCGCATAGGTGCTGGTACGCGCCACGGCGCCCGGCATGTTGGCGACGCAATAATGGACGATGCCATCGACGATATAGGTCGGCTCTGCATGGGTGGTGGGGTGGCTGGTTTCAAAACAGCCGCCCTGATCGATGGCGACGTCCACAAGTACGGAGCCCTTCTTCATGGTCTTGAGCATATCGGCGCTGACGAGCTTGGGCGCGGCCGCTCCGGGAATCAGCACGGCACCGATGACGAGGTCAGCCTCTGCCACGCATTCGGCAAGATTGGCGCGATTGGAAAAGCGCGTCTTCGCCCGTGCCTCGAAATAGATGCCGAGCCGTTCGAGCACTTCAGGGCTGCGATCAAGGATGGTGACGTCCGCGCCCAAACCCGCCGCCATCTGCGCCGCGTTGAAGCCGACGACGCCACCGCCGATCACGCAGACCTTGGCCGGAAGCACGCCGGGCACCCCGCCCAGCAACACGCCGCGCCCGCCATTCGCCTTTTCCAGCGCGGTCGCGCCTGCCTGGATCGACATGCGTCCGGCGACCTGGCTCATGGGCTTGAGCAGTGGAAGGCCACCGCTTGCATCGGTCACGGTCTCATAGGCGATGCAGATCGCGCCCGACGCCATGAGGTCGCGGGTCTGGTCCGGATCGGGCGCGAGATGGAGGTAGGTGTAGAGTATCTGGCCTGGGCGCAGCATTGCGCGTTCCTCTGGCTGCGGCTCCTTCACCTTCACGATCATTTCGGCCGTCTCGAATATCTCGCGCGCACTCGCCACGATCTCACCACCAGCGCTGGCGTAGAGCGCATCATGCGCGCCAATCCCCTCCCCAGCGCCGCTTTCCACAAGCACGCGATGACCATGGGCCGCCAGTTCATGCACGCTCTCAGGCGTCAGGCCGACGCGATATTCGTGATTCTTGATTTCCTTTACCGTGCCTACGATCATGTTCAGCCTTTCCGTCCCGAGGGAATGTCACCGGGACATGGCATCGCCCGAGGTGTAGCGATGGTTCCGAAAATGCGCCTGCTGGCCGTAACAAAGCTATCCGCGATACCGTGATGGAACGCAACTGTCGCGAAGCGGCGAGCAGCCACGGGGGATATTGAAAAGGAAAGTCCGCCCACCCCTTGCCACCCGCCGCGCCGCACGATAGGGAGCCGCCTTCCAGTGCATGCGGAGCGGTGGCCGAGTGGTCGAAGGCGCTCGCCTGGAAAGTGAGTATACGTCAAAAGCGTATCGAGGGTTCGAATCCCTCCCGCTCCGCCATTTTACCCTTCACCGTCGTTCGAGTTCGTCCGAAATATTTCTTTAAAACATTAATAAACAAGGACTTCTTACCGCTATTATGCGGGGGCGTCTGCTGCCATCCGAAGACCGATGTGGGACAAGGTGTGGGACTGGTTGCCGAACCGACACTTCAAATCTGCAGCAGCTGATGCTAAATTCTCGGTGTGGGAAAGCTGAACGCGACCATAATCAGGGAGCTATCGAAGCCGGGGCGCTATGCTGACGGCGAGGGTCTTTATCTGAAAATCTCGCCCTCAGGCGGGAAGAGCTGGGTCTTGCGGATCCAAGTGAACGGCACGCGGCGCGATATAGGGCTGGGTGACGCCCGGTATGTTCCGGTTCGGGCGGCGCGGCTTGAAGCGGCGGCGGCGAAAAAGTTGGCGGCTTCGGGTATCGATCCGCTCGAGGAACGACGGAAGGTCAAGCGGGTCGTCCCGACCTTCGAGCAGGCGGCCAAGAAAGCTCATGCCGAGATGGTCAAGGGCTGGAAAAATGGCAAGCACACCAAACAGTGGATCAAGACGCTCGAACTCTATGCCTATCCCAAGCTAGCAAAGTTGAAGGTCGACAAGATCGATGGACCGCTGATTCGCGACGTCTTAGCCGAAATCTGGCTCGACATTCCCGAGACAGCACGCCGTGTGCGCCAGCGAATCGGTACAGTGCTGGATTGGTCCTACTCGAATGGCTTTCGTGACACCGAAGCCCCCATGCGCTCGATCTCAAAAGGTTTGCCGCGGCAACCGAAGAAACGTGGACACTTCGCTGCGTTGCCTCACGGCAAGGTGGAAGACTTCCTCATCCGCCTTCGCGCGAAGCCGCCCTGTGCCAGCACCCTTGCCCTTGAAGCGCTGATACTGACTGCCGTGCGCTCCGGCGAAATTAGGGGAGCGCGTTGGAGCGAATTTGATAAGGGCTTCACCCTCTGGACCATCCCGGAAGACCGGATGAAGATGGGCATCGAGCACGTCGTACCGCTGTCGCGGCAGGCGGCGGATGTTTTCAAGCGTGCCCGCATGCTCATGGTTAAAGATTGCGATCTTGTTTTCCCGGGCGCAGCCGAGCATTCGCAACTTTCCGACATGGCTTTGCTTCAAGTCGTACGCGGCATGGAAGTTGCGGTAACCGTACACGGCTTCCGTTCGAGTTTCCGCGATTGGGTGGCGGAAGAGACGGATGTGGCAGATGCCGTCGCCGAAGCATCTCTTGCTCACGCCGTCGAAGGCAAAACCAAGGCCGCCTATCTGCGTACTGACTTCCTTATGAAGCGACGTGATCTGATGCAGAAGTGGGCGAACTACTGCATCCCGCCAGCATCTTCATTCACCGGCGCACGTGCCTCAGGTAAGGACACTGCAGAAGAAGCTGAGCATCGTGTCGATCGAGCGGTCAGCTGCCCGCCCTACTTACCATGAGCATCGGCGGATCCGAAAGAAGGAGAGAAAGTTCCCCGCACAAGCTTCCCCAGACACCAGCGAGTGTCTGCAATTCGCATAAGAAATGAGGAAACTCCACATACGACCTTTCTGCTTCAGTTCAGCACCCTCGTGGTCATCGCGCTGCCTATGTAGAAGGTCCTAACTTCGTTCCTATGAGGGGTTCGGAATTGCGAAGAAATATGTCGTTTCGACAAGTCTTCAATTAATGCTGGCGGGCGGCTTGTGGACCCCTCCTTCAGCTTCGATTGCACCGACCAGCGACACCACAACAAAACGGGAGGCGACTTCGCCCATGCCTACGCAACCATCTCGCCGCGACGTTCAGCCAGACAAACTCCTCAGCGTCCGCATTCCGACCGCAGCCAAGATGTTGGGCATCGGGAGAACCAAGCTATATGAACTCATCACCGAAGGTGAGGTCGATGTCGTGAAGATCGGTAAGGCAACCCTGATTACCGTGCGCAGTCTCGAGGCCTTGATCGAACGTCGGTGTACCGTCGCTTCGGATCCAACGAAGGTTAGACGCCGAGGTCGACCTAGCGCTTCGTTTCTTCGGCTGCGAACCTGAATAGTCTCACGTGTTTGATACCGATCATGCCTTGGATCAAATCGGGTCGATCGCAGCCTTATCATCCCGCCTGGCGAAGTGATGCGAACCGTCAAGCCTCCGCCGACTGGTGCTCCACGACCATCGCAGCCGACAACTCCGGGCGTCGAGCGAAAATTACGCGTACCTTGGCAGGCATGCTGCCCATGTGGCGGCGCGCATCATCCATGGGAGCGTCCTCTACGAGTCGGATGTCATAGTCCGGGAAGTCGTTAGCGGCCGCAAGCTTGCGCAAAACGGTGTCGAAACAAGGCAGTCTGCGTCTAAATCCGATCTGCGATTTCAGTGCCTCGACACCCATCTCCAATCGCTCGCCATCAATACAAGCGGAGCGCGCCACCTCATAGATCCGCCGCTGGATTGGCCCGAGCTTGCGATAAGTTGGCGCGTAATCCAGCAGTTGCCTCTCCCGCAATATGGTGCGGAAGAGCCAATCGGACAGTCGAACCTTAACCGCCTTCAGGCGCTTTTCACCCTTGCTCGAGTGCGCATATTGCAGCCGCGCCGCAGATAGCCAGGAGAAAAAGCCTACTTCGCCGCCGCCGGCGACCTCGATATTAGTCTTGATCTGCGTACCCTGAAGCCGCCCCAGCGCATCGGAAAGGCGCGAGTAGGAGCGGGCGCTATGGTTCGAGCCCGTGGCACTGAACAGGTCGTTCGCGGTCAAAATAAGATCCTGTGACACCGACGCGCCTTCCTCGATCTTCGAGGCTATAAGGCTGGCGATAAGGAGTATGATTTCTTTGTCATAAATGGTCGCTACGCCTAGCGGGCTTGGCCGCACTTCAATTGAGCCGGTGCGCGTAGAGTAGACCAATGGTTCCATCCAGGCTTTTTTGCTGAGCGCAAAGAAAGGAAACGCCATCAGCGGCCGCAGACCGCTGATCTCGTCAATCGCGGGGTTGTCCAGTTGGAATAGGGTGTCCTTGGGAGTGCCCATTATGATCCCTCCTAGCCTTAAAGCTTCCATCTTAATTTCTATGCAAAAACACCCATACAACTGTTTGCCGTCGTAGGCTGGTGGCGTAACTGCCTGAGTCGAACTGTCGCCAGATTGGAATGATGGTCAATAGGCCCGACGCTGTGATTCCGCCAAGGCTGTTCCGAACGGAGGATACCTAATCGCCATCCGGTACCATTAGGCATGATCGCTTTTCGATCCTGCAGCTTGGAAGTGCAGCCTCCCGCCGATTCTAACGTCGCAAAGTTTAACAAAAAAAGGCGGAATATCCCGCTTGCGCACGGAGGGCTTCCCGGCTATTGGCCCACTTCCCGTGGGCGTGTAGCTCAGTGGTAGAGCACTGTGTTGACATCGCAGGGGTCGCAAGTTCAATCCTTGCCACGCCCACCATCGAAAACCCCGTCAAATCAACGATTTGGCGGGGTTTTTGTTTACCTGAAGAAGGCGGCGAACCCTTCCGTGCCCAAGACATTTTTGGGCAAATTTTGGGCATATCGGTACCCCTTTGGGCAAATTCTGGGCATAAAAATGCCGGGCGACCCCAGCGAAGTTCCGATTCGCCAGCACCTCCCCCACACGGGTTCGCTAAGCCTCATGATGCCCCGTCGTCGATCGACGGACAGGTCGTCACGCCGGTCATGCATGAGCCGCTTTTTGCAGCAGCGAAGCGGCGCTGTGACACGGCCGAGCAGGCAATCTCATCAGCGGGAAAAAGACGACACGCAGCCTCCGCTCCCCATAGAGCCCGCGATCCCCCGAAACAGACACAAGCCCCTCGGGTCCCGTGACATTCTGTGCAAGTCCGGCATGGCCACCGCCCTGCTGGCACCGGAATGCGCCAGACCTTCACGAAACAGGGCGTGCTCCACGTTCAGGAATGCGGATAATTTCCATGCGGCGGAGGCGCGAATTCACATGCGACTGGAAAAGATCACATGCTCTCAATCCGTACCCGTGGAAAGAAAGGCATTTACTATATCCGAGGCTCGGTTTCGCTTGGCGACAAGCATATCGAGGTCCAGGAGTTTAGCCTCAGGACAACCGATCGGGATGCGGCGGCCCATCTGATGGCGGAACATGAAACGAAGCTGCGCCACCAGCTCATGTTCGGTCCCGCTGCGCTCGTCGCTCAAGGCACCATCGCCGATGCCTTCGAGAGCTATCTGACAAAGGCCAAGCCTCCTTGCGCGTCCGACATCCTGCGCATCGGCAAACTGAATGGCATCATCGGCGACTTCAGCTTGCGCGAGCCGAAGCAGGCGTGGGAGCATTTTCGCCGCGCTTACCTTACCGGCCATGACCCGGGTGGTCAGGACCGCTATCGCTCGGTGTTTCAGGCGGCGATGAATGTCCATTACGATCTGCACGATCTTCCGCCGCTGCGGATCAAGGCAATCCCGTTCAACAATGAGCGAGTGCGCTTCCTTAGCAAGGAAGACCGCGATCGGCTGATCGCCGCCTATTCCCCTCACATCCAGCCGATCATCACCATGCTGGCTTTCCAGGGACCGCGGATCCAGACGGCGTTGCAGATTCCATGGGGCGTCGATGGAGTGGACATGAAGGAACGATCCATCCGGCTCAACCACAGCAAGAACGCGGTCATCAAATCGGTGCCGATGCATTCTCGCGTGTTCGATGTGCTCTGCCCCATATGGGAAAAGCGAGGACAGCCGACAAATGGCCATGTCTTCCTTAACCGGTTTGGCAAACCTTATTCGGATACGCGCAAGGCGAAGATCCCCGGGGGCAACCCGATCAAGAACCAGCATGCGACCGCCTGCACGCGTGCGGGGATCGAGGATTTCACTGTCCATGACTGGCGCCACCATTGGGCATCCCACTGTGTTATGGCAGGCATCGACCTCATCACCATCATGAACATGGGCGGCTGGAAATCGCTGCGGATGGTCCAACGCTATTCCAGCGTCAGCGTGGACCACATGCGCGATTCCATTAACAAGTTGAGCTGAGCATACCGCCTGGGGAGCGAGATAACGCGGGTTATGACATTACCACTGGAAAGAAGTCCCGATCTGCCGCCCCTTGCTTCCCCAAACTTACTTCTGTTATAACCACCGTATGAACGGCGCACTTAAAATCACAAGAATCGGGAACAGCGCGGGTGTCATCCTGCCCCGCGATGTTCTGGCCCACCTCAACGTCCAAGTGGGTGAAACTCTTTCGCTTGTGGCGACTCCCCGTGGCATCGAGTTGAGTGCGGCTGCCCCGGATTTTGAAGCCCAGATGGCCGCTGCTCGCGAAGTGATGCTTCGGCGCAAACGCGCACTGCGTGAACTCGCCAAATAGTCCATGCTTCACTGGATTTGGGTCACCGCAGCAGTGGCTATAGCAGCACATGCCGAGCAAATGGCGCATGGCGGAGATGACGGGATTCGCGACCAGGGCCTGTTTGATAGCGCTATAGCCAGCCCGGTAAACTTGGCAGGCTATGGCGAACTCGATGTCGCGGATTTAGCCGCAGCCTATGCGTTCGGCATCACTCAAAACCATCCATTCATAGACGGCAACAAAAGAACCGCAGCAGTAGTGAGCGAAACTTTCCTCATGCTCAATGGATACGAGTTGACCGCCACGGATGCCGAATTGGTGGTGGCCTTTATCGCCCTCGCTGGCGGCGAACTGTCAGAGGCGGAGATGGCTGATTGGTTTCGCCAGCACATCCAATAGGTCCTGACATTTAGCCGACGTGCTCGGACGAGCTTCCACTCACTTAGCCTGACTGACCACCACTGAATGAGTTCGAACCGGGACGCGGCCCTCAGCGAGAATCGTAATCATGATCTCACCCTTGCGAATGGCCGAACCCATACGCTGGGAGGTAAGTCTATATCCTTACGGTCAAAATCGACTACGCAACTGCAATGGACAGGGAATCGCCACCCGATTGTGTAACGCGTATTGATCATCAACATCATGACATGGCCGACTGGAAGTCGCTCAGGCTGCTCGGCGCTAATACAGCGTAGCGTGGAGCACATTAGTGAGTCCATCGAAAGGTTGAAACGCACCGGTTCGCAAGGGCCGGGAAGTTTTGGAGCAGGCCACCCTGCATGCTCCACTTTCCCACACGCCAAGGATATGCGATTACGCACCTTCCGGAGTGCAGCGGCGCCGGCAAGTCTCCCGGCCCTCTAATCCGGAGCGTGCGCCCGCCGTAGACAGACCTTCAATGGAGATGGAGTCGTCCGGAGACGACAGCGCAAGCCGGTTACTGCCGTGTCGTCAAACCAATGTGTCAATGCCACGTAGACACGCCACGTAATGGCCGTCCCCCACCGACACTGTCAGTGATAGTCACGTCACTTAAAAGTCATAAACTGATTGAGAGGCCCATATTGATCCGCTCGCGCTCGATGACGAGTGGGCGTTTGCGGACCTGTGCATGGATGGACGTTACATACTCGCCCAGTATGCCCATGAAAGCGAGCTGGACGCCGGACAGAAAGAAAAGCGCGACGATCAGCGTCATAGTGCCACGGGGTGCCAGCTCGGGCCGTGCAATATAGACGCCAATCGAAGCAAGCGCATAGAGAATGCACAGCGCCGCCATGGCGACGCCGACGAAGGTGCACAGGCGCATCGGTACATTGGTGAAGCTGAAAATGCCGTTCAGGGCCTGATCAATCAACCTGGGCAGATTATTCTTGGAGATGCCCGAGCGGCGTGCGGCCCAGGTGTAAGGAACGATGGCGCGGCGAAAGCCGACCGAAGCGATTATGCCGCGGATATAGGGATAATGATCGTCGTGGCTGACGACCGCTTCCCATACCTTACGATCCAGAAGCTGGAATTCGCCGACATTCACCGGAATGTCGATGTCGCTCAGGCTCCGAACCGTGCGGTAGAAGATGGCGCGGCAGCTGCGCAGCGCCACGCTCTCCTGCCGGTTGACGCGCGCGCCCGCGACCACCTCCACGCCGCTTTCCCACAGTCTCACGAACTCCGGGATCATCTCCGCCGGGTCCTGAAGGTCAGCGGGCAGGAACACCACCACTGCGTCGCCCGTAGCCGACCGCAAGGCATTGAAGTTGGAGCGGAACGGCCCATAATTGCGGGCGTTGAGGATCACCTTCATCGACGGATCCCTGCCGGCCAGCGTGCGAAGAATGTCCTGCGTGCCATCGCTGCTGTCATTGTCGGCGAAGATATGCTCGCGCCCGTATCCCCCCAGCGGCGCGCCGGGAGCGAACAGGGCGGCGACCGCGTCGCGGCATGCCTCTACATTGTCCGCCTCGTTGAAGCAGGGCGTCACGATGGAGATGGTCTTCATGAGGTCTGCTCCGGCGAAGCCGCGAACACGAAGCGGCGCATGGCTAGGAAGGTGAGGGCGAATATCGGCAGGATGACTGCCTGCGCCAACAGGGGTCCGAGCCCCGCGCGCATGAGAAGCTCGAGCGATAGGATGTTCAAGCTGAGCATCACGCCATAAACGGCGAGGAAACGTGGCAGCTTGCGCCAGTCGCGGGAGCTGAAGACGGCACTGGTCGTTAGGAAGTTGAAGAGGACGCCGGCAATACCTCCAACGATAACTGCCACGTGCGGAATTACGCCCAGCACCAACAGCGCACTGTACGCGCCATAGCCGAAGAGCGTGTTGACCCCGCCTGCGACAAGATATCGGATGAAGCGACGGTGTAGGGCGGGCGCGATCATGCCGCCAGCCTCAGCGCATCGACCACGGTGACAAGCCCATCCTCGATGGCGATGGTCGGGTTCCAGCCTGTCGCGGCGGTCAAGCGGCTGCAATCTCCCTCCAAATGCATGATCTGGCTGGGACCAAACGGGATATCGCCAAAGCGAAGCTCAAGTCCGGGACAGGCAAGATCGCGAATACGCTCGACGATCGATCGCACGGTGACGGCGCGCCCGCTAGACAGGTTGAAGACGCCCTGTGCGCTTTCGGTTAGCGCTGCGGCCAGTACAGCCCGCGCAGTATCGACGATGTGCAGATAGTCCCATTTTTGGGTGCCCAGGCTGGTGCGCGGCGCCTGTCCGGCGAGGATCTGCGCGGCGACAGATGGGATCAACCAGTTGGGATTGTCGCCGGGGCCATAGGGCGAAAAGAGCCGCAGCCAGGCAAAGCCGATCCCGGCTTCTGTGGCACGCTGGCGCGTGAGATGGCACGCAGACAGCTTAGCGACGCCATACAGAAGGAAAGGCTCGGTCGCTGCGCTTTCGTCGATGCGGCGGTCGTGCCGACCATATTCGGCTTGGCTGCCAATGCCGATGAAGCGGCGCGCACCACCTGCGATACCAGCGTCAAGCAGCCCGACGGTCGTGCGGATATTATCGAGCTGGATGTCGCCTGCGCGGGCAGCACCACCGACACCTTCCCAGGCGGAATGAATGATGATGTCGGGGCGGGCCTCCGCGATAGCGGCGCGCACGGCCTCGCCGTCCGCCAGATCGGCCACAGCGACAGCACATCTTCCTGCCAGCGCAACGACACGCGGTGAAGCCGGATTGCGCGCCAGCACCGTCACCACATGGCCTTCGCGCGCGGCAAGATCAGCAACGGCAGCGCCAACAAAACCGCTAGCGCCGGTGACAAGAATCCGGCTCATGCCGGCACCACAGCGAGGAATTCCTCGGCTTGACGGTAAGTCGTAGCGCGCTTGTCATCGGCGCGGTACCAGTCGGCGGTGAGCTTCAGCGCCCGATCAAGCGACAGGCGCGGGCGCCAGCTCAACGCCTCAGCTGCAGCCGAAGAGTCGAGCGTCAGCATCGCTGCTTCATGCGGATGCTCGCCGGGCTGTTTTGCCCAGGGCTGGGTCACACCCCAATGCCCTGCCAGCAGATCGATCACTTCACGCACGCTCGCCATATCGGTGGGCGCAGGACCGAAATTCCAGCCCCGCGCGAAACCGGCAGGATCATCGGCCAATGCCTCTGCCAGCAGCAGATAGCCGGTCAGCGGCTCCAGCACATGCTGCCACGGACGCACCGCTTCAGGGTGACGGATTTCCACCGCTTGGCCAGCGGAAAAGGCGCGGATCGCGTCGGGCACCAGTCGGTCGGCCGACCAGTCGCCGCCGCCGATGACATTGCCCGCCCGCGCGGTGGCAACGCCAGTGCCCCGTGTCCCAAGAAAGCTGTCGCGCCAGCAGGCGCTTACCAGCTCAGCACAGGCCTTGCTGTTGGAATAGGGATCATGCCCGCCAAGTGGGGCATCCTCGCGATAGCCTTCGAGGCGGCCATCATTGACATAGCATTTGTCGGTCGTGACCGAGACAATCGTGCGCACCGATGCAGTCTCGCGGCAGGCTTCGAGCACATGTGCGGTGCCCATCACATTAGTGCGATAGGTTCCGAGCGGGTCGCCGTAGGAAGCGCGTACGAGCGGCTGCGCGGCGAGATGCAGGACGATGTCAGGCTGCGCGTCGGCGACGATCGCCTCGACGGCCGCAGCATCGCCAATGTCGGCGAGATGATGGTCGCAGAGCGCCGCCCCGCCTACACAGTCGAACATCGACGGCTCCGTGTTCGGTGCCAGCGCCAGCCCCGTGACCTTCGCCCCCAGTATATCGAGCAGCACCAGTAACCAGCTTCCCTTGAAGCCCGTATGCCCGGTCAGCAGCACGCGCCGCCCCGCCCAGAAGGCAGGATCCGGCGCCACCGCCCGCGCAGCGTGGCGCTTCAGTGCCAGGTCTTCCATGGAGCCTCTTGCCGTTCCCACATGCTTTCGAGCATCTGGCGGTCGCGCAGCGTGTCCATCGGCTGCCAGAAACCGTTATGGAAAAAGGAGCGCAGTTCGCCATCGTCGGCAAGTGCCTCCAACGGCTCGCGTTCCCAAACGCAGGCGTCGCTGTTGCTCAGGTAATTGCCGACCGAGCGGTTGAGGACAAAGAAGCCGCCATTGATCCAGCCCCCTTCATCAAGCGGCTTTTCCGCAAAGGCGGCAACCCGATCACCGTCAAGGTCGAGCTGGCCATAGCGGCTCGCCGGGCGCACCGCGGTCACTGTCGCCTTGCGGCCATGCGAGCGGTGGAAGTCGATCGCCGCGCCGACATTGAGGTCGCTGACACCGTCGCCATAGGTCAGGCAAAAATCTTCGTCCTCGCCTAGATATTGCATTGCCTGACGCAGGCGACCGCCGGTCATCGTCTCCGCGCCGGTATCGATCAGCGAGATTTTCCAATCCTCGCAGGCGTTGCGATGCACGTCGGTTGTGCCGCGCCGCAAGTCGATCGTCACGTCCGACATGTGGAGCGCGTAGTTGAAGAAATATTCCTTGATCATGTAGCCCTTGTAGCCAAGGCACACGATGAACTCGTCCACGCCATACTGGGCATATATCTTCATGATATGCCACAGGATCGGCTTGCCGCCGATCTCCACCATGGGCTTGGGTCGGACCGAGGTTTCTTCGGCGAGGCGGGTGCCGAGGCCCCCTGCAAGGATGATCGCTTTCATGGGAACTATCCTATGAACAGGCGTGGTAAAGAAGCTGTTAAAGGGTGAGGCCGCCGATCCTGTTGAGCGTGGCTTGTCCCGCTACCATGTCGCAAATCTCAGGTGACAGTGCGATCGGCTCGATCCGCGCAGCAGCTGGCGTTCCCGCGACGCTCTCTGTCAGCCACGAGCCAAAGCCGCCATCGGCGAGATGATCTTCCAGCGTCGTCACTCGGCTATGCCGCGCTAGTTGCGCGGGCTGATCGGCCTTGGCCGCCATGCTCCAGAGCGGCAGAGACCAGACAGCGCGGCCCTCTGCACGGTCAAGCGCCGCTCCCAGCGCCGCCCCGGTGGACAGCATGACCTCATCACCGGCGCCCTCGCGTACGGGAACCCAGCGGCCCGGCGCCACGTCGGGGATGTTCTCGTGAAAGCGCGGCTCGCCTGCCTTGCCGAGGCGCAGGTAGGAAGGCCCCGGATTAGCCACCAGCCAACGCAGGCAGGCCCGCGTTTCCAGTGGATCGCCAGGAGCAGCGATGGTCATGTGCGGCATCGACCGCATCAGTGCATAGTCCTGGACGGCATGATGCGAATAGCCGAGCGCGCCATAGGAAACGCCGCCGCCCACCGCGACCACCGTCACGGGCAAGCGATGATGGTCGACATCGTTGCGGACCTGCTCGGCGCAGCGGAAAGTCGGGAAATTGGCGATGGAATAGGTGAAGACATGATAGCCTTCGCTGGCCATCCCGGCGGCGAGCCCGGTCATATTCTGCTCTGCCACCCCGGCATTGATGAAGCGGTCGGGGAAGCGATCGGCAAATTCCTCGATCACGCTGTAGCCAAGGTCACCGACGACCAGCGCGATATTGTCATGGGTTTCGGCGAGTGTGCTCAGTTCTTCGATGAAGGCGTTACGCATCGGCTTGCTCCCCTTCAATCTCGGCCAGCGCAGCCAGCAGCAGCTCGGGAGTGGGATTGCGGTAGTGCCACTCCACCTTATTCTCCATGAAGCTGACGCCCTTGCCCTTGGTCGTGTGCGCGATAAGCATCAGCGGCTTGCCGACTTCCCAAGGCGCGTCCCCCAGCGCATCGATCAGTGCGTCATGATCGTGCCCATCGACCTCGCGCACCGCCCAGCCAAAAGCCTCGAACTTCGAATGGAGCGGTTCTAAGCGCAGGGTTTCATCGACCGTTCGCAGGCTCTGAAGCTTGTTATAGTCGATGATGCAGACCAGGTTATCAAGACTATGATGCGCCGCGAATAGGGCGGCTTCCCAATTGCTGCCCTCGCCCCATTCGCCATCGCTAGTCAGCACGACGGTTCGCCATGCCTGTCCCCGCCGTTTCGCGGCCAGTGCCTTGCCGGTGCCGAAGGGAAGGCCGTGCCCCAGCGCGCCGGTGGAAAATTCCGCGCCCGGCACCTTGTGGCTGATATGGGCCATCAGCATCGACCCGTCCACGCCATAGGTTTCCAGCAGCGCCTGGTCGAAAAAGCCTGTTTCCGCGAGCGCCGCATAAACGGCAACGCAGGCGTGGCCTTTGGAGAGGATGAAACGGTCCCGCTCACTATGCTCGGGAGCGGCAGGGCTTACCCGCAGAGCGCGCCCGTAAAGCACGGCCATGATGTCGGCGATCGACAGAGCTGATCCGATATGCGACGCCTTCGCCCGCGTCACCATGCGCAGGGTTTGACCGCGGATGCGCCGCGCCAGCGGTTCTGTTGCTTGCGGCATGGCCGCGATAAGGGACGCTTCTTTCATGCCCCAAGAAATCCCCCGACATGGTTAACATTTGATCAAGAAAGAGGGATTAGTCCAGCGGTATGAAGAATAAACCCGCCCCCCCTCTGCGTGCCTGTCCCCTGTGTGGGGCGGGAGCTGATGAGGCTGAACCCTTTCTGTCCGATACTCGCGACGAGAGCCGGGTCAGCGCAACGAGCTTCGCCTCGCGCAAGGTGCCGGAATATATGAGCCACGCCATGGTGCGTTGCCGGGCATGCGACCTTGCATATGTGGATCGTCCGCCGAGCGTTGCGGCGCTGGCGGCGAGCTATCATGAGGCTGATTACGATAGCGCCGAGGAAGCCGAAGACGCTGCGGACGCCTATGCACGCGCACTTGTCCCCGTTCTGGCACAGCTCAAAGGACGAGGGGCCGCGCTAGAAATCGGGACGGGCACTGCGGCTTTCCTCGACAAGCTAGGTAATGCAGGTTTCGCTGAGCTGGTCGGGGTAGAGCCATCCAGCGCGGCAATCGCCGCGGCACCCGCGCATCGCAAACCCTGGATCCGCGAAGGGATTTTCGAGGAGAAAGACTTTGCGCCCGCCAGTTTTGATCTGATCTGCTGCTTCATGACGCTGGAACATGTTCAAGATCCCGGTGCCCTCGTCGCGTCCGCCTGGCGATTGCTGAAGCCGGGCGGTGTTTTCGTCGGCGTGACACATGATCGCCGGGGGCTGCTCAACCGCTTGCTGGGGCGTCGGTCGCCGATCGTCGATATCGAACATATGCAGCTTTTCTCGGCTGCCAGCTCGAGACGGCTGCTCCAGCATAATGGCTATGAAGCGGTTGATGGCGCCAGTTTCAGGAACAGCTATCGGCCAAGCTATTGGTTGCGTTTGGTCCCGATACCTGATGGGTTGAAAGCGCCGATTACCCGTCTGCTGCGCGGATCACGGCTGGACCAGCGAAGGCTGTCGGCCAATGTCGGCAATTTCATGAGTTGGGGATTTAGGCCCTCATGACCGCTGCCTCTCCCCCGAGCTCTCCGCAGGCTGAAATCACCGAGCATTTCCAGCCTATCCCCTTACGGTTCGGTTCGTCTCCTTTGTCGCGGGTCGCGTTCAAACTGCGCTGCGTCGTCGATTTGCAACTGGGCAGCATCTGGTCTTTCATCGGACCTAAACTTGCGCTGCTCAAAGGCAATCTGCTGGACGTAGGCTGTGGTGAAATGCCCTATCGCACATTCCTGCCGAAGCATATCGATTATGTCGGTATCGACGTGCCGCAAGCTGGAGCGTTCAGCATGCAAGGGCATGAGGAGATCATCTCCTTTGATGGCTATCACATCCCATTCCCGGATGCGACGTTCGACACAGTGTTGTGCACAGAAGTTCTGGAACACTCGCCTGAACCGGCGGCGCTGATCGCAGAAATAGGGCGCGTTCTGAAGCCAGGAGGAACATTGATCGCGACGGTGCCCTTTTCCGCACGCGTGCATTATGCTCCGCACGATTTCCATAGATTTTCGAAATATGCGCTTGCCAAAATGTTAGGTGCCTTCCCGGACGTCAGCATAGAGGAACGGGGCAACGATATCGCCGTCTTAGCCAACAAGATGGTTGTCCTCGCGGTCCGGATGATACACCCATCACGCTGGTCGCCTGTGCGCTGGCCGTTACTGCTATTGCTGGTGCCAATCGCGCTGTGCTTTCTCCTTCTGGCGCATCTGACCATGGCTATGAAGCTGGGGTCGTTGGATGATCCGTTGGGGTATGGCCTGACAGCGTGCAAGGAATTGGACGCGTCGAAGGAAAGATCGGGAGAAGCCGTTTAATGTTGGCGATTCACGGCGCTGCCCAGAGGTGCGACCGGCCCGGCTTTGCCGGATTGGCGGTGCGTTACCTGCCTGAAATCGCGCTTTGCCTCGCGGCTGCTGTCGCGTTGCTCGCGCTGCGTGACATACCGATAACGCATGACGTTGTCTGGCAGTTCTGGGTCGCTCGTCAGTTGAGCAACGGTTCCGTGCTTTATCGGGACATATGGGAACTTAATCCGCCGCTGTGGTTCTGGTCCGCAGTGCCTGTCCATCGCATGGCTGAATGGCTTCACGTCGCGCCTTTGCGGCTACTTGTGGTGTTGATCGTCGCAATGGGCGCCTTGAGCACCTATTTGACAGCGTATCTCGCCGATATTCGTTCGCCACGTCTCCGATTGACGACGATGTTGCTCGCATTCTGGCTAATGACTATCATGCCGCTCTACGATTTCGGGCAACGTGAGCAATTAGCGCTGATCTGTGCCTTTCCCTATGCAGCATTACTAGTGTGTCGCTCGACGGGGAAAGCGGTGCCGACGGCACTGGCGCTGCTGGTGGGTGCAATGGCGACCTATGGCTTTGCCCTGAAACATTATTTTGTAGTAGTTCCGATCATGCTCGAAATCTGGCTTTTCGCACGGGATCGCGCGGAGTGGCGGATCCTTCGCCCGGAAATAATGCTGCTGGCGGTTGGCGCGCTGACTTATGGATTGGCGGTCTTCATTTTCGCTCCTGCCTTCCTGACCGATGCGGTGCCCATGACCCGCATCGCCTATCATGGTTACGAATCTTCATGGGATATGATGTTTTTCCGCCCCTGGATCTACATCTGGGCCTTGATTTTGGCCTTTTTCCTGACGTTCGGCAGGGCTTTCGGCAAACGGGCCAACCCCCTGGTTTCAGTACTGCTCATCGTTGCTCTGGGCTTCGCCTTCGCCTATTTTCTGCAACGCAAAGGATGGCTGTATCATAGCGTGCCGGTGACAGGGGCCGCCGCTCTGGCTCTCGCAGTACGCATGCAAATGGCGGATTTGCGGCGGCCGATACCGGTTGTCATCGGCTCACTGATGATGATTCTGCCGCTGCTCATGCCTCTCGCGACCGGACAGTATTTCAACTTCTTTCGGCAGGAAATACACCCGATCCTTTCCAAAGTCCCACGAGGGAGCTCTGTTTACATATTAACTGGCGAGCCGATGTGGGGATGGCCGACGTTCGAGGATCACGGGCTTCAGTGGAAGTCGCGCCTTCCGGTGTATTGGATGATCCCTGCCATCGGGCATGCCGAAGTGATTGGCCCCTATCCTAAAGCATTGCGCTTGTTAGGGGAGCGGATACAAAACCAGGCCGCGTTGGAAATACGCTGCTCTTCGCCAGCGATAATCCTGTTCGAACGACGCCCCAACTACGTGTTTCAACCAAGTAATTTTGATGTGCGGGCGTTTTTCTTGCGACAAGCCGATTTCGGAGCGTATCTGAACAATAACTACCGAGAAACGAAAGCCACTTGGTCGCTCTATGTCTACAGGCGCTTTACGCCGGACAAAACAGTATCAGCCGATCCGAAATGCCCGAACTTCGTCGCGTAGTTTGTGCCGACAGGCTGCGCTGTCCCATTGTCCTTCACGCTTGGGGGCTTGTGCCTGTTGAAGCAGGCAGCGGCATGGAATCTTTGACCAAGCGATAGAGCCAGATTGCTTGGAAATCGGTCTAGCTGAGATTTGCGTGGAGCAAGGATAATGAATGAATGCCGGATCAACGCTGGTCGGTTCTGGAATGCACCGCTGATAATAGCGATGGTGACGACATTCGCTATATTATTTTACTTCATTGGCAGGCCGGTTCCGATCCTAATTTGGGATGAAGGACGGATAATTATCAGCGCCATGGAGATGCGCCTCAGCGGCATCGGGCTTGTGACGACGTACGACTTTCATCAAGATCTTTGGAATACCAAGCCGCCGCTGCTCGTCTGGCTCATGACGGGAAGCATGGAATTACTTGGGCCAACCGAGTTCGCACTTCGACTCCCTTCTTTCCTCAGCGCAGTCGGGACGGTTTTGCTGGTCATGCTGTTTTTGCATCGGATCACGCGATCGGCCGCGATCGCTGCCTTTGGCGGCATCGCACTTGCAACAAGCATAAGTTTTTTCGGCGAACATGGCGCGCGAACGGCCGATTATGACGCTTTGCTAACCTTCTTCACGACCGGCTATCTGATGTTGCTGTTCTTCGCGATGCACCGTTCGCATCCCCCAAGAACTTGGCTGCTGCTCGCCGGCCTGATGGGGGCGGGCGCGCTCATGACCAAGGGCGTGGCTGGTGCGATTCCCGGTGCCGGTTTTTTGCTCTACCTCTTGATCGCCCGTCGCTCTCATAGAGTATTCAAGAATGCGCATTACCTCGTTGGTGCGCTCCTCGGCATCGCCCCTATTCTGTTATTTTTGATCCTACGTGAAAGAGCAGCTCCGGGTTATCTGGAAGCCATGATTTATAATGATGTCAGCGGCCGCTTCAAAGAGGCTTTGGACAATCATGCCGGACCGCCCTGGTATTATGTCGACAACACGTTTTTCGGTGGGCTGTTCAGCTTGGGATTGGCGGCATTGCTGTCCCCCTTCACACTGCCAATCACGCGGGGACGCGTACGCCTTGCACTGATTTTTTCCTGCTGTATCGCTTTCGCGCAACTTGTCGTTCTTATGATGACGAGCACAAAGCTCAGCCATTATTATCTTGCAGCCTATCCTTTCGTAGCAATCGCGAGCGCGCTGGCCTTCCACGCCGCCTTTATCCATTTTCGCGCACGCGTGAGTTCCGGAACGCTCCCGCGGTACGGACTATGGGTGGTCGTCATAGTGCCGACATTGCTTCTTATATTTGGTGTGGCAAAGGCGTTCGATGTCGATCGGACTTTGCTGTTCGAGCGTGAACATTATCCGCGTACGCGCTACGGCATCCTTCTGGATGCACTTTCTAATCAACGCGCGCCAATATTAGCGATTGAACCTGGCTGGCAAATACCAGACGATCACCATTACGCGCCCGAGTTACGATATTATATGATGGTCGCTCGCGAAAAGAAACGCGTGGTGCAGCAGGCGGGCGACCTACGTGGCCTGATTTCCATACCTTCCAACGTGATTTTGGCGACTTGTGATCCATTGACTGCATCACGCTTGAAAGCGCAGGTAGCAATCGTGGCTGAGAGGGATGGCTGCATTGCGGGCCGCAAAGCTCGGATCGGCTTCGATCGTGTACTCAGACCTTAGGAGCCGCGCTATTCGATGTCAGTCACAAGCCGATCAGTAGCCAGCATGTCACCCGTGCCATCGCACAGGAACCATGGAATTCTCCCTGTGCGACGTGCGCCATCAATTGGCGTCATAACGCGTGATGGCCGGGGTCAACCTTATCCCTATTATGATGCGGCCGATCGGTCCGGCGCACAATCTCGCGATCACGACTAAGCCTTTTTTTTCATGCAATCGTGGGACCGGCCCGCCCGCGACCGAATTGCCAGCTAATGATCCCATCGCTGCGCATGAGTCCGGATGCCGCTTTGCCGATGTTGCGCTCGAGCACATCGCGCCATGGCACCAGCGTGAAATCATGCGACCGCTCGACCAACGCATAGCTGCCACCCTCTAGGTCAACCCGGCGCGCAACCATGCCCTTGATCCGCTCGCCAACGCGCGTCGGCTCGAACTGTTTACCCAGTTCATCCGAAAGCCGGGCGGCAGCCTGTCGTAGCTCGCGCTGGCAGAGCGCATCCATCGCACCATTGCGCATGCGGAATGTCGTGTCGTTTCCATCGGCCAGTTGCTGCTCGATCAGCCATTGTCGCCGCGCAGTCAGAGCCGTTCGAACCTCCCGTCCGAAACCAGCATCGCGCAATGCGCTTGCGGCCCCTCCTTCCAGCTCGCGATCAAGCCATGTCGGGATGTCTTTGCCAGCGAGCTCAGCGAGCGGTGCCCGGGACAGGACCGATATCGTCACCGGCCGATCCCGCAGCTGACGCTGTGCGTAAATCTTCGCGCGATTCAGGTGGTCATCGGGAACCGCCCAACTGCCGTCATCAAGACGCTCCGGCCCGGCGCCTGCGCGGCGCATCGCCTCCAGTCGGCGAACATGACTGGAGGCATAGGTCTCGCTGGCTTGGGGGTCATGCGCCAAATGAAGGTCGATTGAATAGCGCCCTCCATAAGCTCGAGCGACTGCATCGACCGTGCGATCCGCCTGTGTCAACCCGGCCCTTGTGGGCTCTATCCGCACGATCGCATCCCCGGGCACGGGCTGCGTCGCATCGCTCCGGCCGATGTCGACATAATGTACCCGTCCGTCAATGCCATCGACCATCATATAATGGCGGTCCCTATGCTCGTCAGAGAAGCCTCGCTGGATCAACCGGCCAATAACGGGTTCACGGACCTCTGTCGTAATCACCTGCTCTACGCCCGCACGGTCCAGGTGACGTGCCGTGAGTTCGCGCTGCATAAGTCGGATAATGTCACCGCGTTCGCCCATGCGGCGGAGCGTCTCTTCCATCCCGTCGGCAAGACGGTAGCGCCCGCCGCCGATATCTTCGGCAAGTTCCATAGCGTTCAATTTGCGCAGCCGCCCGACCGCCACCGATTGCTGCAAGGGTTCGTTGTCGGCGGGCGACACGATCCGATCGGCATCCATTCTCCGTAACAGCCGACGGTCGATCGCGGTCATCCGCTCCTGATCGACATCATGGCGCAAACGGGCTTCGATTTCGTGATCGGTTCGCGGTCCAAGATCGAGCGTCACCAACTCGGACGCGCGCTCCCGCAGGCCATGTGAAATATACTCGCGCGCGATGATGAGATTATCGCCGCGATCATCGATGCCGCGTAGCACGATATGCGTGTGCGGTCGCTCGGTGTTGAAGTGATCCACCGCTACCCAGTCGAGCTTAGTGCCGAGGTCCTGTTCGATCTGCGTCATGAGGCGGCGGACATAGGGCTTGAGGTCGGGATATTCTGCCCCATCTTCGGCAGAGACTATGAAGCGGAATTGGTGGCGATCACCAGCCGTGCGCTTCAGGAAATCGTCACCATCGGCTTGGTCATTTTCCGGACCATAAAGCTCGCCCGGCAGTCCCTCGCGGGTGACCCGATCACGCTGGATATAGCGCATATGGGCTCGGGCTGCCTGGCCAGTCTTGCCACCGAGCCGGATGAGGCTCGCCTTCACCACCGCACGGCGTCCACGGAAACCGCCCAGCCTGTCGCGACTGGCGAGAAGCCGTCCCATGCTCGCGCCCCGGCCGATCCGGCTGCCGTCAAAACGCCGCGACCTTTTGCCTGTCTTGTTACCAGCCAGCCGCGTAGCCGCGAGGATGCGTCCGCCATATTTGACGGTGCGCTTGCCATCATTGCCCCGCACCTTGCCGAGCTTGGGGGTGAGGTCGTCGTCAGACATGGCAACCCCGCCCCATCTCGCGAATTCGACCCGAGATCGGCGGATTACCGCCGTTCCAACCCGACAGGTCTCGCGCCGCCCGCGGTTTGTCTCGTGAAAAAAGGATGTGCAGACAAACACTTGGCAGATGTCGCGAGACACTGCCTTTATCTTGTTTTCCCTTATCCCCTCCCTGATCCCTCCTCCGGCTTAAAAAAAGGGGAAAGACAGCGCCGATCCGACGCCGCCTCTCCCCGCCGATCGATGCGTCATCAGTGCGCATAAGCCATCGCCTTTCGGGCAAAATCGCGACTGTGACAGATGCGCTTCGCAATCGTCGCACACGGCATTCCCTCGCCATCCACGAGCATGATGGCCATGAACCAGCGACCATCCAGCCGACCCCAGATCGCGATCCTGTCGAGTTCCAGATCATCCTCGCCAGGGCCTTCGTAGGAGCCCAGCCAACGCTCCTCGCCGCGTGCATCCCAGAGGAAATCGCTTTCCTCCGCAGCCAGAAAGTGATCCGCCAGAGCTGCGCCCGCGCCGCGTCCCAGCTCCATTTCCAGTCCTGCGACCAGCGTCGCGATGATCCGATCCGACGCCGTGCCGATGCTCTGAACCATGCCCATGATGACCTCCTTGCGCTTCGTCCTCACCATCGAGAACGGCGTCCGGAAGACGGGTGGCGGGGCGGCTGTCAGGGCCGCGGCGCGAAGCGCAGCGCCGCGAAGCGGACGTGGGGGGAACCGATTTGCGCAGCAAATTGGGGGGCACCCGCGGGCCTTGATAGGCGCCCCGCCACCCTTCATGCTGGGTCTGTCGAGACGAGCCTCCACCCTCTCTCGGACATGCGACACCACCTAATTTCCCTGCGACAGAACGACAAAGATCGGGCTTGGCGACGGCGCGCCGGTAGTGCTCGCCCTTGTCGTAGCGCCGTCCTTGCGTATGGCAAAGAGGGGCTCGACCGGCGGCGATGCGGCGGTGTTCGCCTCGCGAACCTGCCCCTCGGGCGCCACGCTCGCGAGATAGCCGATGGTCTCCCTTGGCAGCGGACGCTTGCCTGCAAGATGTTCGGCATAACGCTTGGGACCAGCATTATAGGCCGCGAACAGGCCTGGATATCCGAACCGATCATACATTAGCCGAAGATAGAATGTCCCGGCCAGGATATTGTCGCGAGGCTCGTCGGGATCCGGCCCAAGCCCCAGCCTATCGCGCATCTCGACCCAGGTCGCAGGCATGAGTTGCATGAGGCCCATGGCGCCAGCGGACGAGCGGATCGGACGGCCGCTCCTGTGTGTCTGCCCACCGCTTTCGGCGCGTATGACCCGCTCGATCCAGGCGGTGGGGATGCCGAACCGCAGCGATGCCTCGCCTATATATTGTTGCCACGTCGCAACCGCTTCCGCGCTGGCGGGCTTAGCTAGGCCGAGCGCGAGCAGCATGGTGGCATGCTTCAACGGCGCCACAGGAGCGTCGCCTTTCCGATCACATCGTCGCCGTCGGTCGGCCCGAAATAGCGGCCGTCGAAGGAGGCCGGACTGTCCATCAACAGGAACAGCTGCCGCCCACGCAGGACCAAGCAGCCGCTCCACCAGGGCAGCGGGAGACCGGTAGCATCGGCTGCGCGGCGGCTCGCCGTCCATCGCCCGTTGATAAAGATGTCTCTGCCCAGCCCGCACACCTCATCGCCCGCATAAGCCGCGACACGCTTCACCAGAGGGACGTTTCTGGGAAGGTAGCGGCGGGTTGCGGCGAGCAGCCGGTAGCGCTTGGGAACGCGGGCGACTACCATGTCGCCTGGTTCCACGAAGGCGCCGGGCGCAACCGCGTAGAGGCCGATCGGCGCGCTGGCGCTCGCATTCCAGACAAGAAGCGGCGCAGGCGGAAGCGCGGCGGACAAGAGCAGGATGAGAGTGCCAGCACCGACGAAAAGGATGTGCCCACGCAGTCGGACGCGCCGCCGCTTTTCCGTCCGCAGGGTCTCGCCCCAGGCAAGCAGCAGCGCATCAGCGGCAGGGCCGCGACGGCGGCTCACGCGCCCAACTCCCGGCCCGAATGCTCGGCGGACCAGCTGTCGAGATCATCGATATGATATTGGACGAAACGGCAATGGCGGCGGAAGACCGGGCCCTTGCCGTCGCGGCGCAGGCGTTTCAGGAGGCGGCTCGAGATCTTGAGATAGGCGGCGGCCTGATCGGTGTTGAGGAAGGGCGAACCGCGTTTTGCGCGGTTCGCACGGGCAATGTTATCGTCGCTGTCCATGGGGCGCATTCCTGTTTGACGGATCGCAACGGCGCGATCGCGGCACCCAGGATGCGGACAGGGACATCCCGGCATCAGTGTCGAAAACCACTTCCACATTTTCGACACCCGGGGAGAAAAGAGGCTCCGCGCCGATGAGACGCGGAGCCGCTTGTATTCAGCGCGACCAGATGAGCTTGTGCTCGCCGTCATCGCCCTGCGTGAGGGTCGCGTAGATGGGCGCGGGGAAGGACGGATCGTCGAGCTTGAGGCTGAGATATTCCGCCCCGGTTTCGCGCGCCGCCTTGGTCCAGCCCGCGCCGAACTCGACGCCACCGGCATTCACACGATGATCCGGAGCCTTGTCATGCTCGCGTTCGACAGGCCGGATTGTGGCCTTGACGCGAAGAGTAAGGGTACGAATTTCGCCAGTGTAGACGCCATCCTCGTTGCGGGTGAAGCTGCCGATCTGTGCCATGGAAAGTCTCCTTCTGCTTGCTCGAATGCCGCCCCGTGCGGCCTCGATGGCAGTCGACCGGGCGGCGGCAGGGCGCCGTGCACCCTTGGGCCGAAGCGTCAGCGAAGGGCGGCCAGAGCCGAGTTTCTTGTCTCGCGAGGAAGCCCGCAAGGGCGGGGAAGAAAGTCGGCGAAGCCGTTGCACGGACAAGCCGTGGCGACGCCAGACCTGCCATGAAAGAGAGGCCGGTGCGGCATTCGCACCAACATGCAAGGATCTTCGGACAGGATCGGAACGCAGATTTTCCACTAGCGATGTCTGGCACCGGAAGAGATTTCCGCGCCTTCTCGGCCCGATCGATCCGGCTCCTCCCTAGCGCTCGACAAGCTTCCGACTCGTCGGCAGGACGGTCGCGCAAACCGGGCTGCCGCCGCTGCGATGGCCGCACATCGTGGGCATGATGACGCCGCCTCGCAACGCGCGGTCGAGCAAGTTCCGGCCGAGTTCATCGGTGTGGATTTTCATCCACCACGGCCATGGCGCTTCCGCGTCACCAGCTAGTGAGCCGACCTGGAACATAAGCGAAGCGGTGCTTAGGACCTTCCGGGCGCGCGTCTCGGATCGACGGCGCGCCATCCTTCGATCGCAGGCTGCAGGTTGAGCAGACGAACGGCTCCTCGATCATGCTTTGCATGCAGCCCGGCCCGTCGTGACCTTGGGTCCTCTGTCGCGGCTTTCCGGCCAAGCCTGGAACGCAGATCATGGGACGCCCTATTTGGCGCCCCGTGCAACCGATCCAGCGCGGCTTCAAGCCGTAAAGACCGCGCGGCCGAGCCCTCCGGGCGAGGCCGCGCGGCAACTTCTGGAGAGCCACCGGGCGGAAGGTTCGCACCTCCCGCCCACCGATCTTCATGCCGCTTGGGCGAGCGGCTCCTTGCCCGGATCGGCTATCGCCGTGGTCATGACGTCGCGCGCCGCAACGACCTTGCCATGGGCAGCCACGGTGCCAACGCCACCGCGCTCGGTATAGGCGCTGGGGGGAAAAGCCATCCAGCGTGGCACCCAGCGCTCGACCTTGGCGCGCCCATCCGCACCCGCCAGATGGTCGGCGATAATCTGCTTCAAGATTTTGGTCTTCCCATGGCCGTTGGCTGTCGCGACCGTCTCGCCCGCGACCTCAGCGACCATATGGCAGAGCAGTTCACGGTCACGCAGGAGCGAGAAGAGCGCCTCGTCGGCCTGCCACCATGCGGCCATGTCGATGCCGATCTCCGCGCCAACCGCTTCGATGGCGGCGCTCCCTGCTGCCAGCGTCTCGCCCATCACGACCCCGATCACGTCCATGAGCGCCGGGTCCGGCAGCGCGATGAGGCGCAGAAACACGCCAGCGACACCATAGTCATCCACGTTGCCGCCGATGACAGTCTGCTCCTCGGATGGGAAGCCGAGCAGGTCCAGCACAGCGCGGCGGCGTTCGTCGAACAGCGTCTCGCCCTGCGACAGCTCAACGCTTTCGCGCACCTCGTCATTGCGCGTCGATTGCGGCTCGGGCCGCACCGTCCAGAGCGGCGAACCAACAATCGCATGGGCCACCATGAGCCGCAGCGCCATGCCGGGATGACCCAGAAGCGCGGCGCGCACGGCGGCATGGCGATGCAGGTCCACATAGGTTTGCAGCGTAGAGGTGAGCTCAGGCCGCTGGGGTTTCCCGCTACCTGGCACCTCGCCGCGCTCCGCCTTCCGCGCCTCCTTCCGCGTCACATAGCCCTCGTGGAAGCTGACCTCGCCTGAACCACGGACATCGACATAGACGCGCCCGCCCTTGCGCTTGGCGGCCTTCTCATATTCCCAGCTATGGAAATGATCCGATGGAGGAAGGATGACGACATCGCTCCAGCCTTGGTCGAGATAGGCCTTCCTCGCCGCCTCGATCGCGGCGTTTTGCGCGGTCCAGAAGGCATCAGGATCGGCAAAATAACAATTCTCGCCGAACAGGTCCGCGACGGTCGCGCCTTCATACTCCGCCAGATCGAAGAGCGCGAAGCGCGCTGGGATCGACTGGCCGCCCAGCAGCCACGCCTTCAACTGATGCCCGGTCGGGACATAGCTGTCGGGATCGTCCTGGAGCGCGAGCCACGCCTTTTGCTGGCTCTTGCTGGCAAGAGTCAGGTGGCGGACGGTGACGCGGTCGATCTTCTCTTCGCGGTAGAGGTGGCGGATGCGGGGCAAGAGATTGCCGAGCGCGAGGATACGGCGGATGGTGAGGTCGGGAAGCCCGAAGGTCGCGGCGATGTCGTCCACCTCGCGGCCCTCCTTCACCAGCCGAGTGAAGGTTTCCCATTGCGTTACCTCGTCGGCGTCGAGCCGGGCGAGGTTTTCAATCATGGATGCCTCGATGGCATCTGCGTCGTCGGTTTCGGAGAGGATGCGGCAGGGCAGCGGCTCGGCCTCGCCCGTCTCCTGCGCAACGAGCCGAGCGGCATGGAAGCGCCGCGCGCCTGCGACGATCTCGAAATGGCCCTCCATGCAATTGGGGCGCACGAGCAGGGTCTGGATGACGCCGCGCTTGCGAACGGTCGGCAGGATGTCGCTGACATCGGGTGCCTTGCGTCCGTAGCGCATGTTGGTCTTGCTCACACAAAGCTTGTCAGGCGAGATGAAAACAAGTGTCATGGCATTGCTCCTAGTGAGGGTTCGGGAGTCACCGGACTCCCTCACCGGTCCCTCACACTTCGTGGCGTTGGGGAACGGCTTCTTCAGGGTGGCGGCGTGACGTGCCGCCTTCACGTCATCCTTCGGCCGGATCGGCCGGAGGAGAAGCGGGGTCCGCGCCCGACTGGGCGGCACGGCGGATCAGGGTTTCGGCCCAGAGGATCGATCCCGCGCGGCGGGACCACTCCGCCCAGGCGGAAAGCGGCAGCATGCTCTCAAAGCCGATGTCGCGCTCGATGAAGAGGCCATAGGGAAGAGCGATGGCGGCAAGCTCGGACAGGCTGAACCAGCCCAGTTCAGGACAGCCAAAGCCAAGGTCGGCAAGCCCGAACAGGGCATCGCCATCTTTGGCGAGTTCCGTTGCCAGCCATGTCGCCGCGCCCAGCGGATTGAACAGCTTGACGACAGGCGGCGGATCGAAGCGCTCGCCCGTGACTTCATGGGCGCGGCGCGCGATATCGTTAGCGCGCAGGGCGAAGCGGATGTCGGGGGTCAGGAGGATCATGCCGCTATCCTCCTCTCAGCGCTGCCCACCTGCGCTTCCCGATGCCGGGCCAGCAGCCAGTCCGCTGCCTTGCTGGCGGCACTCGCGGCACGAAAGATCGCCCGGCTATCTTCCCTCAAGACGCCCAGCCACGCGCCGATATAATCGGCGTGACGCGCGGTCGGGACAACGCCGAGTGCCGCGCACAGGAAGGCGGAACCCATCTCGGCGACCAGTTCCTCGCGGGCATAATCCTTGCTGCCGAAGGGATTGCGCAGATTTCGGCCAAGCCGCTTGGCATGGCCTGTCGCATGGGTCAGCTCGTGTAGGCATGTCCGGTAATAATTGATCTGATCGAAGAAGGCCGGCTGCGGCGGCACAGCCACGAAATCGGGACCGGGCGCATAATAGGCCTCATTGCCTCCGATGCGGAATTCAACGCCGGACGCGGTGATCACTTCCTCGGCAACCGGCACGATCTCGCGTTCGGGCAGCGGCGCGGGGTCAGTGGCAAGCCCTTCGCGGAGCCCATCGCACTGCGCGACATTGAAGACCGTGAAACGCTTCAGGAAGGGAATGGACCGGGCGTCGCCCCCCTCCCGCGAGGCCCGTTCCTTCTCTTTCTCGGGGGTGAAGCTGTCGGCATAGACGACGGTCACGCCGCGCTCGCCTTTCCTGACGGAGCCGCCTGCCTCCAAAGCCTGGCGAAAGGTAAGCCAGCTTTGCGACGGCCAGCCCTGCTCGATCACCCTTGCCCACAGGATCAGGATATTGACGCCGGAATAGGAGCGGTCAGTCAGCGCATTGCGCGGCAGGGCCGGTCCCATCCCTGAGGCCTCTCCCCATGGCTGCACCCATGGCAGCCGCCCCGCCTCAAGCTCCGAAATGATCCGGGCGGTGACCTCGTCATAGAGGTTCACGCGCAGCTCCCGCGCCCCTCCCCCGTCGCCCTCTCGGCTGGCACGACGGCTAATCTTTGGCATGGCCTATCCTCCACGCCACCCCAAAAAAGGCACAAAGCCTCCCCGCAAAGGCGGGGGTGGGCGGCGAGATGCGACCAAGAGGCCCGGCAGAGCCGGGCGAAGACACCGCAAGGGCGCAACAAAGTGGAGCACCCCTGCCGCGCAGCGGCAGGGGTTGGCTTCGCCCGCGACGGGCCTAGCCGGGAGCGCCGCCCGCACCCGCCGTAACGGGAGAGGCAACAAGCAACGCCGCCGCGTGCCCGCGGCGACCACAGCCCTCAACGCCAGCGATCGTCACCGAAAGGCCGAGACCCGAAACGGGGCTCGGCGGCGCCGGCCTTCAGGCCAGAGCCGTAGAGCGCGGTCGCGGCCAGCCGCGAGGCACCGATGGCTCAGTCGTTCAACGCTCCAAGAGCGCGTCATGGAGGGCAAAGACTAGAATGGTGCCATTTGGCGCCTGTTTCGCACTCTTTGAATCGGCAGCGTTGGGAAGGACGATCCGATCTCGTCTATCACGAGCAGGTCGAGGCGGCATGTCGACAGGCCTCCGAGCATTCCTCCCTCCAGAAGGTCGATATGGTCCTGAACTGTCAATATATGCTCAGCGCCTGCCGCGCCGACCGGCACAACGGCTGACCGCTAAGTCCAGGCCCAACCGTCCGATGGCGGCAGCATGACCACTCATGACCAACAGGGCCGGACAGGCCCTTATCGAAAGCATGGCAAAATTATCGCGATGTTCGCAAAGGGACAGGCCATAGCGCGACATGCGCATAAGAACAGCCCTGTTGCGGACGAGACAGAGATCCTGCGGGACCCGCGCTTCAACCGATAATCGCCAGCAGCTTCGATCCCGCATCCCAGAAGGCCATCCCGAACGTCCCGAGGCACATTGCCCCGACGATCAGGCTTTCAACCAAGAACAACGCTCGCTTCACCTGCACTCCGCCGCCAACAGGCCGCCATTGTCCCACTTGGCGACATATTGCGCATGCCCCCGGCGGAGCTGCTCGCACGCAACATTGCGCCCTCCAGCATAGACCTGTGCCAGCGTGCGGCCATAACGGTCCTGCCCGACACGCTGGACACGGATGGCACCGCCCAATATTTGCGCGAGACTGCGCTTGCTGGCCTCGCCATCGCCGGGGACGCAAACACGCCCCTCTCTGCAGCCATGCATCTCCGGGGCGTCGATGCCAAGCAAGCGGATGCGTTCCGAACCCAGTCGGACGGTGTCGCCATCCACGACAGTTACAGCGGCAGCCAGAAGCAGAGCAGACATCATTCCGCTTCGATGCTCTTGATGTTGCGATTGTGCAACAAGATTCACGTCAAATGACAAGAATGTCTGGTCCATACTATGCTGCTGGAATCGGACGACTAAATGCCCCCGTGCCTTATGGGCACATAAACATTAGGGGGATTATACCGTGAAGAAGTTTGTAATCGCTGCCGCTGCTCTGTCGGCCATCTCGGCGCCTGCTTTCGCGCAGGAAGCGTCGAATTTCGGTGGAGCCAAGATCGGCGCCGTCGTGGGCTATGACAAGGTTCGCCTGGAAGTCGAAGACGAAGGCGGGTCCAAGGACGGCTTCCTCTATGGCCTGACTGCCGGTTACGATTTCGACCTGGGAACGGCCGTTATCGGCGTTGAAGCTGAAATCGCCGACAGCACCACCAAGGAACGTCAGTCTGACCTGCTCGTGCTGGGTGACGAAGCTTCGATCAGCGCTTCGCGCGATCTTTACATCGGCGCGCGCGTCGGCTTCCCTGTCAGCCAGAACGTTCTTCTGTACGCCAAGGGCGGCTACACCAACGCCAAGGTGAAGGCCGTCTATGACGACGGCGTTGACCGCTTCACCGGAAGCGACGAACTGGACGGCTGGCGCATCGGCGCTGGCGCCGAATATGTCATGGCTTCGACCTTCGCGCGCATCGAATATCGCTACAGCGAATATGACGCCAACAATGACTTCGGCGTGGCTATCGAACCGTCGCGCCATCAGGTTGCTGTCGTAGGCGGCTTCCGCTTCTGATTTCGAAGTCCGGCGATCACAGTCCGCCGGAAACCTCGCTGGGGGCGGAAGAGCAATCTTCCGCCCCTCTTGCTGTTCGCCCTTATCCGGTCACCTTTCGAATATGACCGTGCATGGAAAGTCGGCCGGTACACAGGCGTCTGATTGTTGCGTTCGCAAATCTGGTTGCCAGTTCGATCTGATCGCGCGTGACTTGCGTCTGATAGTTGACACAATTCACCGTATCGGAGGCAACAAAGGTTGATATCGTGGCAATCCCACGTAGTAGGAGATGATGGTTTCGCCGATCGATCATGATCCTGCGCCTGATAGTGATGCCCTGGAGGCTTCTTCAGTTCACGCGGGCTCGCGCCTTGACGGAGCAGATGACTGCGTCGCGGGCCTTGCGGGCTTGCTCAATCAATGCCTGCGTCTATTGGACGATTTGCAGATGTCGCAGGCGGCAGCCCATTTAAGCGCGGCGATCGAAGCCTTGCGCGGCCCGGCAGCGGTCCTGCCGCGGGGCTTCCACGACCTTATGAATTAGTCATAGACCAATCCAAAGGTGCATCCGGTCAGCTTGGCCACTCAACGGATCATTCGTCCAATCCACACGACCCGGCCGACTATTGCGACAGCGGCAAGATCGACATCGGTCCAGCTAGGGTACAGATTGTTGTCGCTCATCATATCGAACGTGCCACGCCGCCGTCCCATCGCAATCCTCTTTACGATGAGGAGGTCATCCCACCGCAAGACATAGATGCCATCTCTCAACCTGCATGCATCATCCTTGTGATCGACCATGATCTCGTCGCCATGGTTCAACGTGGGCATCATTGACTCGCCATCGACACTGATGATGGAAACATGTGGTGGAGCAACGCCGATATTTCTCAGCCACCGTGCATCCATGGTGACCGCGTCTTCCGCCTCTTCATATGCGACGGCGTTGCCGTTTCCCGCAGAGGCTCCAAGTGAGAGCCGCGGAACGGCAAACGCCTTCGCTGCACGTTTGACGTTGGTGTGAACTGGTTCAGGCGCAGGACGATCGCTCAGCAGATTTTCGGGAATACCCAGGTGACTGGCAATTTTGTGGCGATCCTGCTCATCCAATCTGCGCGGTGTACCGCGTTTGATGAATTGCTGGATATAGGCCGGGTTTTTTCCGATCAGGCGCGATATTTCCGAGTAGGTCAGACCGCGCTGTGCTATCGCATTGTCCAAGACAATTCGCGCGTGCTCTTTGACTGTCATATATACTGACCAATGATGCTCAATCCCGCGATAACAATTGGCGAGCCCAACTGCACTGCTCGCCCGCATACCCCATCAGCCGCGCAGGTTCAAACAGGGATGCCTCGAGACTGGGGCTTTCGACAGGGACGGTCACATATAGCCTGCTTCACGAAAACTGAATGAGCCGTTGCCCGCTACGATCACATGATCGTGCAAGCGGATGTCCAGCGCCTTGCAGATGCCGAACAGTCTTTGGGTGTAGTCGATATCCTGCTTGCTGGGGGTCGGGTCCCCTGAAGGATGATTATGCGCAATGACTATGACCGGTGAATCCACCAGAAGAGCATGCCCTACGATATGCCGGAACTTGACTTCAACGTTGGTCGCGGTGCCAGCGTGGATGCGCTCGTCCACCAGGCAGCTCGCCTGCTGGTCCAGAAAAAGAACGCGCAGTTGCTCCAGCTTCAGCGCTTTCATCCGTCGCTCGAAATGCATTTTGATGAGGTCGTGCGATTTCGTGAATGCGCCATCTGTGATTGGTGACGCACGTCGAGCACAATGCCGCGTACCATGAACAGCTGCATCGGTATCGCCCAGAGGCTTCTGAGCCCATGGTAGATCCTTGGATCGACCGCGGTGTTGAGCATCGACGCGAAGTGAACCGCCACGATCGCAAAGGCGCATCCGCTGGCCCAGAGGGGCCAATAGCGGTCGCTTCGAAGAGCAAGCGCCAGAAACGCAACCAGGCATATCAGGTCCAACGCAAGCACCGGGTACAATATGTGGCTCCAGCTTTGGTCCAGGAGCGACGTGTAAAAGCCGCCCACCGTCTTGAACAGCATCAGGGACGCACCGACGCGCCCGGCGCTTCCGCCCTCTGCAATCGTGTAGAGGCAACAGCATAGGGTCATTATCCAATACAGTATGAGAAGCATGGACTGTGGCCGCCTACCAGGATGAGGCGGCGGCCAAAGCACCGAAACGAAGTTTATGCAACTGCGCGCAACTTCTGTTCCTGTTCGATCCAGGGACAAAGCGGACCCGGATCGCATCCGATCTCCACGCTGCGCAAGTTGGAGTCCATCTTCATGCCAATGAGCTTCTCATGCGCGTTTACGAAGGTGCGGCGGCCGGCCACGAAGGTGCTGAAGCCCTTGGCGAGATCCTCCAGGGCGGGCTGACTCGCGGCATCGCTCACGCTTGCTTCGTTGAGGGCTTCAAGCACATCGGTGGTCAGCATCGAGAGTTTCCTGAGCGCGCCGTCGATGGCGTTTTGAGCGCGGCCGATGTCGGTCACGACCTTGCGAGCCTGATCAGGATTGAAGTTGGACATAAGATCTCCTCCGCAGAACCGGGGTGGGCCTGCGCTTGTGATGATTGGTTTGTCGCAAAAAGTGCAGCGCGCCTTAGCGGGAAAGAGCGTTAAGCGCCGCTGCAATGACTATGATGATCGTCAACGCGGCGATCGTCAGGAATAGCGCGATCTTGCCGATGGCCGTCAGGCGCTGGGACACTGTCAAGTCATTGGTCGGGCCTCCAAGCGGTGGGAGACCGGGCTGTTGGGCTTGAGCCGCTTCATGCCCGGTCGGCTCGCTGGAAATGCCTGATCCCTGGGGGTTTGCAACATCTCGCGATTTCAATTGAAATCCATTGAAGTCTGCCGCCGCTTCGATTTCCGCAAAAATTTGGGCTGCTTCGCGCCGGTTCTGGACGTCCAGAAGGACGCTGGCCTCATAAAGATATTGATCGACGGTGCGGTGTGACCGCCCCACCTCCAGGGCGATTTCCTTGGAGCTCAAGCCGGCGTGCGCCAAGCGAAGGCAGCGCTTCTTGATGTCGGATAATTTGGCAATCCGATCGTCCAACATTCGTCTCCCAAGCCTCACCTCACCAACCATATCAGTTACGGAAATTTCCTAGAGTTTGCAGAAAAAATATGGGCAGAAAATGAGACGGTGCAGTTGGAATAGGGAGGTTAAATCATCGTGAGGGATGATCGATCAATATTCAGTCGGGCCGAGGGCTCCCGGCCCCTATAGCTGGCTCTCGAGCGAGAGGCCTACGGTTCGCGTTGCGTTCAAAAGCCCGCGCCGACGGCCATCCGAATCGATGAAACATTGCACCAGCTTTTGAGCATTGAACAGGTTTCTGGCAGTGATATAGGCACTCAGGCGCTTCGTCCGCCAGCCAATCTTCGCATTGAACAAGCCCAACGCCTTGATGTCTCGGGCACCCTCGTCGAGGATGTCCTGGAAATAGGCGCTGCGGTAGGATGCGCTCATGTTGGCGAACAGTCCGCCAGGATGAACATAGGTCGCGCTGCCAGACAGCGTCCAACGCGGTGCTTGCGGGAAATCCTTGCCTGGAGCATTCTGGAAGAGCGCGCCCTGGTTCACATCGAAGGCCAGGAACCGCGCGTTGCTATGACCTATCCCGGCAACCAAGCGGATCCTTTGCCCGACGCTCTGACGCACCTCGACCTCAAACCCCTGCAGCAAGGATCGTCCGGCGTTAAGAACCTGAGTATCGAACAGCGCTCCAGGTGTCAGCTGGACCAGCACTTGCTGCTGCTTCCAGTCGGTCCGATAGGCATTGGCATTCAAGGCCAGCCGTCCTCCAAAGAGTGTCGACCGCAGCGCCCACTCGTAATGGGTGACATATTCCGGAGCATATCCGTAACTATATGCGCGCTGCTCATTAAAGCCCGAGCCGCCAGCGCGATAGCCACGCTGGACCGTGAGGCTCAAAGCCACGTTGTGCATGGCATCATAGATGAGACCAAGTTTGGGCAGCCACACCCGATATTTCACCCGGCTGGGAGGCTCCACACCGTTGGCATCGTCAGCTAGGCCCTGCAAAATGCTGTTCAAGCGGCCGACAATTGGCGCGAGTGCAGCTGCACCTCCATCGGGATCAGGCAGCGGACCATTGATCGAGACCATCTGGGTAGCGCTCTGCAGCTGCGTTTCTGCGTCATATCTGAGGCCTAGGTTCAGCCGCACTTTGTCATTGAGTGGGATGGTGAAGTCAGCGAACGCCGCATGATTTTCGGTTGTCCGAGGCTGCGCTGAGATGCTCTTTAGAGGAACCACGCCACCATAGAGGGCAAGGACGGTGTTGATCGATTGGAGCGGCAAACCCATGGCCTGCAGCTGACGCGGAACTCCCAGGCTCGCGAGCGCGAGGTTTTGCGTGCCGGAATAGGAGTAAGCGTTCCGATCGCGGAGGTAATAGCCGCCGATGATCCCGTCTATCCAGCTCTTCCGAAGACTCATCCGTACTTCCTGCTGCAAGCTTCTGGTCTGGTCATCGATGCGGCTGACACGTCCCGGCGAGGCACCGCGATCAGCGTCGGAAGCTGACCGAAAGCGAATGCGGCTGTAGCTGGTAACGGTTTCCACAGTTGCGCCCGTGTCCAGCGCGTAAGTGGCCGTGAGCGTCGCGATCGAAGTAGACACCTGCTTGCTGTCAGCGAAGTCTGCCGTCGACACCCTCTGTCTCGCGTCATATGGTGCATCGAGTTCCGTGTAGAATGTGCCGCGTTCATGACGGTCGTGCAAATATGTGCCGACCACCGTCAGGTCAGGGGCTACACGGGGGGTCATGAGCAGCTTGCCCCTCAGCATAAAGGAGCGCTGATGATCGGCCTCGCCATCGGTCGTGACGTTTTTGATCAGACCATCTGCGGCTGAGACTTCCGCCGCCAGCCGAAAAGCGAGCTGATCTCGGACAATCGGCCCGCCCAGAACACCCCCAGCGCGCCTTTGCTGGTCCTTGTTCCGCCAGGACAGTTGAGTGGCCCCTATCCATTCAAAGCCGGGATCGGCCGATTTCAGGATCACTGTTCCAGCAAGAGCGTTTCTCCCCTGTACGGTCGACTGGGGTCCTCGGAATATCTCTACCTGGTCGATGTCATAGAGATCGAGCGGTCCGGCCGCCAAAGCCAGACGAGGGACGGCTGCGCCATCGACATAGATGGTGGCCAGCGCACCGTCGCCTGCCCCAGACGCGGAATAGGCGTCAACGCCGCGAATGGAAAAAGTCGTGCGATTGCCATCGACGGCCACATTTGGCGTTTGATCGAGTATCTCATAGGTCGAGTTCGCGCCTTCATCCCTGAGAGCGCCACCGGTTACGACAGCGACGCTCGTGGGGGTGTCTTTCAGCGGCCGAGGGGATTTACCACCGGTAACGATCAGGATTTCATCGTCCGGCGCACTGAGCTCGTGTGGCGCGGATATAGCTGCCGATCCCATGACGGCTATCAACCAAAACATTATCAATCCCGGGGCGTGGTTAAGAATCCTCCACCCGCTGATACAGAAATCCTAATTTATAAATAGCCTCCCACCGCGCATTCCCGCGCCCTGTGCGGACTGGTGCCATCTGAATATGGAAAAAAATCTAAACGCTAGGAGAGCTGCGCTTACACTCCGGACCTCATGACCACAGACGAAATGCCGCTGTCTGTGCACGCTTTGCTTGCCAAGATATCGTGAACAAGAGCGCGCGAGATGCAAGCCGCTGACTTCTTTACGCGTCATCTTAGCTATGTGCGCGCTTCGGACCGTGATGAGTTAAGGCTGACCAGGACGGCATCGCTCGCCCATTCCGTACATGTCCACTTGCGCGGTGATAAAAGCAGAGAAAGAACCCAGATCCGGCCATTTGGCACGGTTGAATTCCTAGCGGGATACAAGCAAGAGCGAGGTGGCGACAGACGCCTAGGTTTGACTGAACCTACGTCGGCAAGACGGCATCCGCTCTCAGACGTTAGTGTGCGCCGGTCGACAGCTCGACCGAAGCCGCGCAACGCCGCGCCGCGTACAATATTGGGCACTGCCATTCTACAATACTGACGTTGCGACTGCGCGTAAGGCGGCTTTGCCTGCTCAGCCTAGGACAAGTTCGCGATCGGACCGGCGGACAACCTTTAACTTCAACAGTGCACATACCGCCTTGGCGAACGCTTCTTGCTGACCAGTTTGAAAACTACCTCCGATCAGTTGAGCACCGTCTCGCGGATCAGCCAACCGAATTTTTTGTGTCGAATAGCGATTTGCTTCGGCAATTGCATCTGCAGCGCGGGTACCAGAAAACTCCATTCGGCTTTCCCTCCAGGCGGTTGCTGCTGGAATATCTGCCAACTCGTGGATCTTAGGACGCCCGTCAGATCGCACCATTAATTGTTGCCCAGGCTGCAATATCCTGTGCTGAACTAACCGAAATTCTTTGCCCCCCGGCGTATCTACCGCGACCTTGCCCTCAAGTAACGTTACAACATTTTTGTTCGATCCAAGGGAAACAACAAATTCAGTACCTACGGCGGTGACCATCATCCCGCTGCTGAAAACCTTGAATGGTCGGACCGCATCGTGCGCCACTGAAAAACTCACCCGCCCCCTGAGCAGCTGCACACGCCGTTCCTCCTCACCAAAGGACACAGAAATAGCACTATCTGTGTCCAACGTGACTTCCGAACCATCAGAAAGCTGAACGCGTTTCATCTGGCCGACTGCTGTCGCAATGCCTGCTCGTTCGAACGGTGGAGACAGGCTGTACGTAACAAAGATGACGAGCATGGCTGCGGTCATAAGACCTGCAATCGCGCGTCTGGGCCTAATCCATTCCACAAGGGTTCGGCGAGCAGCCTCAAGCCGTTCCCGTCCAACCATATATCGTCGGGTTTGACGTACCGTCCTGCTATCGTGCAACTCATCGATAAGTTGCCAGACAAGCTCATCCCGATCGACGGTATGAGGCGTATCGCCGCCGGTCATTTCCCGCATATGCCCTCCGCTTCTTCCAGGCGAGCACGGCAATGCGCCAACGCACGGCGAATATGTTTTTCGACCATTGAAATGCTTATGTTCAAGCGCTCAGCGATTTCAGCATGACTGATGCGATCGAAGCGGTGCATGACAACGGTTGCACGCTGTTTAGCTGGTAATTCCGCGAGAGCCTTTTCCACAATCTTTAACCGCTGGCGGGCGATAATCTCCCGTTCTACCGACGGCGAAGGCAGTGGCAGATTTTTGATATCTGCGTCATCAGCCTCCAGTCGCCGACGCACCTGGCGCGCACGCTCACGATCGAACACGACGCTTCGTGCCGCTTGGTGCAAAAAGCCACTCGTATCGCGAATTGCTACTCGGCCGGCTGACTGGGACAGTCGTAAATAGGCGTCCTGCACGACGTCATCGGCTTCCGCGCCAACACGGAACCTCGCCCTGACAAATCGCATCAGTCGAGCGTAGTGATGCGCTGCATCTGCAATCGCCCGATCGGGTGTAGGTGGGTCACCCTCGGCCATCTTCAACTGATAATCGCGTTCCATCCGGCCCCGCCCTATGGCTGCGAACGCATCACCAAAAGGCAATGCTCCCGTCAATCTAAATAAGAAATATTTTACGGCATGGTGCGGGTAGGCCCGCTTCGGACGTCGTCCAATCTATACCTAGTGCGTAGCCGCAGGCTCGCGCGGCTGTCCGGGGGGATGTGTGAGGTCTATTGACGGAATGGCGCTTGGCGCCGGTATCGCACTTTGCGTGTCGATGCTCCTACCCGCATCGCCAGCGATTGCGCAGCCGGGGCAAACAAGCCGACACTACTCCATCGAGGCGCAGCCGCTCGGGACAGCACTTCAATTATTTGCCCGTCAATCCGGTACTCAGATCCTCTTCGCGGGAGAGGACGTGGCGGGTAAACGCTCACGATCACTGCGTGGGACGTTCAGGACTGCCGACGCGCTCGATCGTCTCCTCGTGCGGACCGGGTTGCGAGCTATCTCCATCAGCCCGACCGTAATCGTGTTGCAGCGCGGGATCAAAGCAGCTGAGAAACCTCAGCGCGGTCCCGCACTCACTCCGGGGCAGTCGTCGCCAAAGCCAGCCCGCTTCCAGCCCCGCGCGCGCATCGCGCCTCCTCCGGGGGAAATTGTTGTGACGGGTTCGTTGGTGCCTCAACCGCCGCAGCCCGGTCTTTTGAGCATAATCACTGAGGAGACCATCGCGGAGAGGGCGATTACCAGCCCGTCGGAACTTGCACGCTTGATCACCGCCAACTCAGGTTCAGAAGCGCAGGTTGACCAGCTGAACCAACCCCTGACGGCGGGGACCGCTCAGCTCAACCTCCGCAATTTAGGACTGGGTTCCACCCTGATCCTTATCAACGGCCGCCGCCAGACATTGAGTGCCGTTGCTGCTATCGACGGCAGCACCTTTACCGACATCAACTCCTTGATGCCCCTGATTGCTCTGAAAAGACTGGAACTGGCAAGAGACGGCGCCGCTTCCACCTATGGGTCCGACGCCGTCGCAGGCGTGGCCAATTTCATCACTCGAAGCGTGGAAGACGGTGCGGAGATACGCTCCCGTCTGAATTTCATGAATGGTGCACGCCAGATGGATTTAGGAGCTATTGTCGGAGCGAGGGTTGCGAGCGGCGAATTGATGATCGCTGGTTCATATTATGAGAGTACGCGCTTGGCGGCCTCTGAACGCAGCTTCTCGCGCGCACGGACGTTCGGCCGTCCCCCATGGCATTCGGATTCGACGTTCGGCCAGCCGGGATCTTATTTCCGTCCTAGCCAGCAAAGGTTCGTGCCCGATCCCGACTGCACCAATCCTAAATTTGGCAATAGCTATGTGAAGGGTCCCACTGACCCATATTGCCGCTTCGATTTCTCCGAATATTATGACCTGGTGCCGCAGGAGAGGCGGACCCAATTGCTAAGCACCTACCAAGTGAAGATCTTGGATGATGTCGATTTTGACCTGGAACTGGGCTATGCCAACACATATTTGACGGTGACATCCTCTCCCTCCTATCCCATCCTCGCTATTACGCCAACCGTTCCGGGGTACCATCCAGACAATCCGTTTGGCGAAGATGTGCTCTTTCGCGGTCGCCTACTTGGCAGCAGCTTTGGACCGTCAACCAGCACGTTTAACTATGACACGTTCCGTGCCGCTGGCGGCTTGAGCGGCGCCTTGGGTAATAACCGGCGCTGGGCTGTAGATATGACCTACAGTCAGCAAACAGTGCATTACAACAAGCCCGACACGATTGCGTCGGCGCTCCAGAATGCCCTCAAGGGACTGGGCGGGGCCGCGTGCGACCCTCGCCGCTCGATCCCAGGGGTCGGACCTTGCCTCTATTACAATCCGTTCGGATCCGCCGCGCTAGGGACAGGTACAGTCAATAGCACGGCCCTGATTGAAAGCATGATAGGGAAGAGTGACCTGCATGGTCGGGCATCGCTGCTTACTATCGACAGTTTAGTAACGGGCGGTGCGTTTTCATTCTTGGATGAGGTAGCACAGGGGGCGCTGGGCGCCCAATACCGTCGCAGCACATTTCGGCACGATTGGGGATCGCTGGTAAACGCAGGCGAACTCATTACTTTGGGGGAAGCGCCGGATTTCCGGGGCGCGCAGGAAAGCTTATCCCTTTTTTCGGAAATCAGACTGCCGTTTGGCAAGGCAGTGCAGGCCCAACTTTCAGGTCGGTTCGAGAAATACCTGCACAGCTTCTCTCAATTCAGCCCCAAGCTATCTATTCTTTTCAGGCCGTCTGACGCGGTCCTCGTCCGTGGGTCCTACAGCCGGGCATTTCGTGCACCTTCCGTCTACCAGCAAGTTGCTGTCCAGAATTCGCAGCCAGCCGTCAACGACGACGGTACATTCGTCTTCGTTAACGCCCAAACTTTCGGCAACCGCCGTCTGCGGCCGGAGAATGCGACCAGCTATAGCCTCGGAGCGACGGTGCGTCCGATCCGGGGCTTGGAGTTGAATGCTGATTTCTACAGCTTTCACTACAAAAATCTCATCTTCAAGGAGGATCCGCAGTCAATTGTTGATCAAGCGGCGGCGGACACAAAAGCAGGCTACGTCAATACAGCTGCCCAGCGGCGTGTCGTGCGCGATGGTAATGGAACACTGAGCCTCATCCGGTTAGCCTTTAAGAACGCCTCTTCCGTTAAGACGCAGAGTGTCGACGTCTCGACGCGCTACATTGGTCAGGCCCCCATTGGCGACATCGAGATCAAGGCCGCTGGAACCTATGTCACCAAATATGACATCCGCTTATCTGCGGGAAGACGCTCAATCAGCGGAGCGGATAGTGTCAACTTCAACAACTTTTCTCGCTCTCTTCCAAGGTTACGGGCAGACTACAGCGTCTCGTTACGGTCCGGATTACACAAGTTGACGTTCCTCGGCCATTATATCTGCGCCTATGCAAACGATCGAGCGGGAATAAGCAACGCTAAGATCAGAGCTCAACACACGTTCGATGTCGATTATGGAGTTTCACTGGACAAACTGCTCGGAAAGGCGGGCACACAACTCAGTGTAGGGATCGTAAATCTATCTGGCCAAGCCCCTCCTCTTGCGGAACTCAATCTAGGATATGATCCAATCATCCATGACCCAAGAGGACGGATGATCACGGTTGGTCTGCGGGCAGAGCTTTGATGGGGATCGCGCCTTCCCTTTCAGTTTCTGCTTTCCGGCTGGTCTGGTTGGACCAGTCCAGAACTGAGCAGCGCAGCTTTTGCGAAACACCTCTCCATTCCCTTGGCGATCCGCCGAACGCGCAGAGCAATCCCTGAATAGGCGTCAATCGATCTGATCAGGCAGCGAATCGTCACACACTCGAAGGCTATGAACCGGCATGAATTTTTACGTAGAACTCGCGCGAACGTTAATTGCACGATTGGAAAGCTATTGCGTGACAATCATCCCAGGGCCGAATGGAACGGTGTCCTTCTTTGTGCCTTCGCCGGGCGAACTTGGTAGGCCGAAAGCCGAGGGTCCCTATATTCAAGGAACGCAGGACGGATCGATACGGGAGCTTCAACTTCTGATAAGATCCTCGCTGCAGCTCAAGCAAGCAGTTATCGATGAAATCTCCTCTCGTGGATGCCTTGCTGAAGGAGGGTCGCATGAGTTTCGACCCTATTTTGTGGATGAACCATCTACATAGTTTTTGCCCGGTGAGGGATAAGAACCCCTATAGGGCATCGTCGATCATACCGATAACGGGAAAAATTTGATTGATATTGCTGCGGTGTATCGAGACGCAAACGTTGCTCCCGTACTGAAGCAGACTGACGAGATTGCGATCGCGCATCTGTAGGCGACCGATTGTCCAATCGGGGATGGCGTTTCTTCGCGAAGTCGGACCAAAACATCCATGCCAATGGACGCTGGCTTGACTGTATCCAAAATCACCTTTTCGCCAGCGCGGAACCGCGGCTCCATGCACTCGCTCGGGATGTATAGGGCGAAGTAGCGCTGCGCTTCTCGACTGAGGTAGGGCGCCGCCATGTATGTAGCTGGATGGCTGGGGTCGCACTCCCATGCCTCTAGTTCAGGGATGCGCGGAACCTCAGAATTCTGCGAAATGAGCGGTGTGGCTGCATAAACTGGAATTTGGTGGCGATTAAGAACGGCCGAGGCAGGTAGATCTCCCGCTGTGACAGGCTCCGAAGCATTTCCGGGCTGGGTTGTTTTCACTTCGCAAGTAGCGACCTCTCGGCGAAAGGCTTCCCTGATCTTGGCAATGCTGCGTGGCGAAAGCGAATAGCCGACCGAGGCTTTGGGGTAGATGCGTGTAAGGGTGGAAGGCGCCAACCCGGCCCGGCGGGCGATCTCGGTAGCCGAAAGACCTGTCGATGACACAAGGCACCCGATGAGATTTCGCGCTCTTCGCTGGTTCGAGTCATCATCGGAAGACATTAGATCGCGCGTCCCTTTCGGCCAGCAGAATGCGGCACATATTTTTATGCGAGTTAGCCTCGCATTTGCTTTGGTTGCCTGCCTATTTAGCTGGATCTCAGGACAGCAAAAAGCCTCCTACATGTTACCGCGCCGTGGTTGTGTCGAAATGGGATGCTTGCAATTTTTCGGCGAGATGAAGACCTATCAGGTGAGGGTTGTGAAGCCGGTCGTGCCTTCTTGTACCGTCGGACGTTGAGCTGAATAACATTGCTTCTTAATCCTCACATGAGGGAAGCGGCTTTCACGTGATGATGAGACGCTTTGAATGATCGGCTTTGGCATGCGGATGGTCCGAAAAGGCAGTCCTAGACTAAATTCGGCATATCAACGGCAGGTGGCGCTCGATAAGGACGGCTGTCAGTTTTAGTCAAAGCGCCAAATGGCCCTGAGCAGGCCTCGTCTGGATTTTCTTAATCGAGAACAGATGCGGGGACGGCGTGACCAGCAGATCTGTTTCAGGCACGCTGGAATCGAGCCACTGCATCACCTGCCGGCGCTGGATGATCGCACCATGGCGCTCCTGATAGCGCATCACCTCCGGGTTCGCGTCCACCGTGATGATGCGGTAGCTGACCGGCCAGTCGCCCAGGGGCGGCTCCCAAATGGCAGCGAGATAGAAGAAGTTGCCATCCTCCAGCCGCACGCGAAATTTCTTCTCGCCGTTGCGGATGTGAAACTCCGAGGCTGGTACCAGACAGCGATTGGTGGGGAAGGTGCGTCCTTCCGATCGGATGAACTCATAGCGCACGCCGTCACTGAAGCGGGGGTTGGAACCCCAGGCCGCTTCGATCATCTCAATCTCTGAGACGGTATCGGGATTGCGCCGGATGATGGCGCGCCGGCTCCCGAGCGCATCGGAGTCAAAGGGCGTTGCTTTCGAATCCATGTCTAGAACATACAGTGAACGAATAGCGGGAGCAAGCGCGGGGAGAAGGAGGAGCGATGTGCAACGACTATAGGCTGGAGGTCGACATCGCCTCGATCGCCGAGGATTTCGAGGACCTCAAAATCAAGATCAAGATGCCCGAGGGCAAGCCCAACGTGCCCGCGCGGGAGGATATCAAGATCACCGATGTTGCGCCGATCGTCCGCTCGATCGAGGGTGAGCGCGGATCAGGCGAGCTGGTCAACCGGCGATGGAGCTGGCCAAGTCCCAAGGGCAAGCCCGTTTATAATTTCCGCTCTGAAGGGCGGGCGTTCACCGCGAACCGTTGCCTGATCCTTGCCGACGGCTTTTACGAGTTTACCGATCCCGTCGAGCCTAAGCAGAAGCGGCTCGACAAATGGCTCTTCACCATGACCGATCACCGCTGGTTCTGCATCGCAGGCATCTGGCGCGAGAGCCCGCAGGGGGAAGCCTTCACGATGCTCACCATGGATGCAGGTCCTGATGTCGCGCCCTATCATCACCGGCAGATCATCCCCTTGACCCGCGATCAATGGGCTGACTGGCTTGATCCGGACGTAGCCGCCGCTGACGTTCTGCGCTCGCTGCCGCAAGGCAGTCTGCCCGTCACCCAGGTCTATGGCACCCCGCCAGTACAAGGAGCGCTGCTGTGATAACAAGCGACGCCACTCTGGCCCGCTTTATCGAGGCCCAGGCGAACAGCTACGCAGTGGCTCTGGCCGAGATCCGCGCCGGAGCGAAGCGCACGCACTGGATGTGGTTCATCTTCCCGCAGCTGCGTGATTTGGGGCAAAGCCCTACCGCGCACTATTATGGCATCGCTTCGATGGAGGAGGCGCGCGCCTATCTGGAGCACGAACTGCTTGGGCCCCGCTATCGCGCGAGCGTGGAAGCACTGCAGCAGCTTGCGACCAGCGACGCCGTTGCCGTGTTCGGCAGCATCGATGCGATAAAGCTGCGCTCATCCCTCACCTTGTTCGAAGCGGCGAAACCCGATCCGCTGTTCGCCAGTGCGATTGATCGCTGGTTCGGTGGCGAGCGAGATGCTGCAACGATAAAGCTTCTGGGGATCTGAACAGGCAAAGCCCAACATAGCGGACACAGGAGATTCATCGCGCTTGACGAATCTGGCGGCACACTGGAACATAAAGGGAACATTTGAGTCGATATGTTCCCATGGCCTGCATTGCTTCCCGATCTGATCAGTCCCGCACCCCGCCGCTCGCCGCCTTATTGGCTGAGCTGGCGCAGGCGCGTGGCGAGCGTGGCCCAGCCTTGCCTTTTGGCATCGCCGCGCTTGATGATCGCCTTGCCGATGGCGGGCTGGATGGCGCGGCATTGCACGAGGTCGCCGCGGCTTGCCCGACGCTCACTGATGATGCGGCAGCGACGCTGTTCATCGCTGGCATAGCCGCGCGTTTCGCCAGCAAGCCTGATTTCACCGCCTTCTGGGCCCTCACCCGGTTAGATCTCTATGCACCAGGCCTTGAACAGGTGGGACTTGCCCCGGACAAGGTGCTTTATGCGCAGGGCATGAGCGACAGCGCGGTGCTCGCCATGGCTGAGGATGCCCTGCGTGATGGCTCGCTTGCTTGCGTTGTCGCCGAGGTAAAATCCGCCGACCAGACGGCAACGCGGCGGCTGCAGCTCGCCGCTTCCGACGGCAAGACGCCGATGCTGCTTTACCGTCGTCATCGTACCCGTGACCGCTGCCCATTGAGCGGGCTGTCCTCGGCTATGACGCGCTGGCGGATCGGCTGTGTGCCATCGGCGCCTCTCCCCCATCCGGGGGTCGGACGCGCACGCTGGTCGGTCGAGCTTGTCCGCCAGCGCAATGGCAATCCCTTCTCCCTTGAACTGGATGCGTGCGATGACCAGGGTCGCCTCGCTCTACCTGCCCCAGCTCGCCATAGAGCGCCTGCGGCGGCTGGAGCGGCCAGCCAGGCGGCCTGAGTCGGCTGCGGCGTCGCTCGCTCCCCGCCTTGCCAGCCCGATCGACGATAATCCCGGAGCCTGTTCTGTCCCACGTGGCGGCGGCTGGCGACCGGGTGCGCGCTGGGCACGCGATGAGGCACCGCGGCCGAGCCAGAGCGAGATCGATGCACTGCCAGCCCATCAGCGCCCGACGATGCGCGAGATGGGGCGCCGCAGCGAGGCGGCGGAACATCCGTTCAGGGCCATGCCGGCCGATGAAAGCGGCGCCAGCGTCCGCTTGGCGCCCGTACTCAGCTGGACGAGCTTGTGGGGCAAGCCGACCATCCTGGTAACTCGGACGGGACAGCGCGATGTGGTCACCGCCGCCTGTCCAGTGGCGCTTGGATTAGGCCTGCGTCCCGGCATGGCGGCCGCTCACGCCCGGGCGCTGGTGACCGACCTCCAGGTGCGGGAGGCCGATCCCGACGCCGATCGCGCCTGGCTGGATCGGCTCGCGCTCCATGCGGTCAGCCACTGGACGCCGACCGCCTGCCCATCTGGGGGCGATGGCCTGTGGCTGGACCTTACCGGCACCACCCACTTGTTCGGCGGCGAGGCGCGTTTTTGCAAACATCTGCTGCGCTTCCTTGAGCGGCTGGGCTTTAGCGCCCGCATCGCTGTCGCGGGCACGCCGGGCGCTGCCCATGCACTGGCACGCTATGGGAGCCAAGCCATTACCCTGCTGCCGCCCCGCGCTGAAGCCGAGGCCATTGCTGACCTGCCGCTCGCGGGGCTGCGGCTTGAGCAAGAGGCGTTGGCGTCTGCCGCCCGTTTTGGGCTGGAGCGGATCGCGGATCTCTACCCGATGCCGCGCGCGCCTCTGGCCAAGCGTCTTGGCCTTGCCGCCGTCCGCCGCCTCGATCAGGCACGCGGGTTAGTGGCTGAGCCGATCGTCCCGGTCGTGCCGTTCGAAGCGCCGCGGGTGGAGCGGCAGCTGATTGAGCCGATCGGCACGGCGGAAGCCATCACCCAGGTCATCGGCGACCTGGTCGATGATCTGGTCCTCCAGCTTCAGGAGAGAGGGCTCGGGTTGCGAACCGCCCACCTCACTTGCCAAATCGTCGATGGCAGCGAGCAGCATGTGGCGATCGGTACATCGCGCGCGACGCGAGAGCCCAAGCATTTAAAGCGCATGCTTGGCATGCGGGTCGAGCGGATTGATCCAGGGCTTGGCATAGAAGCGATGAGCCTGACCGCGCCGCGCGTGGAGACACTTAAAGCGCAGACGCTGGAGGCCGGTCTTGGCACCAGCGACGGGGCGCCGGACATTGCACCACTGATTGATCAGCTCGCCGGAAGGATTGAGCCCGACGCGCCGTTCCGCCTGTCTTCGCAGGAAAGCGATGTGCCCGAGCGCGCGGTCCGGCGCGTCGAGGCACTGGCAAAGCCCTTGGGTTGGCCGGCATGGAAGCGGCCGGTGCGCCTGCTGAAGCGGCCAGAGTTGCTCTCGCATGTGGTGGCGCTGCTCCCCGACCATCCGCCGCGCCGCTTCACCTGGCGCGGCACCGTCTATCGGGTGGTGGCGGGCGACGGTCCTGAGCGAATCCATGGCGAATGGTGGCGCACGCCCAAGGAGCTCTGGGCCGTGCGGGACTATTTCCGGGTGGAGACGCAAGGTGGCGAGCGCTTCTGGCTGTTCCGCCGCGGCGATGGCGTGGATGAGCAGACCGGCGATTTGAGCTGGTACATGCATGGGATGTTCGGCTGATGGCCTGCTATGTCGAGCTGCAGGTAACCAGCCACTTTTCCTTCCTGCGCGGCGCCTCTTCGCCCGAGCAGCTCTTCTCTGCCGCTGCCTTGCTTGGCCACAAGGCGCTTGGCCTTGCCGACTGGGGCAGCGTTGCTGGCGTGGTGCGGGGGTGGGAAGCGCAGAAGGCGACCCAGGTCCGGATGATCGCGGGCACGCGCGTGGATCTCACCGACGGCCGCGCCTTGCTGCTCTATCCGACCGACCGGCCCGGCTGGTCCCGCCTAACGAGGCTTTTGTCCATTGGCAAGGCGCGCGGCGGCAAGGGCTGCTGCCTGCTCGACTGGGCGGATGTGGCGAACCATGCCGAGGGCATGATCGCCATCCTGATGCCGGACCTGCCTGACAGCGAGACGCTCGCCAACCTGACTGATCTTCGCAATGTCTTTGGACGCCACGGCTATGTGGCGCTGTCTTTCCGGCGTCGCCCGGATGACCTTGCCCGTCTGCACGCGCTCGACGCCATGGCGGGGCAGGCAGGCGTACGCAGCGTCGCCACCGGCGATATTCTTTATCACACGCCTGAAGCCCGGCCGCTGCAGGATGTCATGACCGCGATCCGCGAGGGCACCACCATCGATGGGCTCGGGTTCAGGCGCGAACGCCATATGGATCGCAACCTCAAATCTCCTGAGGAGATGGAGCGGCGTTTCGCCGCCTTTCCCGACGCGATTCAGGCGAGCGCGGACATCGCCGACCAGTGCCGGTTCGATCTTGGCGAGATTCAATATCAATATCCCTATGAGCAGGTGATGGAAGGTCGCACTGCGCAGGAGGCGCTCGCGGCGCTGACGGGCGAAGCTGCCGCCAGGATGTTTCCGCAAGGCGTGCCCGAAGCCTACCGTGAGCAGATCCAGCATGAGCTGCGGCTGATCGATCAACTGGGCTATGCACCTTATTTCCTGACCGTCCATGCGATCGTCGCCGAAAGCCGACGGCGCGGCATTCTCTGCCAGGGGCGCGGCTCGGCGGCGAATAGCTGCGTCTGCTTCATGCTTGGCATCACCTCGATCGATCCGATCAAGCATGAGCTGCTGTTTGAGCGCTTCGTCTCGGGCGAGCGCAAGGAGCCGCCCGACATCGACGTCGATTTCGAGCATGAGCGGCGCGAGGAGATCATCCAGTGGATCTATGAGACCTATGGCCGGACCCGCTCGGCGCTGACGGCCGTGGTCACCCGCTACCGCACGCGCGGCGCCGTGGCCGAGGTCGGCAAGGCGCTAGGACTGCCGCGCGACCTCACCAAGATGCTGACCGGCCTTGTCTGGGGCTGGTCGATGGACGGCATTGCCCAAGAACAGATTGAGAGCCTCAATTTGAACGCCGACGATCACCGGCTGAAGCTCACGCTGGAGCTGTCGCGTCAACTAATCGGGACGCCGCGGCATTTGTCGCAGCATCCCGGGGGCTTTGTACTGGCCCAAGACCGGCTTGACGATCTGGTGCCGATCGAGCCCGCTCGGATGGAAGACCGGCAGATCATCGAATGGGACAAGGATGATATTGACGCCTTGAAGTTCATGAAGGTCGATGTGCTGGGCCTTGGCATGCTCGGCTGCATGAACCGCGCCTTTAATCTGCTCGAAGAGCATAAGGGCATCAGCATCGGCATGGCCGATCTCCAGGACGATGATCCCGCCGTCTATGCGATGATCCAGCGCGCCGATACGCTGGGCGTCTTCCAGATCGAAAGCCGCGCGCAGATGTCGATGCTGCCCCGCATCAAGCCGAAGGAGTTTTACGACCTCGTCATCGAAGTGGCGATCGTCCGTCCAGGCCCCATCCAGGGCGACATGGTTCATCCTTATCTGCGCCGCCGCGAGGGCAAGGAGCAGCCGGAATATCCTAGGCAAGAGCTGAAGGCTGTGCTCAAGAAGACGCTGGGCGTGCCGCTGTTCCAGGAGCAGGCGATGAAGGTCGCGATCGTGGGCGCCGGGTTCACGCCCGGCGAGGCCGACCAGCTGCGCCGCGCCATGGCGACGTTCAAGCTCACCGGCGGGGTCAGCCACTTTTACGACAAGCTGGTGAACGGCATGGTGTCGCGTGGCTACCCCAAGGATTTTGCCGAGCGCACCTTCAAGCAGATCGAGGGCTTTGGCAGCTATGGCTTTCCCGAGAGCCATGCCGCGAGCTTCGCCAAGATCGCCTATGCCTCTTCCTGGATGAAGCATCATCATCCCGACGTGTTCTGCGCTGCCCTTCTGAACGCCCAGCCGATGGGCTTCTATGCCCCGGCGCAGATTGTGCGCGACGCTCGTCAACATGGCGTGGAGGTGCGGCCCGTGTCGATTAATCACAGCCACTGGGACTGTACGCTAGAGCCAGCACGCGGCCGCTATAGGGCGGTGCGGCTGGGGTTTCGGCAGGTGCGCGGCCTTGCCAATCTTCATGGCGCGGCGATCGTCGCTGCCCGTGGACCAGCACCGTTCGCGAGCGTTGAAGAGGTATGGCGCCGCGCGCGCGTGCCGCGCGCCGCGATCGAGCGGCTGGCAGAGGCGGACGCCTTCTCCTGCATCGCGCAGGACCGGCGGCAGGGGCTCTGGAAGGTGAAGGGGCTCGGTGAAGCGCCGCTGCCGCTCTTTGCCGCGGCCGACGAGCGGGAGGGGAAATTCTCGGCCGAAGGTCTGGAGGCACCAGTTGCCCTACAGCCCATGACCGAAGGCCGTGAGGTGGTGGAGGATTATCGCTCGCTCCAGCTGTCGCTGCGCGCGCATCCGCTGAGCTTCCTGCGATCGCAGCTTGATGCCATGAACATCGTGCGCTGCACTGATCTTCGCTCGATCCGAGATGGACGCAATGTCGAGGTTGCTGGCGTCATCCTGGTGCGGCAGCGGCCAGGATCGGCCAAGGGCGTGCTGTTCGTCACGATCGAGGATGAAGCGGGGGTGGCTCAAGGCATCCTCTGGCCGAGCAAATTTGAAATCTACCGGCGGCAGGTAATGTCAGCCTCAATGATCGCGATGCGCGGAAAGCTGCAGAAGGAAGGCGAGGTCATCCACATCATCTGCGACCGGATCATCGATCATGACGAGATGCTTCGCTCAGTGGGGCGCACGGACTTCAGCGTGGCGCCTGGTCGCGGTGATGGCGCCAGTCATGGTGGCGGCCCCGATCCGCGTGATCCTGCGTTCCCCAGCGGTCGCACATTGTCCCCGCCGCCATTCAGGACCACCGCAGAGCCGGAGCAGCTTCTGCCCATTCGCAGCCATGATTTTCACTAAGCTGCGTATGTAAACAATGGCAGCCAAGTTGCAAAGACGTGCGGGTTCGCGTGATGAACAAAGTCGGGACCGCTCCTATTCGGAGGATGTCGCCGCTGCAGCCCAGGCGCTTACAAGTCACTGATCGCGCCAGTTTACCTTACCACGCGAACTCGGACGCACCGATCGGGACAGAAGCGCAAGCCATTGAGACGCTGGACCGCCATTCGACCATTTCCTTAAGGAGAATTGGCCCGCCAACATGATCATAACATCTTCTTCGGCACCTAGATCCACAGGGGTAGCAAACTTTGGACCCGGACTGCACCATCGAAGAAGTCGCCTCCGCCATGGCCCGTGACGGCGCTTGCATCATACGTGATGTCTTAGCACCCGACCGACTGATGGCCCTTCAGGAAGACGTCACGCCCTGGATAGACCGGACAGGACCGGGCCGAGACGAATGGTCAGGTTTCAACACTAAAAGGACGGGCGGCCTCATCGCCAGATGCAAAACGGTTCGAGAGATCGCGGTCAATCCGCTGATCCTGGGTGTCGCGAACACCACGCTCGCTCCTTTCTGTTCCAAGATCCAGCTTAATATCACGCAACTGATCACCATCATGCCTGAACAAGGCGCGCAACCACTCCATCGTGACCGCTTCGTCTGGGGCGGCGATGACAGCGGCGGCGTTATTCCGGAAGGCATCGAGCCCCAGTGCAATGGAATTTGGGCTGTCACTGATTTCACCGAGGACAACGGTGCCACCCAAATCGTTCCCGGCAGCCATAAATGGAGCTTCGACCGGCAGGCCCGACGTGACGAGAGTGTCCAGGCGGTGATGAAAGCCGGATCTGTGCTGCTCTACAACGGCACCGTCATCCACGGCGGCGGCGAAAATCGTGCGACCACGCCCAGAATTGCACTCAACATCACCTACACGCTAGGCTGGCTGCGGCAGGAGGAAAACCAATATCTAACCTGCCCGCCCCACATCGCCAAGGATTTCGATCAGCAACTGACGGACCTTATCGGCTATTCGTTCGGCAATTATTCGCTGGGATTCTTTACTCCACCATTCGACGAGGTGGATGAATGGCCTGACGTCAGAGCGCCCGAAATGGCCCTCGGTCGACGCCCATGCGTCATGCCCCTAATGACCAAAAGCGCCCCTCCCCAACATAGTTAGGCGATAAGTGGGGTAAGATGCTGGCGGTGTTCGCCACAGTTGCACATTCCGATCGCTTGCAAATGGACGAGCACCAAGCCGTGACGCGTTGGCCGGTCAGAGCACCTCGTGCTGGGTCTCATTCTTCGTCATCTGCCGATCCAAACCTGACAAGAGCTTGTGCCGCACCGCTCCGGCGGCGAAAGTAAAAGCAGCCTGATTGTCGATTGCGGGATCATCGGTATATTTCTTAAACCGAATACTTTCTGGACGCAGTACGCTAATTCGCAAGCAGCCGGCTGATGTAGATGTTCGGCTGTCGAGCTTAGTGTGGGTACAGCCCAGTTTCTGCTGAAGAGGCAATAGATTGCTGAAGCGATGTTCGAACCGGAGGCGCCTCGCGACCCCAGCGCTTATCATTGGTCCTCCGGTGAACAGTTCTCGCGAGATAATTCCGTTGATGTTGGTGGTGGGTAGGATGGTGCTGATTATCGGCAGCCACTTCAACGTTGAGCCGTCGAAATCGTCCTGATAATGCGTCAGAACGGTTGAGCTGGTGCATCCCCGACCTTCCAAGTCACGGCACGCTATCCGTACGTAGTCCATTGGGAAATCGACGCATGTCGTCCGAATGGGACCAGGTGGCGGCGACGCCTGCCGACACCTTACCCTAGAGTCAAGCGGACCAGTGACGTCGACACCGACCTGCTTTCGATTGAACAAACAAGTGCGCAGCAGGAGCATCTCGCCACCAATCGCGCCCTTTGGTCGAGCTCAACAGATTGAGGAGACAGTCCGGTGCCGACTGGCAGAATCAACACAAACCCTGGACCTTTGAGGAACTCGATGCGGTCGTAGAGCTTGGGACCGAAGCCGCCGCTGAAATACCCTGCGCTACCAAGGCTCACCTGTCGATGTTGGTGTTAGGCGCAGCAGTGCCATCATTGCTAGGGACCGCTGATGATTAGGGCATCCCCGCCACAGTTCAAGCCAGTGGTATGGCAAAGAAACCCGCCGTGTACGTCGGAAGCATCGTCCACCGACAAGACACTAGGTGCTGGCAGATTTCCTAAGTTAACGACGAAGATCGACTCCGGCGTCTCCAGCAGCGGCCTGTCGCTCTTTGTCACGCTGATGGACGTGTCCACGAGGCATGTGAGGAATGAATTTTCTGCCATTTGAAAGTCCCGCAGCGGGAGGGGTGGCGAGGATGGCCGCCGCTGCGGTGCAACCATGACGGCTGTTCGTTAAGCAAAATTAGCAGGCGGGACGATCTTATCGAGCACCGAAGCAATTCATGAGAAGTCGCCTCCACCCTCTGGTCTCAAGCGAGACCGCGTTCCTGCGATCGGTTCACAAAAAAACATAGGATGGTTCGTGCTTCGCTAGCCCAGCCACAGAAATATCGCAGCTTCTTTTCAGCCCGTCCGCCACGATCATCGACTTTACGTTCTGAGCTTCGCCCATCGGTCGCTTGGCGGTTACCCCAAAAGCGTATCTTTCGGCACCAGAGGGTATCTGACGCAGCTCCTCAAATTCACGGATGCTGAGCGAACCCGCAGAGCAATGCGCCGAGTGCGGGTGGAGAAGCGCATGACCCCCACCAAACTCCAGATCGGCCAAATCCTGGGCGTGCTTGGCACCATTGTCGCAGGCATATGGATCGCGACGCAATGGGCAGCGGCGCAGCTTGCCTACCAGCCGGAGCTTGGTGCGCCTTGGTTCCTGCTTTTCGGGCGGCCGGTTTATGCGCCCTGGTCGCTGTTTCCCTGGTGGTTTTCCTTCGATGCCTATGCGCCGAAAATCTTCGATAAAGCCGGGACGATCGCAGCGACGGGCGGCGTCGTCGGCTGCGCCGCTGCGATCTTGGGATCAGTCTGGCAGGCTCGGCAGTCGAGCAATGTCACCACCTATGGCTCGGCGCGCTGGGCAACGCACAAGAACATCAGGAATGCCGGCCTACTTGTCGACGGAGGTATCGCGCTGGGCCGCATCGGCGGCGATGACCTGCGCCATGACGGCCCCGAGCATGTCATGGCGTTCGCACCGACCCGATCGGGCAAGGGCGTGGGCCTCGTCGTGCCCACGCTGCTCAGCTGGACCGGCTCGACCATCGTCCACGATATCAAGGGGGAGAACTGGCAGCTGACTGCCGGCTGGCGCTCCCGCTTCTCGCACTGCCTGCTGTTCAATCCGACCGATGCGCGTTCGGCCCGCTACAATCCCCTGCTCGAGGTGCGACGCGGAGTGAACGAGGTCCGCGACGTCCAGAACATTGCCGACATCCTCGTCGATCCCGAAGGCGCGCTCGAACGCCGCAACCATTGGGAGAAGACATCTCATTCGCTGCTGGTCGGCGCGATCCTCCACGTCCTCTATGCCGAGGAGGAGAAGACCCTCGCACGGGTCGCAACCTTCCTCTCCGATCCACAGCGGAGCTTCGTCGCCACCTTGCGCCGGATGATGGCGACCAACCATCTCGGCACCGCCGACGCGCCCAAGGTGCATCCGGTCGTAGCGTCGTCGGCTCGCGAACTGCTCAACAAGAGCGAGAATGAGCGCTCGGGCGTGCTCTCGACCGCCATGTCGTTCCTCGGCCTTTACCGCGACCCGACAGTCGCGGCCGTCACGGCAGCGTCGGACTGGCGGATCATCGACCTGGTAGAGGCCCGGCATCCGGTCTCGCTCTACCTCGTAGTGCCGCCGTCCGACATCAGCCGCACCAAACCGCTGGTCCGCCTGGTCCTCAATCAGATCGGCCGTCGCCTGACCGAGGAACTGCACGGGGCTGCTAGCGAGAGCGGCGCAACCCGGGGTCGCCACCGGCTGCTGATGATGCTCGACGAGTTCCCGGCGCTCGGACGGCTGGACTTTTTCGAGACCAGCCTCGCCTTTCTCGCTGGCTATGGCGTGCGCGCCTTCCTCATCGCGCAGAGCCTCAACCAGATCGAGAAGGCTTACGGCGAGCATAATGCCATCCTCGACAACTGCCATGTCCGTATCGCCTTCGCGACCAACGACGAACGCACCGCCAAGCGAATCTCGGACGCGCTCGGCACGGCGACCGAGCAGCGCGCAATGCGCAACTATGCCGGGCACCGCCTCGCGCCCTGGCTCGCCCATGTCATGGTCAGCCGCCAGGAAACCGCCCGCGCGCTGCTGACCCCCGGCGAGGTGATGCAGCTCGCGCCAAGCGACGAGCTGGTACTGATCTCGGGGCGCCCACCCATCCGCGCGAAGAAGCTGCGCTATTATGAGGACCGCAGGTTCTCCGCCCGTGTCCTACCGACACCTAAGCTCGATGTCGGCAGCTATCGCGACGTTCCCGCGAGGCGTCCCGACGACTGGGCTGGCCAGGTCCGCGCTACCGACATGCGCCTCGCCGACGAGGCAGACAGTGAGGAAGGCGCGGACAGCGGCGGCCTCGAGCAGGCCCGCCACCCTGCGCAAGAGATCGAGCCTGTCATCCTGGCCGAGCCGACTGTCGCCGATCCGCTTGGCCTTGGCGAGGATGATGGCGACCAGGCCGCCGAGCGGCGCGTGATGGACCGGGTCCAGACGCTTGGTGCCGCGCGCACGGTCTACGGGCTCGATGCCGCATCCGGCCGTCCCGACGACCTCCAGCTGGAGTTCTGATCATGGGCCAAGCCAAGGACAAAGTACGGCACCAGCTATTTCTGCCCAAGCCGGTTTCGGATCGGCTCGAATCCCTCGCCGCCAAGCCGGGCGCCACGAAGTCGGCGATACTCGAGGATGCGGTCACCGCCTGGCTCAACAAGCGTGGAGCCTCAGAACTGGAGGACCGCTTTTCCATCCGGCTCGACCGGCTGACGCGAGCAATCGGGCGCGTCGAGCGCGACTCCAATGTTATCCTCGAGACGCTGGCCCTCTTCATCCGCTTCGAACTCGCGATCCAGACTCCACTTGCCGAGAATGACCATGCCGGGCGGGCGCTCGGCGCCAAGCGGTTCGAGGCCTTTGTGACCCAGGTGGGGCGTCAGGTCGCGACCGGCCGCCGGACGCTCGACGCTGCCCCGGAGGGCAGCCAGTGAGCGCCCCGGCATCTTCCGCGGAACGCCGCCGGCGCATGCTGATCACGGCGCTCGGCGATGAGATCGGCGCGGCTATGCGCGACCCACAGGTGATCGAGATCATGGTCAACCCCGACGGCGCGTTGCGCCTCGACCGGCTTGGCGAGGGCCGCGTCGATACCGATGTCCGCCTCGAACCTTCCCAGATCGAGCGGATCATCCGGCTGGTGGCGAGCCATGCCCGCGCCGAGGTCCACGCCGATCGCCCGATCATCTCGGCGGAGCTGCCGCCCCATGTCGAGGGCCGCGCGGGCGAACGCTTCGAAGGGGTCCTCCCGCCGGTCGCCCAGGCGCCCTGCTTCTCGATCCGCAAGCCCGCCACCCGGCTGCACAGCCTCGACGACTATGTCGCGGATGGCCTGATGAGCCAGACGCAGGCCGACAGCCTGCGGGCAGCGGTCACCCAGCGATTCAATATCCTGATCGCCGGCGGCACCAGTTCGGGCAAGACCACGCTTGCCAATGCGCTGCTCGGCGAAATGGCCTGGGTAGACAGCCGCGTGATCCTGATCGAGGACACGCGCGAGCTACAATGCCCGCTCCCCGACACGGTCGCGCTGCGCACCCGCCTGCCCCATGTCTCGATGACCGAACTGGTCCGCTCGACCATGCGCCTGCGCCCTGATCGCATCGTCGTGGGCGAGGTGCGCGGTCCCGAGGCGCTCGACATGCTCAAGGCCTGGAATACGGGGCATCCGGGCGGGATCGCGACCGTCCACGCCAACAGCGCGCTCGCCGCCCTCTACCGTATCGAACAGCTTTGCCAAGAGGCTGTGGTCACCGTCCCACGCCAGCTGATCGCCGAGGCCATCGACATCATCGTGTTCATCGCGGGCCGCGGCACCGGCCGCCGCATCGCGACCATTGCCCGGGTCGCCGGGCTCGATCCCGACACCGGCGCCTACGCGCTCGCCGCCTTCCCTAGCCCCAAGGAGCCATGACCCATGACGATAATCTGCCCAGCTTCGCGCCGCCCGGCCATGCTCGCCGCCGCCGCAATCGGCCTCACCCTTGCCATCGTCACCCAGGCCCAGGCCGCAGGCTCGGGCATGCCATGGGAGGAGCCGCTCCAGCAGGTACTCGAATCGGTGCAGGGGCCGGTCGCCAAGATCGTCGCGGTGATCATCATCATCGTGACCGGCCTCACCCTTGCGTTCGGAGAAACGGCCGGCGGGTTCCGCCGCCTCATCCAGATCGTCTTCGGCCTGTCGATCGCGTTCGCGGCATCGAGCTTCTTCCTTTCCTTCTTCAGCTTTGGCGGCGGAGCGCTGATCTCGTGACGAACCAAGGCCGTCCGGCCCCCGAACATATCGATGGCTTCGAAGTGCCGATCCACGGGTCGCTTGGCTCGCCGCTGCTTCTGGGCGGCGCGCCACGCGGCATCGCGATCGTCAACGGCACGCTGGCAGCGGCCATCGGCCTTGGGCTCCAGCAATGGCTGGCGGGCCTTCTGCTCTGGGCGGTGGGGCACAGCGTCGCCGTCATGGCCGCGCGCCGCGACCCCGATTTCGCGCCCGTCCTGCTGCGCCACATCCGCCAGAAGGGATATCTTGCATGCTGAGCCTTAAGGAATATCGCAACCGCGCTGATCGTCTTGCCGACCATCTCCCCTGGGCGGCGCTGGTCGCACCGGGAGTGGTGCTCAATAAGGATGGCAGCTTTTGCCGTGTGCTCGCCTTCCGCGGCCCCGACCTTGAATCGGCGACCCAGGCTGAACTGGTCGCAGCCTGCGCGCGGGCGAACAATGCGCTGAAGCGTCTCGGCAGTGGCTGGGCGCTGTTCTTCGAGGCCGAGCGGCGCGAGGCGCAGGCCTATCCCGACAGCCGCTTTCCCGACGCGGCAAGCTGGCTGTTGGACCAAGAGCGGCGCGCGGCGTTCGAGGCCGAGGGCGCACATTTCGAGAGCCATTATCATCTCACCCTGAGCTGGCTGCCCCCTGCCGATGCGACGGATCGCGCGGCAAGTGCCTTGGTTGATCGCCCCGACGGCAATGGCGCCAGAGACTGGCGCGCCACGTTGGAGACGTTCGTCGCCGAGACGACCCGCCTTCTGGACCTGCTCGGTGGCTTCATGGCGGAGGTGCGCGCGCTCGACGATGAAGAGACGCTGACCTTCCTCCATGGCACAATCTCCGACCGCCGCCAAGCAGTGGCCGCACCAGAGACGCCCATGTATCTCGATGGCCTGCTCGCCGATACACCGCTGGTCGGCGGGCTCGAACCGCGCCTGGGCGAACTGCACCTGCGCACGCTCACCATCCTTGGCTTTCCGAACCTCAGCCGCCCGGGCATTCTCGATGCCCTCAACCATCAGGATTTCGCCTATCGCTGGGTCACCCGCTTCATCGCGCTCGACAAGACACTGGCGACCAAGACCCTGACGAAGCTGCGCCGCCAGTGGTTCAACAAGCGCAAGTCAGTGACCGCGCTGCTGCGCGAGGTGCTGTACAACCAGCCGGCCCAGCTGCTCGACAGCGACGCGGACAACAAGGTGGTCGATGCTGACCAGGCGCTCCAGGCGCTTGGCGGCGATCATGTCGCCTTCGGCTATCTCACTACGACGATCACCGTGGCGGATAAAGACCGGGCAAGGCTCGAAGACAAGGTTCGGGCGGTCGAGCGGATCGTGAACGGCCTGGCCTTCACCTGCATTCGGGAGAGCGTGAATGCGCTCGAAGCCTGGCTCTCGTCTCTGCCGGGCCACACTTACGCCAATGTCCGGCAGCCGCTGGTCCATACGCTCAATCTCGCGCACCTCATGCCCCTGTCGTCGGTATGGGCCGGGCCAATACGCAACGACCATCTTGACGGGCCACCGTTGCTGATCGCGAAGACCGCCGGCTCGACCCCGTTCCGGCTTTCCACCCATGTGGGCGATGTCGGCCACATGATGGTGGTCGGCCCGACCGGCGCGGGCAAATCGGTCCTGCTGAGCCTCATCGCGCTCCAGTTCCGCCGCTACCGGCAAGCGCAGGTCTATATCTTTGACAAGGGCAATAGCGCCCGCGCGGCGGTGCTGGCGATGGGCGGCGCGCATCACGCGCTCGGCGGCGCCGAGGCTGGCGGCGCCGAGCTGGCTTTCCAGCCGCTGGCCGGCATCGACGATCATGCCGAGCGGAGCTGGGCAGCGGATTGGATCGCCGCACTGCTTAGCGGAGAGAATGTATCGGTTACGCCCGAGGTGAAGGAGGCGGTCTGGACGGCGCTTGGCAGCCTCGCCTCGGCACCGCGCGAGGAGCGAACGATGACCGGGCTCGCGCTGCTGCTCCAGTCGAACGCGCTGCGCACCGCTCTCCAGCCCTACACGCTCGAAGGACCGCACGGCCGATTGCTCGATGCCGCCGAACAGCATCTGGCGCTCGGCGACCTGCAATGTTTCGAGACCGAGGCACTGATGGGCATGGGCTTGGCGGTCGCGCCCGTCCTGACTTATCTCTTCCACAGGCTTGAGGAGCGGTTCAATGGGCGGCCGACGCTGCTCATCCTCGACGAGGCCTGGATCTTCCTCGACCACCCGCTCTTTTCCGCGCGCATCCGCGAATGGCTCAAAGTGCTGCGCAAGAAAAATGTCGCGGTGCTGTTTGCAACGCAAAGCCTCGCCGACATTGCCGGCTCGGCCATTGCACCAGCGATCTTCGAGAGCTGCCCACAGCGCATCCTGCTGCCCAACGACCGCGCCATCGAGCCGCAGGGCCATGACATCTATGCGCGCTTTGGCCTCAACGACAGGCAGATCGAACTGATCGCACGGGCAACGCCCAAGCGGCACTATTACCTCCAGTCCGCGCGCGGCAACCGGCTGTTCGAGCTTGGACTTGGCCCGCTCGCCCTGGCGCTGTGCGGCTCTTCCGGTCCTGCAGCGCAGGCTCGCATCGACGCCATTATCACCGAACAAGGGTCTGAGCGGTTCGCACAAGCCTTCCTGCGCGACGCTGGCCTCGACTGGGCCGCCGAACTCGCCGCCACCTTTCCCGTGAACGAAACCCAAGGAGATAATTGATGTCTATCCTCACCAGAAAGCATCTGGTTGCAGCCGTTCTTGGACTGGGTGCAGGCGGCGCAGTTGGCATCTCGATGCTAACGCCGACAGCGCCCGCGCAGGCGATCACCGTCTTCGATCCCAGCAATTATGCGCAGAACATCCTGACCGCCGCGCGTACCCTGCAGCAGGTCAACCAGCAGATCCAGCAACTCCAGAATGAAGCGCAGATGCTGGTGAACATGGGCAGGAACCTGAGCCGCATCGACTTCCCGCAACTCGACGCCCTTCGCCAGAAACTCACAGAGATCGACAAGCTCATGGGCCGGGCGCAGGCGATCGACTTCCGGGTCGACCAGCTTGACGACAAGTTCCAGTCGCTCTTCCCCCAGGACCTCTCGTCGGCACTGCGCAGTGACGCGCGGGTCCGCGAGGCCCGGGCGCGCCTCGATGCCAGCATGGGCGCGTTCCGGCAGACGATGAGGGTGCAAGCGCAGGTCGTCGAGAATATCCAGAGCGACAGCGAGGCGCTTGGCCAGATCGTTGTGCGCAGCCAGGGCGCGGAAGGTTCGCTTGCAGCGCAACAGGCAACCAACCAACTGCTCGCGCTTACGGCCAAGCAGCAGTTCCAGCTCCAGCACATGATGGCCGCGCAATTCCGCAGCGAGGCGGTCGAGCAGGCGCGCCGCGCGACGCAGGCAACCGAAGCACGCGCTGCCACCAAGAAGTTCCTCGGTTCCGGATCGGCCTACACGCCCGACTAACCCCTCGGGCCATTCGCCCGGTCCGGTGACCCGCGACCGGCGGCTCGCCCTCTCGCCGCCGGTCGCCGTCGCGGGGCGCGGCTCTCCTCCCAAGCCGTGCTCCGCGACACCTCCACGCCAGCAGGAAGGCAGCCCCTTGAACGACCTCAATGTCATCGACCGCTTCCTGGCAGCGTTCATCACGTACATCGACAGCGGGTTCGGCATGCTGGGACCCGATGTCGGGTTCCTGACGGCAACGCTGATCGGCATCGACATCACGCTTGCCGGGCTGTTCTGGGCAATGGGCGGCGAGGACAATGTCATCGGCCGCTTCCTCAAGAAAATCCTCTATGTCGGCGCATTCGCGTTCATCCTGAACAGCTTTTCCACGCTGGCCGACATCATCTTCCGCTCCTTCGCGCAAGCCGGACTGACCGCCGGTGGCGGCATGCTCTCCGCCGACGACCTGCTCAAACCCGGACGGCTCGCGGGCACTGGCTTCGCGGCAGCCTGGCCGCTTCTTGACCAGGCGAGCGAGATGGTCGGGTTCACGACCTTCTTCGATAATTTCCTGACGATCATGGTGCTGCTGTTCGCCTGGGCGCTGGTGATAACCGCCTTCTTCATCCTCGCCGTGCAGATGTTCGTCTGCATCCTCGAGTTCAAGCTGACGAGCCTTGCGGGCTTCATCCTCGTGCCGTTCGCGCTCTGGAACCGCACCAGCTTCCTCGCCGAGCGCGTGCTGGGCAATGTGGTGAGCTCCGGCATCAAGGTGATGATGCTCGCGGTCATCGTCGGTATCGGCTCCAACTTCTTCACCGAGTTCACCGACGCGCTCCAGGGCCAGGAACCCGATGTCGGCCAGGCCATGAGCCTGGTGCTTGCGAGCCTCTCGTTGCTGGGGCTCGGCATCTTTGGGCCGTCGATTGCCTCAGGCCTTGTATCGGGTGCGCCGCAGCTCGGGGCTGGCGCCGCCATCGGAACGGCCGTGGGTGCAGGAGGCATGGCGATGATGGCTGGCGGCGCAATCGCTGGCGGAGCGCGCCTCGCCGGCGGCGGAGCGCTTGGCGCCGTGCGCTCCGGCACGGCGATGGGCTCGGCCGCCTCCACCGCCTACCAGCTGGGCCAGGAACAGGCGGGCAAGCCTACGATTGCTGCTGGCCTCTCCGGCGTGGCGCAGGCCGCGGGCAATGCGGCGCGCGCCCGCGCCAGCAGCGCCCTCGGCCTTGGTGAAGCCGCGGCGAGCGGGCGGCAGGCGGCCTGGGATGCGCTCAATAGCAAGGATTCTCCGTCGGCGGCGAGCGGCGGCGGGGAGACTGGCGCGCCCGCCTGGGCGGTCGCGATGCGCAGCGAGCAGACCAGCCGGCATCGCCGCCAGCTTGCCGTCCACGCCATTAGCCAGGGCGACCGCGGCGGCGGGTCCGCCATTCCCGACATCAAGGAAAGGAACGACTAAGCCATGTTCTTCAAGCGAAGCATGCAGCGCTATGGGCGCACCCCGCCACCCGAGACGCCCTACCAGCGCGCCGGCCAGCTTTGGGACGAGCGGATCGGATCGGCTCGCGTCCAGGCGCGCTGCTGGCGGCTAATGGCGTTTGGCTGCCTGTTCCTGACTGGAGGCACCTCGGCGGCGCTTGCCTGGCAGTCGCTGCAGAGCCGGGTCGTCCCCTATGTCGTCGAGGTCGACCGGCTCGGCGAGCCTCGCGCGGTGCAGGCGGCCGATGCCGACTATCGGCCGACCGACCCGCAGATTGCCTGGCACCTTGCGCGCTTCATCACCAACATCCGCTCGGTGTCGCTGGATCCCGTGCTGATGCGCCGGGACTGGCTCGAGGCCTATAATTTCGTGACAAGGCGGGGCGCGCAGTTTCTCGGTGAATATGCCCGCGCGGCCTCCCCCTTCGCTCAGGTGGGCGAGCGAACCGTGTCGGTCCAGGTCACCAGCGTCGTGCGCGCCTCCGACAGGTCGTTCCAGGTCAAGTGGACCGAGACTGTTTTCGAAAGGGGCGCGCGGTCCGGGACGAGCCGATTTACCGCGATCTTGACGATTGTGACCAAGGCGCCCGCGAGCGCCGATTCGCTGCGAAAGAACCCGCTCGGCATCTATGTCGATGCTATCGACTGGAGCCGCGAACTCGACGGCGACACCGCTCCTTCCCGGACGCATCCAGCAGCCCAGCCCATCCCATCCCCAGGTTCCCCATCCGCACCACCGCTGGCGGGAGCCAACCCGAGCAACCAGGAGGCCCAACCATGAAGTTCCGCCATATTCTCCTGTCCGCCATCATCCTTGCCGCCCCGCAGGCCGACGCGCAAACTTTCTCAACCTCTCTGCGCAGCGTCGCCTCGGTCAATCGCAAGGCGACGGCCCAGCCCGCTGCCCAGGGCTTTATGAATGCAATCCAGGTCTATCCGTTCGCCGACGGCGCAATCTTCCAGGTCTATGCGGCGCCAGGATTGGTCACCGACATCGCCTTGCAGCCGGGCGAGACGCTGGTCGCGGTAGCCAGTGGCGACACCACGCGCTGGGTTATCGGCGACACCACGTCCGGGGAAGAGGGCAGCGGCGACAAGGAGGCCAAGCGGACGCACATCCTCGTAAAGCCCTTCGCCGCCGGGCTGACGACCAACCTCGTCATCACGACCAACCGTCGGACCTATCACTTGCGCCTTGCGAGCACCGTGGCGACGGCAATGGCAGGCATAAGCTGGAATTATCCGCAGGATGACCTCATTGCGTTGAAGCGGCAGGCCGAGGCCGCGCGCGCCGCAGCCCCCGTGGCATCCGGCCTCGACATAGCTCGGTTGAACTTCGACTATGCGATCTCGGGCGATCGCCCGCCTTGGCGGCCACTGCGCGCCTTCGACGATGGCCGCCAGACCTATATCGAGTTCCCGCCCGCGCTGGCCCAAGGCGATGCGCCGCCGCTCTTCGTCCTCGGTTCGGACGGCAAGGCTGAACTCGTCAACTACCGCTTGCGCGAGCGTTATTACATCGTCGATCGGCTGTTCGGCATGGCGGAACTGCGGCTCGGCCTCAAGAAGCAGGAGATCGTGCGGATCACCCGACTGGCTGGCCAGAAGCGTCGGAGGGGGGCATGACAACCGCCGACACGCCTGTCCAGCCGCATCCGCCCCAGCCCAAGGTTGATCCTGAAACCCTGGTCTTGCGGGCGCGACCGATGAAAGCGATCCGCTTTCGTCGCGGCGCCATCATAGGCATAGCGGCCTTGGGATCAGCCAGCTTAATAAGCATCGCGTGGATGGCCCTCAAGCCGCAGGTCGTCCGGCAAGTGGCCCAGGAGAGCGAGCTTTCCAGGCCATCAGCGAACCCCGGTGATGCGCTGTCCGGCCTGCCGGCAGGCTATGGCGATGCCCCCAAACTTGGGCCGGCCCTGCCGGGCGATCTCGGGCGACCGATCCTGCGCGCCCAGCAACAGCATCTCAACGCCGCCGACACGTCGGGCAGCCATCGATCGACAACGGACGCAGCGGAAGCCGCAAGGCTCGCGAGGCTGGCGGAACTGAAGGCAGCGCGAGAGTCCGGCATTCTCGTCCAGACGAAAACGATGGATCACGCCGCCCAGTTGCCCGCAATGCCGCCCGCCGGCGTTGAACCGGATGTCGGGACACCGGCAGCCCCGCAGGATCGCAAGGTTGCGTTCGCCGAGCGTCCCGCCACTGGCAGCGACCTGAACACATCCACGTTGGCGCCGCCACCCTCGCCCTATCTCCTAGCGGCCGGGAGCATCATTCCTGGAAGCCTGATCACCGGGTTGAACTCCGACCTGCCCGGGCTCGTCACGGCGCAAGTGACGCAGAATGTGTTCGACAGCGTGACTGGCCAGATCCTGCTCGTGCCGCAGGGTGCCCGACTCGTAGGAAAATATGATAGTGCCGTCGCGTTCGGCCAGCGACGCGCCCTTGTCATCTGGCAGCGGCTCATGCTGCCGGATGGAAGTTCGCTTCGCCTCGACAATTTCCCGGCAACGGACGCTGCTGGATATGCGGGGCTTGCCGACAAGGTCGACTTTCACAGCTGGTCGCTGCTCAAGGGGGTGGCGATCGTAACTCTCCTTGGCGTCGGCTCGGAACTGACGATCGATGGCGAAAGCGACCTGGTGGAGGCGATCCGTGAATCATCACAGCAGAGTGTGGCGCGTGCCGGCGAGCAAATTACGTCACGCAATCTCGACATCCAGCCGACGATCATGGTGCGGCCCGGAACGCCGGTGCGCCTGCTGGTCAGCCGCGATCTTGTCCTCGCGCCCTGGTGGAAATCGACAGGAGGATGAGCATGGTAGAGCTGAAATTGGCCAAGCTGCCGGACGGGACTCCCGTTAAGCTGGCGATCACCATCACGCCGGACCTGCAGAATGCCCTGCGCCACTATGCGGCGATTTGCGCATGGTCCTATGGCACAGAGGAAGCGGGGGTCGAACTCATCCCCCGAGGCTGACTCCCTTCGTGGAGGGCGATCGGAACTACGTTCGAGCACGCGAGGCGGCGCTGCGAGGGCGGCGTGATGGACGGAGCTGGAGTGCCGAAGCCGGGTACCATTTCGTAGGCAACGCCCGAACATAAGGCTCCCAACCCCGGGCGATCAACCTCGCATTCCGTCGAGAAGGGTAGCACGCTCTCTGATTTGGGGGGAGAGGTTCGACCGGACATATCCGCTGCTGGCCAGGCGAAGCCCTCCTTATTTCGCGCGATATCCTGTCACGCCTCAGCCTGACGATCGCGGATCCGGCGAAATCGACACGCCGCATCTTCAAGAAACGTGGCGTTCCCTAAATCCGCGCGTGCAGTCGGCTGCGCGCTGCGGAGGCTCAGTATCGCCTGCTGGAAAGTATAACGTGCTCTCCCACCCGTCGCTGTAGGAAGAACGCATCTAGTATATCCACGCCTCGGTCGTGCTCGGCGACAATCGCATCCAAATCAAGGAATTCAGCTCAGGAACAAGTGACGCGGATGCTTCGTCACACCTGATGGTTGGATGTGAAACAAGGCTCCGCCACCGGCTGGTGTTTGGTCGCGCAGCACTCGTGGCACAAGGCAGCATCACGCCCATTCGACTGCGACCTGTCCAAGGCAAGGCCGCTCTGACGGTCCGACATCCTGCGCAACGGCAAACTTAATGAGTGGATTGGCGAGGTGTCACTGCGGACGCCAAACCGTTCTCGGAGCAGTTCCACCGGCCTCATCACAACCATCATGCGCGTGACAGGATTGCTGCAGGGCCGTATTTCATGCCGCTGTCAACATGCCGGAGTCGCATGACTTTCCTCGCACCGGGTCAAGGCAATCTCGTTCAAGAACGAACGCGTGCGATTCTTGACTAAGGAAAGAGCGCGATGGGCTGATCGCATCTTACTTACTCACCCCGGCTTCAGACAATCATCCCCCTTCTCGCCTTTAGGGGCCCATTCAGACAGCCCTGCAGATGCCCTGAGGTTGAACGTCTAGACCTGGGCCACGGGTGATCCGAGCATAGCCAATTCTTTTCATGCCTAAAGTGACTGATCGCTGATCCGCGCTATTGACGAGCCACCCAGAAAGATGGCAGGGGCGCTGTCTCCTAGCGAGCGGGTATAGCTCAATGGTAGAGCACTAGCCTTCCAAGCTTGTGATGCGGGTTCGATCCCCGCTACCCGCTCCACTGTTAACATACATCGCCGCATCAAGCGGCTGGCCGGCTGCAAGCGCCAGCATGTTAGCGATGCGGCCGGTGGCCTCAACTTCGACGCCACGACGCCCTTCAGCAGGATAGACGGTGACGCTGCCGATCAGCGCGCGCAGCTTGGGGATAGCCTCCAGCTGCGCGTGGCTGTTGCCGTCCAGTGCCTTTGCCAGTTCCTCGATCTGCTCGCGATAGTCCTTGGCGATGCCGGGGTGCAGGGTAATAACCGGGAACGCCTCCAGATCGGCCATCTGTTGCGCGATCGTGTCGCGGTCATTCCGTGCCTTGGCGAGCACCGCGCGGATCTCCACGAACTCATCGCCGCCATCCGCGATGGCGTTTACCAGGCGCTCCACCTTTGCCGATGCTTCACGGTGGCGGCGTTCCAACTTGGTGCGCTCCTGAGCCACGCCCTGCGATCGACGACGGCGGCTCTCATGGAACTCTTTCACATAGGCGGCGACGGCGTCGGGGTGCAGCATGTCGTCGCGCAGGCCGTCGAGCACCTTCTGCTCATAGATGTGTGTCTTGACCGTGCGGTTGTTCGAGCATCCGCCTCCGTCACGATGCTTGCCGCATGCCCACTGGTCGCGGCCGATGACAATCCATCCACCGCCGCAGATGCCGCAGCGGCCGACGCCTGACAGCAGCCTCTTGGGCCGCCGCGCCTGGTGCGGCTTGTCGGTGCTAAAGGCGTTGCGCAGCAGCTGCACGCGCTCCCATGTCGCATCGTCAATGATGCGAAGTTCGGGTGCTGCGGCCTCGATCCACTCGCTTTCCGCATTGGGGCGGATGCGCTCCTTGCGGGTTCGCGGATCCGCGACCTTGCTGGTCCGCTCGTGCACGATGCGGCCGATGTAAATCCGGTTTTGCAGCATGCCGTTCTTGCGCTGCCGATCGCCGTTGATCGTCGATGCCCGCCATGTGCCGCCAGTTGGGGCAGGAATAGCCTCTGCGTTCAATCCTGCCGCGATCTGCCGGGCGCTGCGGCCGCTGGCATATTCCTCGAATATGCGGCGGACGACTTCTGCCTGCTCCGGGTCGATCGCGCGCAAGCCGCGTATCAATTCCCCTCGCTCGTCGAGCCGGTTGGCTTTGCGATAGCCATAAGCGAGCCCGGCTGGCGATCGGCCGGATCGCACGGTGCCGCGCTGGCCGCGCTTCACGTTGAAGGCGATGTCTTTGCGGGCTTGTGAATCGAGAAAGCCTTGCACCCACCCCTTAATCTCGTCGATCTCGCCCTGGGAAAGGGTGAAGAGGCGGACGCCGAAATAGGAGAGGCGCTCGCGGATGGCGAAGCCGTCGCCCTGGTGACGGGCGATGCGGCTGGTTGATTCGGCGAGTACCTGGTCAACGCCTCCGCGCTCCACGCGGGCGAGCAGCGCGCTCAAGCCCGGGCGCTGATCCTCGCCGATGCCGGCGGCGCCGCTGATTGCTTCGTCCGTGAAGGTGTCCACGATTTGCCAGCCTTCCCGGGCGGCGCGCTCGCGACACAGCGCAATTTGATCCGCAATCGAGCGGCTATTCTGAAGGTCGCTGGAAAACCGTGCGTAGATGATGGTCCGCATGGACGGGGCTTTCTGTGGGGCGGGAGCGGCGCTCAAAGTCGCGCGCTTCGTCTGCGCGCGCAAGGGCGCGGATGAAATCAAGCATTTCGGCCGATGGTCGGCGCAGGAAAGGTGCGTTCAAAGCATCCTCCTGATGACGGCGTTCGGATCGAGTGGCTCGGCCGTCTCGATGCCGCCGGCGGCAAGGCACTCAGCGCATGGCGTCCACGGGTTCAACTGCTTGCCTTCGGCGCGCAGATCCTCGTGAACCTCGTAGCAGGGCGGGTCGCCGAATTCGGCGCACGCGTCCTGACAGATGGAGCGAAGGCTCGGCTGTGTCATGCGGCTGCCCTTCCCTGCTCCAGCGGGATTGGGTGGACCTTTGAATAGAGCAGCGTGAATTCGAGCGCGTACCAGACATGGCGCATCGTCTCGATCCTATCGCGCGTCATGCCCGGTTTCCCGGCGTCATGAGCAATTATCATCCGGTCCATAGTCGCTCGAACATTGCGCGCCATGAGCGCCTGGTCGTCGGGGTGCCAACGGCGAGGGTCGCGGCGATCGCCGCCTAGGACGCGCATGAAGTGGACGATGTTCGACCAGATGACGTCATCGCTCTGTGCCTTCTCGGCGCTCACCTTGCCTTCCTGAACGGCAGCTTGCGTTACCGCACGACGCCGCTCTCGCTCGGTGGTCGCGGCGGCGACCAGCGCTGCGGGAGGCAGAGGATCGCGGCCGAGATAGGCGCTCATGTCGGCATCCCGTCGTGCTGGACGCCATCAAGGAAGCGGCCTGCGAAGCTCTTGGTGGTCAGGAGGGAATGGTTGCTGCCATTCGTCCAGACCTTCCCATCGGCCGCCATCTGTCCGCAGGGTAGGTAAGCGCCCCATTGCTTGAAGAAGAATGGAACCGGCGCTGGATCTCCATGCAACGTCGCCTGCGCGCACTGATCGCGCAGCGCCTTCGCCCACTCTGCTGCCATTGGCCGTGCGCCTGGTCCGCTCTCGCCGCCCACGACGACCCAATCGATGCGATGTTCCCGATACGGGCCGTCGCCGCATTCGCTGTATCCGTGGGCCTCAAACCAGTAATAATCGCCGACTTCCAAAGCGTCGAAGCGCCAGTTTGTGTCTAGGTCAGGCTCATCCGGCTCGCGGGGGGCCTTTATTGACGCAAGGTCGATCGGGCCGAGCAGAGGCTCGATCGACAACCACCGCACTGCGGCCGGAGTGAAGATCAAGTCTGGGATGCGCTCGTCGGCCCGCTGCTGGTCTTCGACTGACACGCCGAGCCAAACATTAGGAAGCGGCCAAGCAAGGCGCGATGGATGATCGGCCTGGGGTTCCTGCCGTTCGAACTGGACAGCAGCTGCGCCGCCCCGAACTGTCCAGGCGGTGAGCGCTCCAATGTGCTCCCACCACTGTTTCATTTTTGCATTGAAGCGACGGGAGTTGCCGCGTGAAAATTCCGGCCCGTCGTCGAAGCATGGGCGGGCCCTGTGAATCTGGTAGGCGGTCTCGCAGATACGACGGACGACTGCGCGATCGTTTAGATATGCGCGCATCCGATCGGCCCGCTTCGTCAGCACCTGATGTATGTGCTGCGGCGTCATTGCCATCACGGCGAAGCAGCGGTCGATCCATTCGTCGGGCACGGACTGGTGGAACATGTCGCCGTGCGCGTTCCAGAAGATCTGGCGCGGCTTTGCCCAGCGGAGCGGTTGCAGCAGCTGCTCTTCGTTGAGGCGCACCTCGCCGTTCCAGACCGGGCCGGCCTTGCTATCAGTCGTCAGCCCGGCACGGGAGGGGTGATGCTTCAGCCGCGTGCCAGCGAGGCGCATGGCATAGCAGTTGGTGCAGCCGGGCGAGATGACGCTGCAGCCGTTGATTGCGTTCACGGTGGCGTCGGTCCACTCGATCTTCGTGCCGTCAGCCAATGTCGCCTCCAGCACAAGCCGAGCGCGTGGCCGTCGCCGAGACCTTCGCCGCATCGGCGATGATCGCGTCGAGCTCCTTCAGGCCAGCATAGCCATTGTGGCAGTTGACGGGGAAATCTTTGTCCCACTTGATCAGGCGGAGCGCGATCGCGAGCAGTTCGGGCGCGGCGTCGGCAAGGGCCTTTTTCTGAGCGAACTCGGCCGCGTCTTCCGGTGTGTCGCAGCACTCGGGCATGATCGCCCAGGCTCGCTCAAAACGCGCGTCGGTTAAGTCGAAGACGGGGCGCTGCGCGTTCGCCATCATCGCATCTGCCCAACAAGCGGTGAAGCCATGGTCAAAAAAGAACTGTGCGAGGGAGCGGTTGTCGGCTTCGCTCATATCCATGTCTCCACGATCACGCGGTCGTCGTTCGGATCGCGAGGGAGTTTGACCAGGAAGGCGGGAAGCTGGGCCCGCACATCGTCGAGGGTGTCGCCGACTAGGCACTGGTGAGTGGCTGCCTGGACGCCGCTGCCGATCAGCCAGCGACGGGCAACGAACTTGCCCGGATAGTCCGTGGGATTGTCGGTAATGACCCACATGGACAGCAGCTGCGTGTGATCAGCCTCGGCCTCCAGATATTCGATCTGCCACGTCGGATGGTAGGGCATGGCGTGCTGCATGCCGTCGATCTGGATGAGAAGGTGCGCGCCCTGCGCATCGACGATGGTGCCCAGCTGCGGGTGACGGCCGCCGGTGTAGCGGACGCGGCCACCCTGACGGGCGGGCACGCCATAGTGGCTGCGGATATAGTCCATGCTCATCGCGCTGCCCTCCTCGCGGGCAGCGGCGGGGCCACGGGTGCCACGCCGATCGCAAGGCGAGCCGTGCGAACGTGGACCACCTGGATTTCAGCATCGGGGCGCCTTTTGCGGATCGCTGCCACGGCGCGCTCCGGGTGCTCATTGGTGAGAAGCAACAGGTTGCCGTCCCGTGGAAGTTCCTGCGCGCGACAATCCCAATCCGCGATGTGCCGACAGCCATAATGCCTGGCGAAAGCTTTACTGTGGAAAGTCTTGCCGCTGGCCATGGGGCCATGAAGGATGACGATCACGCGCGCCTCCTCACGGTGATGATCGGCCGGTCGCGGGGGATCGGCTCAAAGAGAAGCGCTGCCGCCATCTTGTGGCGGTAGGCGGCGAACATGCTGACGATCGTCCAGCCAGCGAGCAGGAAGCTGCAGGCGAAGATGACCGCGGCGATCTGGCTGAAGGCGCTCACTGGACGGCTCCACGCGCATAGCGGGCCGACGTGCCGTAGCTTTCCTTGACGTAGCCTACCTTGCGCCAGCCCAGGCGGCGCAGGAGCATCGCAATCTGGAAGTTGTCGCGCGGTGCCGGGATGCGGCCTTCGCGACTTGCCTCGGCCAGCTGGCGGCGCAGGTCCGACATGGTCACTTGATTGGCGTCGCGCAGCTGGCGAGCGAGGAAGAGGCCGATCCGGGCCGCTGCCTCGCTCATGTCGGTTAGCGCGATCATCGCGTTTTCGTCGGCGATCTTGGGATCGACCAATTCGTTGATGTCAGCCCGGCGGGTGAGACTCGCGGCGTCGCCTTCGCGGGCGATGTGCGCGGTGCCGTCTGCCGCATGGCTGAGTACGCGCCAGCGCAGGCCGAGAAACAGCGCGACGCTGCCGGGGTAAGGGAACTGGTTTTCGCACTGAAGCATGTTGAGCCTCCGTTGATGGTGGAGGCGTAAATAGTGTGATGCATCACACTACGTCAAGAAGGTTGGGTGTGATTTATCACAAGGTTCTTGAAATGTTCGCGTCGCTGGGGAATCTGGTGAGGTGCAACAGAGGAGACGGCGAGTCGTGGATGATGTCTATTTTGTGCGTGTTGTGGGTGTTTCGAACTATCAGCAAGCGCTCGGCGAGAGCTACGCAGGCCAGGCTGTCCGGTTCGTTCACGAACCTGATAACCCGCACGATGAGATGGCGCTACGCGTGGAAACCTCGGAAGGATGCACCATCGGGTACGTCCCCCGCTCTAGCTGGTTAAGGGCGCTGATCCACGAGCGCGGGCGCGGTGTTTCAGGCGTGATCGCGAGCATCGGCATGGCCCGTTCCTGCATGCTGGGCGTCACGATCAGCGTCGCGATCTGCGACGATGAGGTCATCGTTGCCTCCTACTTCCCGGATCGCCAAGCGCCGGAAGCGCCGAAGGGCGGCTTCCGCTATTGGGTCACTTCTGCAGAAGCGACCGACCGGCGCGCGGCATGACGAAGATGATCGGGGTTGCCCAGGCCACCTCGACATCTTCCATATCAGCGGCATTGAGTGAACGCAGAGTGTAGAAGCCTGGGCGACTGCCTCGTGCCAGCAGCTTTATGTAGGTTTCCCCGGTCGCCAATCGGACGGCGCAATATTCCCCAATGTACGGTTCGAGCACACCGTCATGCTGGCGGCTGATGTAAACGATGTCGCCGGATGAATAGCGGGGGAGCATCGAATCGCCGACAACCTCAAGTGCTTCGAGCGGGCCCACGGCTCCTGGAGGACGCGGTGCCGTTTCGATGCCGGTGGTCTCGTCGAATATGATCGATCCGCCCGCGCCCACGCGGCCCGTGATCGGCACCTGTTCGAAGCCCAGCAAGTCTTCAAGCGGCGCATCCAGTGCGTCTGCCAAGCGGCGCAACGTACCCAGCTTCACGTCCGAACCCTCGCGATCTAGAAAGTCGCGGACTGACGTCTCGCCGAGGCCAGCTTTCTTGGCCAACGGCTTCGATTTGATCTGACGGCGCTCCATCAAATCGCGCAGTGCTTCGCGGACACGATCGAGCTCGGATAGGTGCTGCATGTGTGACGTATCACACGAACGGCCATGCTCAGGGTAGAAGTGAAGCATCACACCTTGACGGTGTGATCTATCACACTTATAGCCCGCCTTATGAATGACTTGCTCCAAGCCGTTGAGGCCTATTTGGCTCAGACCGGGATGGCTCCTACCGCCTTTGGTGATGGTGCTCTGAACGACCGTCATTTTGTCCGTCAACTTCGTAATGGTCGCCGCACATTCCGCGACACCGAAGATCGGGTGCGGACATTTATGGCTGCCAACCCCCCAGTTGATACGGAAGCGGAACAGGCATCGTCACCGGGAAATTCGGGCAAGGTTTCCCCCCAAATCGAGGAGGCCCATTAGAAAATGCCACGGGGGGATATTGCTACGGGGGAGAAGGCGCTTGCGCTAGCGACCAAACGCGCCATCGAAGCGGCTGGCGGGCTGGAACGCTGCGCCGACGAAACTTCCATCAAAAAGAGCCAGTTGTCGCGGTGCAGTTCGGTCAATGAGCCCGACAGCATCACGATCCGGGACGCCATCACCATCGATCTTCTGGGAACGCGCGTGGAAGGTCAGCCCTTCATCCTGCGCGCCTACTGCCGCCAGCTTGGCGGCGTGTTCGTGCCGATGCCCGAGCCGCAGGACGATGCCAACGGCTTGACCCTGTCGGTGGTGGAACTCGCGGGCGAGCTTGGCGACCTGTCGGACAGCATCCGGACGGCGATCAGCGCCCAGGGCGAGCAAGGCGAGGCGGTCTCGCCGCGCGAGCGAGACGCCATTCGTGCCGACATTCAGTCCATGTTGGAAACGCTGGCGGCGCTGGATCAGCGCATGCAGGCACTGGAAGGGGGGCGCTGACGATGGCCACGAACGCACGCGATCTGCGCTTCTCGATCGGACCGCTCTGCCTCTCCACTTCCGTGCGGGAACTGGAGGAATGGGTGGCGGGTGCGCCGGAGGGCGCTGACTTCGTCTATGCGCGCGGGGCGGTCCTGGACCAGCGCCGCGATGTCGTTGTGCGGGCTCGCGAGCTTGCGCAGGAGGGCGAGGTTCGCACGCACCAGCGCAAGGTGAACGGCGAATGGGAATATTTCGTCGTCCGCCGCTATCCCGAGCGGCACGGTAAGTCGCCCGCCCGCCCGCTGCATGCCGTTGCTGAAACGCCTGCAGGCCGAGTCCTGGCGATCATGGAGCGCTGCCTGCGCCTTGGCATTCCGGCGCGCACCAATGCCGAGATTGCGCGGGAAATGGGCCTGAAGAACGCAGAGGCCGCCCGCTACCTCTTCAACCAGCTGGTCGAGCAGAAGCTGCTCACCGTCACGAACTTCGGCACGCGCGAGCGGCGCGTCGTCACCTTCGTCGCCACCGGCAAATCGACGGTGCGGGGGGCGCTATGAGCGATCTGATCTCATGCATGGGCTGTGCTGACATGCAGCAGGGCGTGCCGGAAGCGGCCCTGCCTGACGGTTGGGACGCGATGCGCATCCCCGGTTTCGAGCCCGCCTACTTCTGCGGCGCGTGCGTCGATGGCGGGATGATGGAGCAGTATCGGGCGCAGCAGGGACTTCCTCGGCGTGCCCGGTGGCGGTTCCCGAATGGCATCATGGCGCTCTACCGCCCGGCGGCAAAGCAAGTCCTGCTGGCGACGGCGGATGGCATGGCGGAAATCAGCGAGCGGGAAGCGGAGCAGCTGGTGGCGGCGATCGCTGCCGCGCTGGCGGTGCGCGGCCTTGCCGAGCAGCTGACGGTGGAGGCGCGCCAGTGACCTTCGTCGATATGACCATCACCCGCCGCCATTTCGAGGCGCGCTACAATCAGGTGGGCCGCTGCATGCTGGCCGACCTGGCGCAAATCTTCGGCATCGAATTCGAGACGGCCGAGCATTGGGCCGACGAGATCGACCGCGAAACCAATGAGCAAATTGCCGCCGCCTGCAGGCCCCTTTTGGGCGGCGGTTCGACTGCGGGGGCCGGTGCGACTGCACATCGTCCGGCCTCCGCCCCTTCCCCCTCCCGAAATCCATAAGCCGCAACCGGCAAGCCCAAGAGAGAAGGACGTTTCATGGCCAGACCGAAGAAAGCGACGGCGCAGGCAGCGCCAGAAGAGACGACAGCACCGGAGGGCCTTCGGGTCGCGCCCATGGCCATTCAGCCGGTGCCGCTCGGTCGTCTTGTCCGCGCGCCGGAAAATGTGCGCCACACGGACAAGGCGGCCGACGTGGAGAGCCTGGCCGACGATATCGCCGCGCACGGGCTGCTCCAGTCGCTGATCGGCTACGCCGGTGATACCGATATCGACGCGGCCGCGATCTACATCATCGGTGGCGGCCGCCGCCTGCAGGCGCTGCAGCTGCTGCGCGAGCGTGGCTCGATCGATGATGGCTATGAGGTTTCGGTGCTGATCCGCGACCAGGCTGAGGCGATCGAACTGTCGCTGTCGGAAAATCTGGCGCGGCGTGACATGAACCCGGCTGATGAGTTCGCGGCGTTCCAGGAGCTGATGCGCCCGGGCACGATGTCGCCAGCGGATATTGCCAAGCGGTTCGGCTTTTCCGAGCGCTATGTGAAGCAGCGGCTGCGGCTGGCCTCGCTGGCGCCCGAGATCCTCGACGCCATGCGGCTGGGCAAGCTGACGTTGGACGCGGCTATGACCTACGCCGGGACGCAGGATCAGAAGCTGCAGCTGAAGATCTTCAATGTCGAAGCGAAAAAGCCTTGGGGTCACGGCGTCCAGAGCATCCGCTCGGCTATTATCAATGCGCAGATGACGACCGGCGACGCGCTGTTCAAATTCGTCGGCGCGAAGGACTATGAGAAGAAGGGTGGCCGATATGAGGATGATCTTTTCGGCGATGCAGAGGGCTACAGCGGCCGCAAGCTGATCGACGCGGACATCATTGCGACAATCGCCGCCGACCGCGCTTATTTTCAGCAGGGCCGCTTGCTCGCTGATGCCAAGGCATCGCATCCCACGACTAGCGATCTCCTGCCGTGCCCTGGCCTCCGCATCGGCAAGATGCCGACTGCGCCCAAAGGTTATGCCTTAGTTGAACGGCCCTACTACCGGCAGGATCTTCCAAGCTATGCCGAACTTCGCGATCAGGCTGCCGCCAAGGGCATCGACATCGTCGGGATCTACGGCGTCGAGTATAATGGCAAGCTGATCGTGCATGAGCAGTTCTTCGTCCCGGGAGCGCGGCTGGCCGACATCATACCGGCCCGGCAGGAGGCACCGCGTAAAACGGAGGCAGAGTGGGCAGCCGAGCGCCGCGCGGCTTCGATCCGATCGGTCGCGGCATGGCTGGTCGCGCGGGACCATCACAAGGCGCGCACTGAAGATCGGCTCTGGTGGAAATCGACCCAACCTCATCTCGGCCCGGGTGTTGAGCGCGACGGTCTCGGCCTCTGCCATAGCGTCGATATTTCGATCCTGGTGACCCCAGCGGAGATCGACGCGCGGCTCGAGGAGGCTGAAAAGGAGTTGCTGCTGCAGGAAGCGGAAGAGGCCATTCGTCGCGAGGCCGAGGAAAAAGCGAAGGCTGAGGCCGCAGCGGCGCTGGAAGCGCGCCGCGCCGAAGTCTTGGCGATGGATCCCGCACCGATCGTCATCCAGGTCGATGGCATCGCGCACTTCCGCTGGGCCGACGGCACCTATGGCGACGAACAGGAAGACACACCGCAGGCCGAAGAGTGCTCCTTGTATGATGACCTGGAGGAGTTGCTCGAAGGTGCCAACGCGATCGGCCTGATCTGGCCCTCGATCGAGGCATGGGCCGACAATCCCCACGGCGACAATGTCGCGGAGCCTGAGGAGCAGGCGGCATGATCAACGTGAATGTGAAGGTGCTCCGCGCCGCGCTGAAGGCGGTCAACGCGGTGGTCGAGAAGCGCACGACGGTGCCGATCTGCGCAACCGTGCTGGTGCGATCGACGCCCGGGCAGATGTTCCTGACGGGCACCGATCTGGAAATCATGGTCGAGAAGACCGTCGATCTGGAGGATGCTGGCGCAAACAGCGCCATGAACTTCTGCGTCGATGCGTCCCTGCTGGCGTCGATCGCGGGCAAGCTGCCTGCAGAGGGCGTCGCCAAGATCGAGGCGGACGGCAACACCGGCATCACGATCAAGTGCGGCCGGGCCCGCTTCAAGCTGCCCACGCTGCCGACCGATGATTTTCCGGTTCTCGCTGCGCGCGATTGGGACGCGGAATGGGAGCAGGACGGAACGCAGCTGGTGCAGATGATCGAGAGCGTGCGTTTCGCCATCTCGACCGAAGAGACCCGCTATTATCTCGGCGGAATCTTCCTCCATGTGCCGAACGGGTCGGAATGCCAGTTCGCGGCCGCCACCGACGGGCACCGGCTGGCGCGCTTCCATTGCGGTGTCGCTGAAGGCGCGGACGGCATGCCCGACATCATCATTCCCCGGAAGGCGGTCGCCGCGCTCGCCCAGCTGCTCGACGAAGAAGGCGGCACGGTCGGCGTGGCGGTGAGCACGACGAAGTTCCGGTTCGAGGTCGGCAAGACGGTGCTGACCGGCAAGCTGATCGACGGCAAGTTTCCGGATTACACCCGCGTCATTCCCGCCGACAACCGGCTGGACTGCTGGTTTGAGCCTTCGGTGCTCGCCGAAGCGGTGGAGCGGGTGCTGACGATCAGCAGCGACAAGACGAAGGCGATCGCCTTCAACTTCGCCGCGCAGGCCGTCACGCTGGAGGTGACAAGCCCGGAGAACGGCACGGCCAGCGAGGAAGTGCCCTGCGAGTATGAGGGCGAGCCGCTGCGCATCGGGTTCAACGGCAGCTATCTGCTGGACGTGCTGCGGCACTTGAAAGGCACGGATTCCGGGAATGAACGGGCTCGCGTGAAGCTGGCGGATCCTGCCGCGCCCTCGCTGTGGCAGACCAGCGACGATGCCGCCCGCCTTTATGTCCTTATGCCGCTGAGGGTCTGACGATGTCCGCTTTCCTACAGTGTGACGCCCAAGGGTGTGATCACCGCGAAACAGTCGATGAGATCCGCGAGGATCAGATCGATAAGCCCTGCCCGAAATGTGGTGAGAGCCTCCTGACGCGCGCCGACTATGATGTCTATGTCGCTCGGTTCAAACCGATGCTCGACATGATGAAGATGCTCGGCTTGGCGGTAGATCCAGCGCCTGGTGCTGAAGGGCACCGCGTTTCGATCCACTATCATGATGGCGCGACGACAATTCGCGAGCATGGTCCGGTTGGAAACTGACGCCCATGGCCGATGCCCTTTTTCCTGAGCAGCCGATTGCAGGCCCTGCACCGAAGGGGCTCGGCCGCATGATGACCGGCGGTGGTGCCAAAGTCGATCGGCAGGGGAACGACTATTATCCGACGCCCGCCAGCGTGACGCGCGCGTTCATCGCGGCCGAGCGGGAGTATCTGCTCGATGCCTGCGCCGATGCTGACCCGGTGTGGGAGCCGTGCGGGCGTGGCGGCGCGATCGCGAAGGAACTTGAAGGCGCGGGCTTTGCGACGATCGCGAGCGACCTGGTCGCGGATCCGGCCAACCTCGTCGCGCAGCAGGATCTTCTGCTCTGCCGGCAGGCGCTTTCGCCCGTCGTCGTGACGAACCCGCCCTTCGCGCTGGCGGCCGAAATGATCCGGCATCTGCTGAATAATCTGGGCTGCACCTATGTGGCGATGCTGCTCAAATCGTCCTTCTGGCATGCCGAGGTCCGCACGGGCCTGTGGCGGCAGCGGACGCCGGCGCGGATCTACGCGCTGAACTGGCGGCCCGATTTCCTCGCCAAGGGCAACCCGACGATGGAAGTGATCTGGTGCGTCTGGGACGCGGCCGCGATCGACAATCTTTGTGCTTATGACGTTCTGACGCCGTTTCGTGCGCCGGATCTCTTGGGGGAGGAATGATGGCTACGGTGGTCAAGGAACCGTGGGTGACGCGCTGGGGCCGGGAAACGGACAGCTGGAACGTCACCGAACTGGATGAGGACAATGCCGAGCAGGACGCGGAGGGCGGTGACAGCGACGGTTCCGGCATGCCGGGCCGCTGGCTGGTCGGCCAGGCCGTCGCGCGCTGGTCCCTGACGCAGCCGATCGAGCCCACTGCCGAGACGGTGGCGAGCGTGTTCAACTTGCCGATCGAGCTCGCCCGCGACTGCATGGGGATAGAACTGCACGCGATCGGCACGTTGGGCACGGCGCTCCAGGTGTGGAGCGGCCTGCAGGACCAGGGCTGGGAGGGGCAGACGGTGGGTGCGGCCGCGCTTGCCTTCCACCTTGCGCCTGCGCCGATCATCGAAGCGGTCGAGGGGCATTACTGGATGTATCTCGCCGGTGACCGCGACGATCCTACGGCCATGACGATCGAACATGACGGCGAGTAGCGCGCCGCCGTCCTGACGGCCGCAACTTCCGCGACATCGATGTGAATTTTTGACCTGATTTTTCGGGGTGCGTTTCTGTGTCTCTACCAACTTCATTCCTGGACCAACTCCGCGCCCGCACGCCGCTGTCCGCCCTGATCGGGCAAAAAGTGAAGCTGGAGAAAAAGGGCAAGGAACATAAGGGCTGCTGCCCCTTCCATAGCGAGAAGACGCCCAGCTTCACGGTCAACGACGACAAGGAATTCTATCACTGCTTCGGCTGCGGCGCGCATGGCGACGCGCTGCGCTGGCTCACCGATCATGAGGGCATGGACTTCATCGATGCGGTGAAGCAGCTGGCGGAAGCGGCCGGGATGGAGATGCCGGCGCGCACTCCCGAGCAGGCCGAGCGCGCACGCCGTGCCGAACATGTCGGCGAAGTCCTGGGCGAAGCGGCGGCATGGTATGCGCGCCAGCTGGAGCCGACGGGCATGGCCATGGAGGCGCTGGCCGCTCGCGGCATTACGCCCGCGTCGATCGAGCGTTTCGGCCTTGGCTTTGCGCCCATGCGCGGCGGGGTGTCGGCGATCGGCATCGCGGCCGACCAGCTGATGGCGGCGGGCCTGGTCGTCGAGACCGACAATGGTCGGCGCGATCGTTTCCGGCATCGCCTCATCGTTCCGATTCACGACGCGCGCGGTCGGCCGATCGGCTTCGGCGGGCGCGCCTTTGGCGACGCCCTGCCCAAATATCTGAACAGCGATCAGTCGGAGCATTTCGACAAGGGCCGCGTGCTGTTCAACCTCCACCGCGCGGCACCGGCTGCACGAGTCGCTCGCCGCCTGCTGGTGGTCGAGGGCTATTTCGATGCGATCGCGCTCGACCAGGCCGGGATCGGCGAAGCGGTCGCGCCGATGGGAACGGCCATCACGCCCGAGCAGCTGGAGCGCGCCTGGCGCGTGACGGAATGCCCGGTCCTGCTGATGGATGGCGATGAGGCGGGGCGCAAGGCCGCGTCGCGTGCCTGCATCCGCGCCCTGCCCATGGTCGGCCCCGGTCGGTCGCTGAAGATCGCCACCCTTCCGAATGGTTATGATCCTGACAGCCTGGTGCGCGAGTGCGGCCGAGAGGCGGTCGATGATCTGGTAGATCGCGCGCTGTCGCTCTCCAGCTATGTGTGGACGGCCGTGCTGGCAGCTGGCGATCGCGAAACGCCGGAAGGGAGGGCCGCGATCTGGCAGCAACTGGCCGACCTGGCGGCGAGCGTCGGCCACGAAGAGACCCGGCTGCAGTACCAGTCCTATTGGCGCGGCCTCTTCAACGCCGAGTTCCCCCCGGCCCCCCGGTGGGTGGTCGAGGATCAAAAGCTTCCGGGTGGAACCATGGAGGCGAAATTCTCCGACCAGACGGAGGAAGTGCGGGACCGGCTGAAGGCGGTGGCGGTGAAGCGGCTGGCGGCGCTTGTCGCCTCGGCCGAGCGGACGAAGGATGGTGTCACGCTGTTCGCATGGGGCATGGGCCGCCGCGTCGGCGCGGGGCTGATCGACCAGGACATGGCCGACGACGCGATCGACGAAGTTGCCGAAGGCGTCGAGGATGTCTCCGCCGAGGATATCGAGCGCAGCTTCGCCGCTGGCGTCGCCAAGGGCTTCGATATCGCGCCCATGCTGCTCGACATGCGGTGCGCCGGATTCCAGCGCACGGATCTCGGCAATGCCGAGCGGTTCAACGCCCGCTATGGCAACAGCTTCCGCGTCACCACGGCTAAAGGCTGGCTGGGATGGGATGGCCGCCGCTGGAAGGTGCTCGACCAGGACAAGGATACACTGCCGGCGGAAGTGCAGGCGGCGGTGTTCGACACGGTGCGCTCGATCCAGCGCGAAGCTGATTTCGTGGCGGCGACGGGCTTTGCCAAGCCGGATCAGCCGTTGCCGACTGAGGGCAAGGTTCCGTTGTTGCTGGCCGATCAATGGAAGCGACACCGGGATAGCGGCGAACGCACAGGCGCCATGGATCGCCTGATCGAGATAAAGAGCAGCGGCCCGGTTATCCTGTCGGAGCAGATGGTCAAATGGGGACGCGCGTCGGAAGGATCGGGTCGGATCGGATGCATCGCCGGTCTCGCCAAGCGGTGGTTGACCGCGCCGATCGAGGACTTCGATCGAGATCCGCTCGCGATCAACGTGCTGAACGGCACGCTGCGCTTCCGCCGGGACAAGGAAAACGGCTCGACCGTCACGCTCGAGCCGCACCGGCGCGAGGATCTAAACACCAAGCTCGCGCCCGTCACCTATGACGCGGCTGCAAGCAGCCCGATCTATGACGACTTCCTGGCCTGGGCCCAGCCCGACGCCGGCATGCGCCGCTATCTCCACCAGTGGGCCGGGTATAGCGCCAGCGGCGACATATCGGAGCAGAAGCTGCATTTCTGGTATGGCCTCGGCGCGAACGGCAAATCGACCGCGATCGACCTGTGGGCCCATGTGGTCGGCGACTATAGCGGCACGATCGGGATCGAGACCTTTCTCGACCAGGGGATCAAGAAACGCGGCGAACAGGCGTCGCCGGATCTCGCGCGCCTTGGCGGCGTGCGCATGCTGCGCGCTTCGGAGCCCGAGCGCGGAGCCAAGCTCAATGAAGCGCTGATCAAGGCGGCGACGGGTGGCGAGCCGATGGCGGTGCGCGCGCTGCATCGCGGCTTCTTCGACCTGATGCCGCTGTTCAAGCTGACGATCGGCGGCAACTACAAGCCGGATATTCCCGGCACGGACGAAGGCATCTGGCGGCGTATGAAGCTGGTGCCGTGGAACGCGCATGTCGCCGATGGCGATCGCGACGAGCGGCTGCCCGCCAAGTTGCGGGCCGAGGCTGCCGGCGTGCTCAACCATATCGTGCGCGGGCTGCTCGACTGGCTCGACAATGGGCTGATCGAGCCGCAGGCGGTGAAGGACGCGACGGCCGAATATCGCGAGGCCAGCGACCCGCTCGGCCGCTTCCTGAAGCTCTGCACCGTGCCGGATCCGCAAGGCCGCATCCAATCATCGAAGCTGCATGAGGTCTTTCTGGCCTGGGGCAAGGCGGCGGGCGAGCGCGACTGGTCGAACAAGGGACTGGCCAAGGCGATGCTCGACAAAGGCTATCAGAAGAAGGCCAGCGACGGGATGCAATGGCTCGGCATCCGTCTAGTGCGCGAGGTCTCCGACTTCGTGGATGAGAACGGCAAGGTGCGCGACGTCGTGCCGACGCTGCCCGATGAGGCCGCCAGCACGGCCTCTGCAACTCCCGACATGCCGCCCGCGCCCCCGCCTTATGACGACGACTTCGTGCCCGACTTCTGAGCGGCGGCGGCGCGACAGGTTCGAATGCTTCCGGGTTGGAAGGGTTGCGGAAGCATCACTGGAAGGAAGAAAGCGCGGATTTCTGCGCCACTGGAAGGATTGGAAGGATTGTCCGCATGTTTTCTTCACATATGCGCGTGTGCGCGGGCGCATGCGTGATGAAAATATACAATAATCATTCCAATCCTTCCAAAGCTTCCAAATACAATAATTTATATAGGCTTTTCATAGAGTTGAGTAGTGGAAGGATGAGAGCATGACGGTTCCGGCAGTGGAAGGTTCGCAGTATTGGACGTTTGAGGCGGTGCAGGAGCGCCTTGCCGAGGCTTGGGGCTATCTGATGCGCCTGCCTGATGGAGAGGCCACGTGGCTGCGCAGCTGCTCGCGGTCGTCCATGCCCGCCGTCATCCGCGATGTGCGCAAGGGTGACTGGATGGAGACGCGGCCCGGTCGTCCCGGCCTGCGCTCCGGCCAGGTTGATCTGGTCGAGCGGCTGCTCACCGGCGATGGGGCATGGATCGAGTGGGTCGTCCCGCGCGATCGGTCGCTGGTCGCCACAGTGCTGCGGCTGCGGGCGCGCAAGGTCGGCTTCGATTGGCGCGACGTTGCCGAATCGGAGGGCGTCATGGTGGGCGCAGAGGCGCTGCGGAAGCGCTATTCGCGTGCCATCACCGGCATTGCGGTGCGCCTCAACCGCAACGGTTCGTCGCACGATCTGCTCTGATGCGCGCTGAAACGACGCATTTCCGGTTGCGGAATGTGTCAACCCCCGGAATTATTCCGGAGTAAATAATGGGTGTCCGTTTCCGCAGTGAATGGCCCTATTTCAAATATATGCTTGGTCCAGTCGTATGGATCGGGGGGAGCCAAGCATTCCTCTCCTTGGAACTGGAAGCGGGGCTGGTGGCGACATCGGCCCCGCTTCTTTTTGGGTGACGCCATGCCGACCATGCCAAAGCGGTTACGACCAGCTGGCGCACGATCGCAGGCGCAGGCCCGCAAGGAGGCGGACGACAGGCGCGGCTCGGCGGCCTCACGCGGCTATACAAGCCGATGGTCGAAGGCGGCAGCGACGTTCCGGCGGGGGCATCCTCTCTGCGAGTATTGCTCGCTGGAGGATCGGGTGGAACCGTCCACGCTAGTTGACCACCTCTACCCGCATCGCACCTATGACGGTGTGTTCTGGCGGGTCGAGTGGTGGGTCGCCAGCTGCGCCTCATGCCATTCGGGGATGAAGCAGGCCGTCGAGGCTGCGGGCAAGGCCACGATCGACGCCCTGGCCCGCCGCCTCGGCCGCGATCCCCTGACCTGACCACTTCATGCGGGGGGGTGGTCAAAGTCTAGCGATCCCGGCCCCATGACCGGCGGTCCAGACACGGAAAAATCGGCGCGAAATTCTGCGCCAGATATTTTTTTAAGGCGCTGAATTCGGGCGCGATTTGGCGAAGGAGGTGGGCCGCGCGACGGTCGGCCGAGGAGTGATTTTGTATGGCGCGTGGACGTAGGCCCGACCCAGATCAGGAAGCGAAGGGCTATCCCAACCGGCGCAAATCCGCCACGCGCAAGCGTGAGGAGGAAGCCGAGCGCGTCGCGCAGCTGCTGATGGCATCCACATCGGGCGACGTGCTGCAGCCGCCCGCGATGATCGACCAGGGCCCGCTCTATGCCGGTGCCGTCGCGGTCTGGCGGGAGATGGCACCGCGCCTGGCGCGCACGCATCGCTTGCCCGAGCAGCACCGCATGATCTTCGCCATGTTCTGCGTCTATTATGCCGATTGGGTTTCGCTGAACGATCAGCTGAAGCAGGAAGGCATGACGCAGCGCGTGAAGACGGTCGCGGGCGGCTTCATGATCCGCGACCACCCCGCCGTGCGTCGTCGGCAGGAATGCTTCGATAACGTGATGTCGCTGTCAAAGCAGTTCGGGCTCACGCCCCATGACGAATATGACCTGTTCAAGAATCAGGCGGGCGCGGCGGCAACCAACCCGGGCCTGTTCGGCGGCGCGCTGGCGGTGCCGGCGCAGCGGAAGGGCGAGCCGGAAGAAGAGGCGCGCGAGCCTGTCGCTGATGTCGGCCCTCGGGTCGGCATGCTAGGCAGCATGGACACTCCGCCCCCGGGACAGCGGCCGAACTGATATGGCCGACCAGTCGGCAGCGGTAACGCTGTCGCCCTGGTGGCGGGAAGGAGATCCGCTGCCGCCCTGGCTCGCGTCGGTCGAGAGCGACCCGGCCTATGCCTGGGCGATCGGCGCGTGGAAGAAAGCGGCGGGCCAGCCCGGTGCATGGTTCGACCATGCCAAGGCCGACCATGTCGTCGAGCTTTGGCCGCAGATTTTCCGGCTGACGGATGATCGCTTCGCAGGCGTCCCGTTCCGCCTCAACCTGTGGCAGGAGATCATTGTCCGCCTGCTGTTCGGGTGGAAACATCCGATCCAGATCATCGATCCGATGACAGGCGCGGAGGTGGAAGAGCATGTGCGCATCTTCCAGATCCTGCGCCTCTGGATCCCGCGCAAAAACGGCAAGTCGGAATTCCTGGCCGCGCTCGCCCTCATGTTCTGGGCGGTCGAGGGGCTGCAAGGCGGACAAGGCTATGCCTTCGCCCGCGACGAGGACCAGGCGGAAATCCCGTTTGCCAAGATGAAGGCGATGGTGGCGCACAGTGAAGTGCTGGCCCGGGACATTCAGGTCCAGAGCAGCCACATGTGGCTGAAGCCGCTTTCGTCGTCGTTCGTGGTGCTGACGGGCAGC